>NZ_JBFAPA010000002.1:0-331327 GCF_040675465.1 Actinocrispum sp. NPDC049592 | reverse complement strand
CGCCAGCCACCCGCGCCAGCCACCCGCGCCAGCCACCCGCGCCAGCCACCCGCGCCAGCCACCCGCGCCAGCCACCCGCGCCAGCCACCCGCGCCAGCCACCCGCGCCGTATCGCCCCGAGGGGCTTCGTGTTACGGGGTCGGGGAGTCGAATGGCCAGCAGCACCCGTCGGATTTCCGCTGGATTGTCAGCAACCGCTATCGCCAGCCGGACCGCACTGCTTGCCCAAGGGCGGCGACCGTTCGGCGAGCGTCTATCGGTGCTGTGCCGGGCTCGGAGTTGGTGTCAGGCCTGGGGCTGGAGGGTGGCGAGGACGTCTTTGAGGATGTCCTGCGGGTCGCGGTCGCTGGTGGGGATGGTGGTGTTGGCGACGGCGGTGTAGACCGGGCGGCGGTCGGTCAGCAGTTGGCGGAGCTGCGCCCGGGGGTTGGGCATCAGCCACGGGTGGAGTGGGAGCAGGCCCTCGCGCTTCAGCAGATGGTCCAGGTCGACGTCGAGGAACACGACGTGGAACGGCTTGAGCAGCTCGGGGACGCCCGGCGCGGTGGGTGTGCCGCCGCCGAGGGCGAGCACGCCGTGGTGCTCCGGGAGCACGCGGGTCAGCAGCTCGAACTCCAGCTCCTGGAACCGTTCGCGGCCGAAGTCGACCACCAGTTCGCCGGCTTCCTTGCCGTGCTCCGCCTGCATGTCGTCGTCGAAGTCGTGGAACTCGACGCCGAGGTGCTCCGCGGCCATCCGGCCGATCGTGCTCTTGCCCGACCCGGGCGGGCCGACCAGCACAAGCACCGGTCCGGGTGTGCTCACCAGCGTTCCTCCAGCGCCTTGAGGTACGACTCGACGTTGCGGTGGGTCTCGGGCATCGAGTCACCGCCGAACTTCTCCAGCGCCGCCTCGGCGAGCACCAGCGCGAACACCGACTCCAGCACGACACCCGCACGGGGCACCGCGCACACGTCGGAGCGCTGGTGGATGGCCACCGCGGGCTCACCGGTCGTGGTGTCCACAGTGGACAACGCCTTGGGCACGGTCGAGATCGGCTTCATCGCGACCCTGGCACGCACCGGCTCACCGTTGGTCACGCCACCCTCGAGCCCGCCGGCCCGGTTGGACCGGCGGCTCACGCCGGTCACCGCGCCCACGGCACGGTCGATCTCGTCGTGCGCCTTGCTGCCCCAGCGCTTGGCCGTGGTGAAGCCGTCGCCGATCTCCACGCCCTTCATCGCCTGCACGCCCATCAGGGCGCCGGCGAGCCGCGCATCCAGCCTGCGGTCCCAGTGCACGTACGAGCCGAGACCGGGCGGCAGCCCGTACGCGATCACCTCGATCACGCCGCCGACCGTGTCACCCGCGTTCTTGACCGCGTCCACCTCGGCGATCATGGCGTCGGTCGCCGCCTGGCCGAACGCGCGCACCGGGCTCTCGTCGATGGCCGCGAGGTCGGCCGCGGTGGGCTCGGGCCCCTCGGGCGCCTCGGCCGCCCCGATGGACACCACGTGGCTGATGACCTCGACACCCAGCAGCTGGCGCAGGAAGTTCTTGGCGATGGTGCCCAGGGCCGTGCGTGCCGCGGTCTCACGGGCGCTGGCGCGCTCCAGCACCGGCCGCGCCTCGTCGAACCCGTACTTCTGCATGCCGGCCAGGTCGGCGTGCCCGGGCCGCGGGCGGGTCAGCGGCTCGTTGCGCTTGGAGCCCTCCAGCTCGGCGGGGTCGATGGGATCGGCCGACATGACCTTCTCCCACTTCGGCCACTCGGCGTTCTCGATCTTGACCGCGATCGGGCCGCCCTGCGTCCGGCCGTGCCGGACACCGCCGAGGAACTCGGTGTGATCGGTCTCGAAGCCCATCCGCGGGCTCCGGCCGAACCCGAGCCGGCGACGGGCCATCTGCACCGACAGGTCCTCAGTGGTCACCTCGACCCCGGCGACCATGCCTTCGAGGACCGCGACCAGTGCGGGTCCGTGCGATTCCCCCGCAGTCATCCAGCGCAACACGGGACGATCCTGTCATGAGTTGCCAGCTCACAGCCAACCCGGGTGCCCGCGCTCGGACAGCCAGCCGGCGAACTCGGCCGGGGTGCGCACGCCGCCCTCACAGACAGCCGTGTACACATCCAGCCCACCGACCTCCGCCGGGTACTCCGGCCGCCGATGCCACACGTCCTTGATCCACAGCACGGCTTCCCGCTGCTCAGGCGTGATCGTGTCGCGCAGGCGGTCGTGCCACTCGGTGACGTTGGTGTGCAGGTCGTGCAGCCACAGCGAGAGATCGACGCTCCAGGTGGTGGCGCCGTGCTCGATCTTCACGCCGACGTGGAAGCGCTCATCCCGGCGGTGCTCTGTTGGACACCTCAGCCCACGCTCGTCGGCGTAGTCCAGGCCAACCACCCCGGGCAGCCCGACCAGCCGCGCCATCAGGCCCAGCACGTCCTCCGGCGTGAAGTCCGGGCCGACCAGCACCATCATGTCGAGCTCCGGCCAGGTCATCAGCCGGGACACGTAGCTTCCGGTCATCAGCCCGGGCCCGATGTCCTCGATCAGGGTCAGCCTGCCGAGGACCTCGCCGGCCTCGGTTCGCAGCGCGTCCTGCCGCTTGTTCAGTTGTCCTGGGTCATGCATGTGGTCAGGTCATCACAGGGCTCCCTTCCTGGCGAACGGGTTGTCAGGGCTCCTCGTAGGGCTCGGGGGTGCTGTGGTAGACGCGGCCTTCGGGACTGGTGAACGTGAAGGTGCCCGGCGTGGGCTGGGTGACGATCCAGGAGCTGCGTTCCTTCCAGAGGTTGTGGAACCGGCAGTAGGCGCCGGTGTTGGCGGGGCCGGTCACGCCTTGGTCGGCGTGCCGGATCGTGTGGTCGATCTCGCTGCGCTCGGCCACCGCGCTGCAGCCGGGCACGCGGCAGGTGCGGTCGCGGACGTGGATGTAGCGGGTGAGCGCCGGGGACGCCCGTCTGCGGTGGTCGTCCACGAGAACGTTCCCGGTGGCATGGCTGATGATCCGCCGCCACTTCGGGTCTTCCATCAGTTTCCGAGCGTGCTCCGGGCCGCCGCCCGCGGTGAGGAGTTCGAGAGTGGGCGACGAGATCGTGGCGTTCACCATGACCTGGAAGCGTTCGGGGCCGAGGACGAGGTCAACCACCACGTCGGCCTGCCGTTGTCCGTGCGAACGTTTGTTGCCCTTCGTTTTCGCCTGTCTCGCCAGTTTGTCGATCCTCCGCTTGGCGGTGGTCGTCTCCTGCTCGGTGAGGCTGGCGCTGAGTTCGGCCATCCCATCGAAACACGGGAACTGGTAGACATCCCTTTGGTCCTTGGCGGCCTTCTCGCGTTTCTCGCGCGATCTCGAGTCCACTCTGGACGATGTCACCCGGACCGCCTCGCGGAACGCCCCGAGGCTTGACCGCGGTCCCCGTTCCAGGACGCGCTTTTCGACCAGGTGAGCGTCTTCTTCGGACAGGACCTTGGTGAGTTCCGCCATCGACTGGGCACGACGGTGGTCGATCTCCCCTTTCTCCAAGGCTTTCAGGGTCTCGGGGAGGCGCGCGACCAGATCCCGGGCCTTGCGGATCTCCGTCGCCGCGGTGAGCGGTGCGATCCCCAGCTCCATCGAGACCTCCTCCCGCGCCCCATCCGCGAGGTCCATACCTGGCCTCGTCGGCGGCCGCAGCTCCGCGAACCGCGCCAACGCCTGCGCCGTCCGCGCATCACACCAGGCGATCGCCTTCTCCGCGTCGGCCAGCACATCCAGACACTGCGCCGCCGTCATCGTCTCGATGGGGATATCCGCAGGCGGCCGGACATCCCGGAACTGCAACAAGAACTCTTCAGACATCGTGAACCTCCGTGGGGTTTCTGGCTGCGCCGCCATGAAATGGGCAGCACGAGGGACTGCGCGGGGCCGCGCAGGTTCGGGGTGAAGCCGGGCTCAGCCCGGGATGGTTAAGCGGCGGCCCGTTGCGGCGCAGGACGGCGCGGGGAGGTGCCTCCGTGGCGCGTGATTGCGATGGCGACAGAGGGTGCCGGTTCTTTGCGAGATGTGTTGCACGGGAAAGCCTTTGGCGCAGGGTGGACGACGGGGGTTTCTGGGGAGCGAGCCGAAGCCCTTGGTGTCATGGACTGAGAGCGTGCATGGCCAGAAGCCAGGTGGCGACGAGAAGGCCCGGGGCATGCGGGATGCGGGCTTGGAAGGTCGCGGGAATGCGCGCACCCAAAGACATCCGAGACCGGACCAGCACGGACGTGCGGGCAGCTGCGGAGGTACTACTGGCCGCAGGAACGCGGCCGGCAGTGTGAGTACGGGGAGCTGAGGCATGTTGGCGGGATGGTTGAGAGCGCAGGACTGCGGGAAGGCCAGCGGTGGCCCGTTTGTGAAGGCAGGCGGTGGTGCTGGCCTGAGTGCTGGCGGTTGGTGAGTTCGGGGCTCGGTGAGTGATGGGGGTGGTGTGGGTGCAGGCGGTGGCTGTGTCCTCGACGCGCAGGGCGGCAGGAGTGCAACTGCGGACCGCGGTGGAGGGGTCGGCGTGGACGGTGGTCGAGAGATGGGAGTGAACAGAGGTGCGGGGAACGGTGCTGGAACTACGCAAGCGTCTGGGTGTGCGGAGGAGCGCGGGAAGGCGAAGAAGGTTGCGGTTGCGTGATGGGTGAGGCTGGATGACTGCGGGAAGGCTGGTGACAGCGGGAGTGCCAGAGCCTGCGGCAGTTGGGATGAGTACGCGGACAGGTTTGGCGTGGCGGACGGATCTGTGGCGGAACAGCGCGGAGTGGCAGGACGGATGAATGCAGACGGGGGTGGGTTGACGGACGGTTGTGGGACGGCGGAAGGACTTGGGGCGGTGGGCAGGTTCGGTGAATTGGGCGAGCTTGGGGTGTCGGGAAAGGACGAGACGACGGAGAAGCTTCGGGTAGTGGACACGGTTCGTGAAGCGGACGGGCTTGCGACGACAGAAAGGGACGGGGAGGCGGAGAGGTTTCGCGCGCCGGACAGGGATGCCGAACCGGGCGGACTTGCGGTGATTGGCAGGGACGGCAAGGCGGAGAAGCTTCGGGCAATGGGCAGGTTTGGGGTGGGGAGAAGGGGTGTGAGGGCACAGGAGGCTGCGGTGGCGGGAAGGGCGAGGGTGGAGGGAGTTGGGATGGCGGAAAGGGATGGGGAGGCGGAGGGGTGGGAAGTGGGTTGCGAGGTGGAGGGTGAGGGTTGTGAGGGCGGCTAGGAGGAGGGCGAGGGAGAGGATCAGGAGAAGCGCGGGGAGCGCGGGGACGAGGGTCGAGAAGAGGGCAGGGAAGGAGGTGGGGATGGCGGGATCGGCGGCAGAGAGAGCGGCCGAGTTGATGGGGAGCGCGGGGGTAGTGGCAGCGAGGGGGGCGGGGGTGGTGGGGAGAGTGGGGGTGGTGGCGGCGAGGAGGGCCCCGAGGGTGCCGGACAGTTTGACGTCGCCGGCGCCCATGATGGTGGATGTGAGGGTGTGGATGGTCGCGTGGAGACACCAGAACAGGAGGGCGCCGGTGGCTGCTCTGGTGGGCAGGGTGGGGTCTGGGGCGAGAAGGGTTGGGGGGATCAGGAGGGCGATCAGGGCTGGGTAGGCCGGGATGGTGAGGGTGTTGGGAAGGCGGTGGTGGGTGAGGTCGGTGATCACCAGTAGCACCGCGAACCACGACAGGCCGAGCATCACCGGCATCCACCACGCGGGCATGCCGCTCACGGCGACCGCCGCCCACAGCAGGCCGGTCGCCGCCTCGCACCAGCCCGGGCGGACGGTCGCTCCCCGCCGCAGCTGCGCCAGCAGGACGCGGCCCAGCGCGCCCGCGAGGGCTCCCGCCCCGAGGAATGTCAGTGCTGCTGCCATGCCTCCAGGCTGGCTTGCGCACTGCCCGGACCGCCAGAAGATGTCCGTGCGAATGGTCCTTTCGCACGGATTCGTTCGTCAATGGCGGTAATTCACCGGAAACCCGGCTCGGCCGTCAGTCATTCCAGACGAACAACCGGTCCCCGGGATTCACCGGGCCGTCCGGCGCGAACTCCGCCAGCGCGCCGTTCTGCGCGTCCAGCGCGACCACCGGGCAGATCGTGGAATAGCCGGCCGCCTCGATCGCCACCGGATCCCAGCCGACCACCGGCTGTCCCGCCCGCACGGTCTCGCCTTTCACCACATGTAAGACAAAACCCTCGCCTTTCAGCTTCACGGTGTCGATTCCCAAGTGGACGAGCACCGCCTGGCCGCTGTCGCCCGCGACAACGAACGCATGGGGGTGCAGGGTGGCGACCATGCCGTCGATCGGCGCCAGGACGTCTCCGGCCACGGCAGCGGGCCGTACGGCCAGCCCGGGGCCGACCATCGCCTGGGAGAACACCGGATCCGGCACGGCCGACAGCCCGGCCACTTCGCCCCCGACGGGGCTGGAAACTCGCAAGCTCACAAAAGGTCCTCTATGTCCTGGGCAATGGTGTCCGCTTCGGGGCCGACCACGATCTGCACCGCGCCGCCCATCCGCACGACCCCGTGGACCCCGAGCGCGCGCAACGCCCGCTCGTCGACCAAGGAGTCGTCGTTGAGCTCACACCGTAGCCGGGTGATGCACGGTTCGAGTTCGACAACGTTGTCCGCTCCGCCGATCGCGGCGAGTATCTTCGCGGCCCGTTCGTCAGCCATCTATTCTTCCCTCCCGGTCGGACCCGCTTTGGCCGGGTCCTGAGCGTAGCGACACGAAGGTGTAACAGTCGTTGACACTTAACACCTGTCAGGCGCATAGTGCCGCACTGCCCTGGTCTAGACCAGGGCGGAAAACAATCGCCGTCAGGACCCCGCCCCGATACGGGAGAAACTTCCAGTGAGCGCACCACAGATCCAGCAATCCGGCCGAGGCTTCGCCGGATTACAACGATTCGCCCGCAGCCTGATGTTGCCGATCGCGGTCCTGCCCGCCGCGGCCCTGCTGTCCAGGCTCGGTTATATCGACGGTTCCGGCAAGGGCCAGGGCGAGCTGATCGCGGCCATCCCGGGGACCGCCTTCGACGACATCGCCAAGGTGGTCGGGTCCGGCGGTGACGCACTGTTCGGGTTCCTCCCCCTGCTGTTCGCGATCGGTATCGCGGTCGGCTACGCGCGGCGCGCGGACGGCTCGGCCGCGATCGCCGCCGCGGTGGGCTACCTGGTGTTCCACAACGTGCTGTTCACGACGGTCGGGTTCTACGACGCCGCGCTGGTCGACGGCAAGTCCTTCATGACCGGACCGTACGGCGTGCTCGGCGGCATCATCACCGGCCTGATCTCGGCCTCGCTGTGGACCCGCTACCACCGCATCAAGCTGCCGCCGTACCTGGCGTTCTTCGGCGGGCGGCGGTTCGTGCCGATCCTGGCCGCGCTGGCCATGCTGGTGGTCGGCGTCATCCTGGGCCTGCTGTACCGGTACGTCAACATCGTGCTGACGGATGTCGGCGAGGGCGTGGCCGGGTCGACCGTGGTCGGGGCCGGGGTCTACGGCGCGCTCAACCGCTTCCTCATCCCGTTCGGCCTGCACCACATCATCAACTCGTTCGTGTGGTTCGTGTTCGGCAGCTCCAACGGCGCCACCGGTGACCTCAACCGGTTCTTCGCCGGCGACCCGACCGCGGGCACGTTCATGTCCGGCTTCTTCCCGATCTTCATGTTCGCGCTGCCCGCCGCCGCGCTGGCGATCTACCACACGTCCAAGCCGGAGAACCGCAAGATCGTCGGCGGTCTGATGCTGTCCGCCGCGCTAGCGTCGTTCCTGACCGGCGTGACCGAGCCTCTGGAGTTCGCGTTCATCTTCGTCGCGTGGCCGCTGCTGATCGTGCACGCCGTGCTCACCGGCCTGTCGCTCGCGGTGACCAACGCGCTTGGCGTGCACGACGGGTTCGGGTTCTCCGCCGGGTCGATCGACTACGTGCTGAACTGGAACCTGGCGACCAAACCATGGCTGATCATCCCGATCGGCCTGGTCTTCGCGGCCATCTACTACGTGGTGTTCCGGTTCGTCATCACCCGGTGGAACCTGCGCACCCCGGGCCGCGAGGACGAGCCGCTGGATGTGGAGACGACGGGGGTGGACGCCCCGACCGACCGGGTCCGGATGCAGCAGCAACAGCAGCAGCCTCCGCCCAACCCGCACCGTCGTGGCTGAGCTGAGAGTCCGGGTGGCCAGCACGGTGGGCCTGCACGCCAGGCCCGCCGCGCTGGTCGCGCGCCTGGCCGCGGAACAGCCGGTGACCATCACCATCCGCAAGGAGGGTGGCGAACCGGTGCCCGCGGCCAGCCTGCTCAACCTGATGACGCTCGGCGCGATGCACGGCGACGAGGTGATCCTGGCCGCCGACGGCGAGGGCGCCCAGTCCAGTCTGGACAAGGTGGCCGAGCTGATCGCCACCGACCTCGACGCCTGACCCGCGTGTCCCACGTTCACGGACGCCGTGTCCCACATTCAAGCCCCCTGGGATCTCCCGCCAATGGGGAATTCGGGGGCGGCGAACGTGGGACACGGGGGCGGTGAGTGTGGGACACGGGGGTTAGTGCTTGGGGCAGGGGGTGGGGGTGGGGGCGGCGCGGGTTTTGATGGTCTCGATGACCGGGGTTTTCGCGTCGGCGTAGTTCTGGACGTACTTCCAGTCCTTTTTGGACAGTTCCAGTTTGGCGTCCCGGTACAGGGCAAGGTCTTCCGGGTGGGTGCGTAGCCAGTCGCGGAAGACCACGCAGGCGTCGTACTCGGCGCAGCCCTCTGTGTAGACGTGCAGGTTGACGTCGCGGCGGTGGCCGCGTTCGACGCGGTTGTAGAACACGCGGTGCTGGTGCCACTCCAGTTCGCGGATGTGCAGGTCGTATCCGGCCGCCACCAGCGCGGGCACGTAGGCGTCCTCAATGGACGAGTCCGGGACCGCCAGGATCACGTCGATGATGGGTTTGGCGGGCAGCCCAGGGACCGAGGTCGAGCCCACGTGCTCAAGCCGCACGGCGATCGGCCCCAAAGCCGAGCGTATCCGCGAGGCTTCCTCTTCGTACCAGCGCGGCCAGTCCGGGTTGTAGTCGTCGACGACCACTTTCACCGAGTACGGCGCGGGTTTGTCGCCGACGATGACGTTCAGGATCTCGTCGTCGGTAGTCATGGCGTCCTCTCGATAGGCAGCCGGCCAGACTATCGGCCGACGCCCGAGGACGCCAGGAGGCTACTGGCCGAGCTTGCGGCGGGTGGTGGTCCGCGAGGCGGCCGCGGCCACGGTGCCCACCACCGCGATGCCCGCGAACAACGCGAGGAAACCCATGAAGAACACGGCCATGCCCACCAGGACGACAGCCAGCAGCGCGACGGTCATCGTTGTACCCACGCACACCCTCCGAGATCACCTGACACACACCGCATCGTGAGCGTCACCTACTGTCTATCACGGGTGCTCGGGGTCAGGCCAGGGGCATGCCGGTGGCTGTGGACAACGCGTCCCGCATGGCCGCGCGCGGCGCGGCCGACCCGGTGAACTGCTCGAACTGCCCAAAAGCCTGATGCAGCAACATATCCAGGCCGGTGCACAGCTTCCCGCCGCGATCCTGAACAGCGGTGGCCAGTTTCGTGGGCCACGGATGGTAAATCACGTCGAGCACACAAGGAGCCTCAGACAGTTCCGACGCGTAAGGATCGGCGACGCTGCCGGGAACGGTGCTCACCAGGACGTCCGCCGAAGCAGAAAGCGAACCGAAGTCCGTGTCCGCCCAGCGATGCACGTCAACCTTGACACCAAGCCGTTCCGCGCACCGCAAAGCGTCCCCTGCGCGAGCCGGATCCCGCACCACCAAAGAGAACCTGGACACCGACAGGCTCGCCAGAGCGACCAGAGCCGCCAACGCGGTCCCGCCCGCACCCAGCAGCACGGCGTGACTGTCCGAAGTGGACGAAAAGCCACCTGCGTGCGTCAACGCGCCGACAACCCCGTCCACGTCGGTGCAGTCGGCCCGCCAGCCGCCGGACTCCAAGTGCACCAACGTATTCGCGGCACCGACGAGCTGCGCACGCTCGGTTGCCTCACTGGCCAGGGAAAGCGCGGCGAACTTGCCGGGCATGGTGACCGACAGCCCGGCCCACTCCGGGCCGAGACCCGCTACCAGCCCAGGCAGTTCCGCCTCGTCCGCCTCGATCCGCTCGTACGTCCAGCCGGTCAGGCCCAGCGCCGCGAACGCGGCACCGTGCAGCACCGGCGACAAGGAGTGCGCGATCGGCTTGCCGACCACACCCGCCCTAGAAGACGCCATCGGCGCGGGCCTTGTTCACATTCGCTTGGTGCTGCTGGGCGTTCTCCGCGAAGCAGGACGTGCCGTCCTTCTGGCACTTCACGAAGAACCGCCAGTTGCCCGGCTCGGGCTTGGCCGCCGCGTTGACCGCGTCGCTGCTCGGCGCGGCGATCGGGGTCGGCGGCAGCCCGGTGTTGAGGTAGGTGTTGTACGGCCCGGGCGCGTTGCGAGCGGCGCCGTTCGTGGTGATGACCGGCGCGTCCAGCACGTAGTTGATGGTCGAGTCGTAGCCGAGCTTGGTGCCCTCGGCCAGCCGCCGGTAGGTCACCTCGGAGATCTTGCCGAAGTCCTTCGCGATGCCCTCGCGCTCGATCAGCGAGCCCATCACCAGCACCTGGTACGGCGTGTACCCGGTGTTGTCGGCCAGCTTGGGCATGCCCCAGCCGTCCATCGTGCTCGCCGAGTTCGTCAGCACCGTCTTCAGCGTGTCCTCAGCGCTCTGACCAGGCATGATGTCGGTGACACCGGGCGTGATCAGGCCCTCCAGCCTGCGCTTGGGCTCGGCCTTGCTCGCGTCCGGGATCGCCCAGGAAGCGACGCCCAGCGTCTTGAGGTCCGCGGTCTCGGCGGCCTTGCGCAGCTGCTCCACGGTCGGGCCGGCCTGCTTGCCGTCGATCGTCACCGCGGCGGCGTCCGCGATCAGCGTGAAGATGCCCGGGGTGACCTTCTTGTCCGGCTGGGTGATGTCGTCGAGCTGGGTGCCCGCCTTGATCTGCAGCTGGCCGACCCGGTACTTCTTCTCCAGGATCCGGGCCACCGCAGCCTTGCCGGACATCTTGGTCTTCATCGCGTAGTAGCCGGGCTGGATGCCCTTGACCTTGGCGTCGTCCTCGCCCGCCACGGTGAACGCCCGCGCGCTGGCCACCACGCCCTTGTCCTTGAGCGTCGCGCCGATGTCGGCGGTGCCCTGGCCGGAGGTCACCTCGATGACCACGTCGGCCTCACCCGAACCGGTGTAGTCGTCGTACGAGCCGAAGCCGAGGATCTCGGTCAGGCCGTAGTACGCGCCACCGCCGATGATGAGCACGACCACGGCCGCGAACACCCAGAACGTGGCCTTGCGCTTGCGCCGCTTGGGACGCTGCCGCCGGGGCCGCTCGTCCTCGTAGTCCTCGTCGTCGTGGTCGAGGTCGCCCCTCGAGTTGTCGAACAGTCCGAGTCCGTCGGTCACTCCGCCACCTCCGGTGAGCTTTCCCCGACCCGATCGGCATTCCTGGCCAGCGCGGCCGTGCGGGCGTCCAGCCAGGCCTGGAGGATCTCCACGGCCGCGGCCTGGTCGACCACCGCACGCTGCTTCTTGCCGCGCACGCCCCGCTGCGACAGCATCCGCGACGCGGTCACCGTCGTCAGCCGTTCGTCGCCGAGCCGGACCGGCACCTGCCCGACTCGCTGAGCCAATGCGGTGGCGTAGGCGACAGCGCCCTGTGCGGCCGGGCCGTGCCGGCCGGCCAGCGTCTTCGGCAAACCGACGACCACCTCGACCACCTCATGCTCCGTGACGAGCTCGGAGAGCCGGTCGAGATCACTCCCCGACCGCTCGTCACGGGACAGCGTAACCAGCGGGCTGGCGAGGATGGGCGCCGGATCGCTCAGCGCCACCCCGACGCGTACCGAACCCACGTCGACGCCGAGCCGCCGACCTGGCCCGGGGTCGTTGCTCCCGGGCAGGTCGGCGGCCGGAACCTCATGCGTCACGCGCTGCCCAGCTCCTTGCGCAGCAGCACGATGGCGTCGTCGATGCCGGCCGGCTTGGCGCCGCCGCCCTGGGCCATGTCCGGTTTGCCGCCGCCCCGGCCGTCGATGGCCGGCGAGAACGACCCGACCAGCTTGCCGGCGGCCAGGCCCTTGTCCCGGGCGGCGGCCGTGGTGGCCACCACGAAGCTCACCTTGTCCCCGGCGGGCACGAACAGGGCGACCACCCCGGCCTGGTTGCCCAGGCGGTTGCGCACGTCGGTGGCCAGGGCACGCAGGGCACCGGCGTCGACGCCCTCGGGCACCCGCTCGGCCACCACCCGCACGCCGCCCACGTCCTGGGCCTTGCCGGCCAGGTCACCGGCGGACTGCAGCACCTGGGCGATGCGCAGCTGCTCGATCTCCTTCTCGGCGGTCTTGATCCGGCCGAGCAGGCCCTCGATCCGGCCGGGCAGCTCGGCGGGCGGCACCTTCAGCTGGTCGGCGAGCTGGCCGACGAGCAGCTGCTCCTTGCGGACGTAGCGCAGGGCGTCGGCGCCGACCAGGGCCTCGACGCGGTGCACGCCGGAGCCGATCGAGGCGTCGGCGACCAGCTTGACCAGGCCGAGCTGGCCGATCCGGCCGACGTGCGTGCCACCGCACAGTTCGCGGGAGTACTCGCCCATGTCGACCACGCGCACGTTGTCGCCGTACTTCTCGCCGAACAGGGCGACGGCGCCCAGCTCGAGGGCCTTGGCCTTGGTGGTGGTGAACGTCTGCACCTCGACGTCGGTCTGCAGGTAGTCGTTCACCTCCTCCTCGACCTCGGTGAGGATGTCGGTGGACACCGAACCCGGCGTGGTGAAGTCGAACCGCATCCGGCCCGGGGCGTTGAGCGACCCGGCCTGGGCGGCACGCTGGCCATAGGCACCGCGCACGGCGGCGTGCACCAGGTGAGTGGCCGAGTGGGCGCGGGCGATGGACGTGCGGCGGTCGCGGTCGACCGACCCGGTGACCTCGGCGTCCAGGCCGATCTCACCGGACAGCACGGTCACCCGGTGCACGAACAGGCCCGGCACCGACTTCTGCACGTCGTCGACCTGGATCTCGGCCCCGGCGCCCACCAGCAGGCCCGTGTCGGCGATCTGCCCACCGCTCTCGGCGTAGAACGGGGTGCGGTCCAGGATCAGCTCGGCGTGCTGACCGGCGGAGACCTTCGGCACCGGGACGCCGTCGACCAGCAGGCCGATCACCCGGGCGGTGGCCTGCAGGTCGGTGTAGCCGAGGAACTCGGTCTCGCCGTGCTGCTCGAGGACCTTGCGGTACTCCGACAGGTCGCCGTGGCCGGTCTTGCGCAGGGCGGCGTCGGCCTTGGCGCGCTGCCGCTGCTCCTCCATCAGCTCGCGGAACCGCGGCTCGTCGACCTGCAGCCCCTGCTCGGCGGCCATCTCCAGGGTCAGGTCGATCGGGAACCCGTAGGTGTCGTGCAGCTGGAAGGCCTTGTCCCCGGCCAGTACCCGGCTGCCGGAGTCCTTGGTCTGCCCGGCGGCCAGGTCGAAGATCCGCGACCCGGTGGTGAGGGTGGCGCGGAAGGCGTCCTCCTCGGTCTTCATCACGGCCGAGATCCGGTCGAAGTCGCGCACCAGCTCCGGGTACGACGGGCCCATGGCGTCGCGCACGACCCCGGCGAACTCGGTCAGCACCGGCTCGTCGACGCCCAGCAGGCGCACCGAGCGCACGATCCGGCGCAGCAGGCGGCGCAGCACGTAGCCACGGCCCTCGTTGCCCGGGGTGACGCCGTCGCCGATCAGCATCACGCCGGAGCGGGCGTGGTCGGCGATTACCCGGAACCGCACGTCGTCGGTGTGGTCGCTGCCGTAGCGGCGGCCGGACATCTCCTCGGCCTTGGTGATCACCGGCCGGACCAGGTCGGTCTCGTAGACGTTGTCCACGCCCTGCAGCAGATAGGCCACCCGCTCGACGCCCATGCCGGTGTCGATGTTCTTCTTCGGCAGGGTGCCGATCGGCTTGTGGCCCTTCTTCGGGCTCAGCTCACCGCGGATGTCCTGCATGAAGACCAGGTTCCAGATCTCCAGGTACCGGTCCTCGTCGACGACCGGACCGCCCTCCCTGCCGAACTCGGGGCCGCGGTCGTAGTAGATCTCCGAGCAGGGACCGCCGGGACCGGGCACGCCCATGTCCCAGTAGTTGTCGTTGCCGTCCCGGCGCTGGATCCGCTCCGGCGGCAGGCCCGCGATCTTCTGCCACAGGCCGAGGGCCTCGTCGTCGTCCAGGTAGACCGTGGTCCAGATGCGGTCCGGGTCCAGGCCGAAGCCGCCCTCGTCCTGCGGGGTGGTGACCAGGTTCCAGGCGTGCTCGATGGCGCCGGCCTTGAAGTAGTCGCCGAACGAGAAGTTGCCGGCCATCTGGAAGAACGTGTTGTGCCGGGTGGTCTTGCCGACCTCGTCGATGTCGCCGGTGCGCACGCACTTCTGCACGCTGGTGGCGGTCGGGTACGGCGGCGGGGCCTCACCGAGGAAGTACGGCTTGAACTGCACCATGCCGGCGTTGACGAACAGCAGGTTCGGATCGTCGAGGATCAGCGAGGCGCTGGGCACCTCGGTGTGACCGGCGTTCTTGAAGTGGTTCAGGAAGCGGTTTCGGATCTCATGCGTTTCCACTGCGGTGTCCTAGCGAAGAGCGCGGGCCTGCACGGCCCGGGACGATGGTTTCGGGTCGCGGGGTGTCTCGGCGGAACGGCAGGCTTTCTCCGGGCAGCCCTCAGCCGTCCGCCCGGCGCGCTCGCGCGTCATGGCGGCTACCGGCGCGCCCGAGGCGCACACCCGACCGCTCGTCCACCACGTCCTGCAACTCCTTCTCCCGCTCGGCCATCCCCGCGCGCACGTCCGCCCCGAACGCGCCCACGGCACCGGCCAGTTCCCGCATCGCGTCGCTGACGTTCTCCGCGATGCCCGCGGGCGTGGCCTGCCGGACCTTCGCCTGAAGTTTACGTGACAGCGCGACGCCCGCGGCCACGCCGACGCCCACCCAGAACAACCGGCTCATTTGCGGCCTCCACGGCGGCGCGGACGGCGGGTGTGCTTGCCCTCGCGCTCGTCCTTGCGCTTGCGGCGGGCCCGGATCGCCTTGGACAGGCCGTAGGACACGGCGGCGACCTTGACCAGCGGGCCGCCGAGGGTGGCGGTGAACACCGAGGTCAGCGCGGAGACGTTGCCGGTGACGGCCTGGGCGTTCGCGGTGATGCCGTCGACCCGCTCGAGCTGCGTGTTGACGTGGTTCAGCGTCGTGTTGGCCCCGTTGAACAGCGGGTCGCTGTTCTCGTGCGCCTTGCGGATCGCGATCGTGGCCTCGTCCAGCGTGCGTCCGAGCTTGATCAACGGGACCACCAGCAGCAGCACCAGCAGCACGAACGCGGCTGCGGCGACGACCGCGGCGATTTCCCCTACGGACACGAAGCCCTCCTACACAGGCCGTTGCGGGTTGAGTGCAGCAAGGCTACCGGGGCACCGGGATCCAGTCAGGGTGAGCCCCGGTTGAGGGGGCGTGCGCGACGGAAAAGGACACGGTGAGCGAACGCGCCCGGCCACCGACCTTGTCGTTGAGCTCGACGGGGCCGCCTGCGGGCACAATGTCGTGCCAGCCCCCGGTCATACTCATGATCGCCTCGTAGGTCTTTGCCGGTGTCGTCCGTGGCCACGAAGTTCTTGACAGCTGAGGGCAGCTTGCCCTGCTGGATACGTCAGTTCCCAGTCTTGCTTTCGCCCCGGTGAAATCCGTGGTGCTGCCGCCAACCTTGACAGTGGACGGCAGGGTGAACCCGCTCAATGGACAACGGGCCAAAACCAGTCTTGTGCATCGTCAGTGCCTTGGCGCGGCTAATGCGATCGCGGTCCACGGGACGCGGTCTGGCTCCTGACCACCTTCTTCGCGGCGAGAACGTCCCGGACCAGCAGCGTCGACCCGTCGGCGAAGTCGATCCGCAGCACGGGGCACGGCGGCACGCTCCGGCCGCTGAGCAGTGCCACGAAGCCGCGGACCGCGGTCGCCGGGGCCTGCTCGAACGTCGTGAACGGCCCGTCGGGCGACGGTTCGGCGAGGATCTTCGACGGGTACAGCACGGCGACGCGTTGGTCGGTGAGCACCAGGCGGGCGTCGCCGTGGCTGGCGGCGAGGTGGTCGGCGACGCGGATGGCGAGCTGGTCTGGTGACTGCCCGGCGGCCCAGTAGGCGAGCGTCGGGTCGTCGGTCCAGTCGTCCAGCGCGCCTTGGACCGGCAGCGGCCACTTCGGCGGTTCGGTGGTCACCGCGGGTGTCGGCCGGATGGCCACGTGCGGCACCCGGACCTGGCCGCCGACCACCGTGGCGGCGTACCCGCGCATCGGGTCCACGGCCAGCACGAGCCGTTCGCCGGGCCGCAGCCAGAACTGGGTCACCTCGGCCTCGACGACCTCGTTGACCGTCCGCGCCTCCAGGTCCGTCACCGCGCCCCCTGCGCCAGCATCCACTCGAACAACGCGGGATCCTTGCTGTCCAGCAGGAAGTCCACGCCGGTACCGTCCACAAGCGACATTCGCAGGCACGGGCGGCCGCGCAGCAGCGACCCGTGCCTGGCCACCGCGAACCCAGCGATCCCCTGGCGGGGGACCTCGCCGCACACCTGGGTCGGCCGGATCGCGACCGGCTCGCCCGCCGTGTTGGACCCGTAGGACCTGGTCGCCTCGGCGAAGCTCTGGGCGAGGTCCTTGCCGACCGCCACGACCGCCTTGCCGAACCCGATGGCCTTGGCCAGCAGCGAGCGATCCGGTTCCGGCGCGGGCTCCGGCGCCTGCACGGGCGCTACTCCGTCGATCACCATGAACCGCTCGCTGGTCAGCGCCCACACCCGTAGCCCGGTACCCGGCCGGATCGGCAGGCCGCGCAGAAACTCCGGCCGGTGACCGCCGAACACCACCAGCTGCGGCGGATCGGGCCGGTCGTAGTCCTCCGTCGGGCTGATCACCTCGAGCACGGCACCGCCGACCCCGGACCCGATTTTGGCCAGCACGCTGCGGTCCGGCTCGCCGTGATCATCCAGGCCGCGCACGTCGTAGCGCAGACGAGTGCCGTACGTGGCCCACAACAGCCGCTCGTTCGGGCGTAGCTGCCGCATCGCATAGGTCGCCGGACCCACCGGCTTGCTGAAATCGATCACCGGACCCCCAGTTCGGTCCGGGACACCCTAAAGGACAGTAAGTTGCTCCGGTGTCCTCTTCCCAGGTTCCGTTATGGGTCACCCTGCTCATCGCGTTCATCGGTCTGCTCGGCGTGCTCAGCGCGCAGTTCATCGCCGCGTGGCGGGAGGACCGGCGGTGGCGCCGTGAGCAGGAACGCGAGGAGCTGCGCTGGCGGCGGGAGCGGCAGCGGGAGCTGGACAACCGCGACTTCGAAGGCCGGCAGACCGCGTACGCCCAGGTCGTCGGCGCGATCGAGGGCTTCGACTGGCTGATCTACCCGGCGATGTCGGCCATCCGCAACGGCCGCGAGATCACCCCGGAGATCGAGGCCGACCTGCGGCGCGCCCGCGAGGAGATCCGGCTGTCGCTCGGCCCGATCAACCTGCATGCCCCGAAACGCTTCAACGAGCTGCTGCGCGCCGCCGTGCTGCCCCGGTCCCGCATCGCCATGGACGTCGCCGGAGGCATCAACCGCGACCGCGACCACATCGAGTCGCTCTGGAACCGCGGCCAGGACGCCTACCGCCAGATGCGCGCCCACATGCGCCGCGACCTCGGCCTGGACGCCGAGGACCTGCCCGGCACGGAGTGACGACCACTGTTCCGGCGGGAACCACCTCGCTGAGGCCCGATTCCGGCCGCCGGCCGAGGCGGACTCTGCGGACACGTGCTACTCGGTGCCGCGGATGGCCTTGCGGAGCTTGGGGACGCGGTCGGCGAGGGCTCGTTCGGCGCCGCGCTGGGTGGGTTCGTAGTAGTCGCGGCCGACGAGGCCGTCGGGTGGGTACTGCTGGGCCAGCACGCCTTCGGGAACGTTGTGCGGGTAGCGGTAGCCCTGGGCGTTGCCGAGGCGGGCGGCGCCCGCGTAGTGCCCGTCACGGAGGTGTGGCGGGACGGTGCCCGCTCCCCCGGCGCGGACGTCGGCGAGGGCGCTGTCGATGGCGGTGATGACCGCGTTCGATTTGGGCGCGGTGGCCAGGTGGATCGTGGCCTGGGCCAGGGCGAGCCGGCCTTCGGGCATGCCGATGAACTGCACGGCCTGCTGGGCGGCCACAGCGGCGAGCAACGCGGTCGGGTCGGCCATGCCGATGTCCTCGCTGGCGTGCACGACCAGACGGCGGGCGATGAACCGCGGGTCCTCCCCCGCTTCGATCATGCGGGCCAGGTAGTGCAGGGCGGCGTCCACGTCCGAGCCGCGGATGGACTTGATGAACGCGCTGGTCACGTCGTAGTGCTGGTCGCCGGACCGGTCGTAGCGCACCGCCGCCTTGTCGACCGTGGCCTCCACCGTGGCCAGGTCGATCTCCTCGGCGCCGGTCGCCATCGCCGAGTCCGCGGCCGCCTCGAGCGCGGTCAGCGCGCGGCGGGCGTCCCCGCCGGCCAGCCGGACCAGGTGATCCTCGGCGTCGGTGGCCAGCCCGAGCCTGCCGCCCAGTCCGCGTTCGTCCTCGACGGTCCGGCGGATCAGCACCCGTACGTCCTCGTCGGTCAACGGGTGCAGCTGCAGCACCAGCGACCGCGACAACAGCGGCGACACGATCGAGAAGAACGGGTTCTCCGTCGTGGCCGCGACCAGCAGCACGATCCGGTCCTCGACCGCGCCCAGCAACGCGTCCTGCTGGGTCCGGGAGAACCGGTGCACCTCGTCGATGAACAGCACGGTCGACTCGCCGGACCGGGTCAGCCGCCGCTTGGCCTCGTCGATCACCGCGCGGACCTCTTTCACGCCCGCGGTCAGCGCCGACAACGCCACGAACCGCCGCCCGATCGCCTGCGAGACCAACGTCGCCAGCGTCGTCTTGCCCGTACCGGGCGGCCCGTACAGCAGCACGGAGGCGGGCGCGGCGCCTTCCACCAGGCGGCGCAGCGGCGAACCGGGCCCGAGCAGGTGGTCCTGCCCGACCACCTCCTCCAGCGACCGCGGCCGCATCCGCACCGCTAGCGGCGCGTTGGCCGCCACCCGCTCGGCCGCCGCGGGATGCGGCAGCGAGTAGGTCGGCTCCGACACGTCGAAAAGGCCCTCGTCCACGGCAAACACACTAGCCGGGAGCACCGACAACTTTGAAAACGCCGGTCAGCGCAGCGCGGACTTCACCATGATCGACACCGCGTACGGCACGAGGTCACGGCCGCGGCGCCACAGCCACGGGATGCCCTTGAGGATCAGCCAGGCCACGTGCCCCGCGGTGCCGACCTGGCGGCCGCCCGAGCACACCAGGCTGGTCGGGTTCGGGATGGCGCAGCCGCGTTCGGCGAGCATCTGACCGAACGCGCGGGACAGCATCCGGTGGCCCAGTTCCGAGGGGTGCAGGCGGTCGACGCTCCACGCGCTCAGGTCGTAGGCGCCCGGCAACAGGTCCAGGTCCAGACAGCCGGCGCCGTGCGCCTCGGACACCTCGGAGATCACCGTGTTCAGCTCGGCGATCCGGCCGCTCAACGCCCGCTTCAGCGCCTGCGGCAGGCGGAAGACCTTGCCGTGGTCGTGGAACCGCACGGTGAGCACCACCGAACCGGCGGCGGTCAACGTGGCCACGACGTGGTCCAGGTCGGCGCGCATCGTCGAGGGGTTGAAGTCGGAGCGCAGCGTGTCGTTCATCCCGACGAGGATCACCGTCACGTCCGGCCGCGCGTGCAACGCCTGCGGCAGCTGGTCGTTGCGCACGCAGGCCATGCGCGCGCCGGTGAAGGAGAGGTTCGCGAACGCCACCGGCTCGGGACCGGAAAGCGCGTGCGCCAGCAGCGGCCCGACGCCGCGCCAGCCACCGCCGGGCAACGGGTCGCCGAGTCCGGCCGCCGTGGAGTCACCGAGCACGACGAGGCTGCGTGCCCGCCATTGCGGCGGCCGCGGCGCGTCCTGGGTCACGCATTCCAGCAGGGTCACGCCACGAACGATCGCTGGCCCCGGCTCACCACCGGTGACTTCGGGTTAACCGTGCGAAGACAGCCGATTGAACCCTTGGTGCCCGTGAACAAGCCATGAACGAGGGCACAACTAGCGAAAAGCCGGATACATCGGCAAGGTGAGCTCGGGCCCGAACTTCTTGGTCAACGCCGCCACCACGGAGTGCGCGTGGTCGACGATCGAGTCCGCGCCGGCCCGCTTGGCCTCGTCGGCCAGGTGCCGCCAGCGCGCGGCCAGCGACACGCTGCGCCGCGGCGAGGGCAGGTGGCTGTCGATCGGGCCGTCCGGCTCGCCCGGGCGCGGCAGGAACCAGAAGGTCGAGGCCCACACCCAGAACAGCTGCGCGTCGAGCATCCGCGGCAGCACGATCGCGTCGTCCTCCAGGTCCGGCCACATCACCCGGACCTCGGCGCGCCAGGCGGCGAACATCGCGTCGGTCATCCCGGCGGGCAACGCGAAGGCGCACCAGCAGGACGGGAACGGCACGCGCAGATAGGCCGCGTCCAGCATGATGTTGCGGACGCAGCCGCCCTCGAAGTCCAGGAACCGCACGCCCCGGCTGGTGATGAGGTTGTTGTCCGGGCACAGGTCCGAGGGGCTGAACCCGCGGTGCCTGCTGGTCGCCACCAGCCACCTGGTCCGCTCCGCGCGCTCGAACACGTGCGCCGGGGTGTGCACGCCGAGCGCGTCCTCCAGCAGCTGCGGCAGCCGTTCGATCGCGGCGGGACCGTTGACCGCCAACGGATCGCCCTTCACCTTCGCCGCGGACAGGCGGCGCATCAACGCATCGAAGTCGGCCTCGCGGCCGGCTGTGGTGGCGTGTAACCGGCCCAGCGACCGCGCCCACGAAAGCAATGCCCGCTCGGCGCCGCGTGCGTCGTCGCCGAGCAGCTTGTCCGCCAGGGTCGGCGCGCGGCCCAGGTCCTCGATCACGATGACCCCGGCGGCGCCGTCGTGCGCGTACAGCTCGGGGCACATCCGCTCTTCGGCGCTCAACGCGGTGAACAGCTGGTAGCTGACGGCCTCGCGGACGAACGACTCGCTGGGCGCGGGTTCGGTGTGCTTCTTGACGACCAGCGTGCGCGGCAACGAGAACGGCGTCGCGGCCACCCGCACCCGCACCACGGTGGAAAGCTTGCTACCGCCCAGATCCTCCGGCTCGGCGAGCTGGATCTTGGCCCCGTACCGGCGCCGCAGCACAGCTTCCGCGGCGGCCACCGTCTCCAGGATCTGCGGGCCGGGCCGGTCCAGGTCAGCCGGGTCCGGGGCGATGTCCACGCTCATCTCCTCCGACCCTACTCCCGCGTCCTCGCGGCCCCGACGGTAGCCGCCGTCAACGATAAAGAGGGACCCCAGCGCCAACAGATTGCGATCTCAACCTGTGGGCAGCCGTCAACCAGCAGCCCTAGCGATGGAAACGCCTCCTGCGGACATTGTCCCAGGAATGCGGTCGCTGCTGCATGACCCGTGCCGGGAACGTTGCCTCCCGGGCGCCGAATGGCACCCGGGAGCGGCGACCGGAACCTACTGAGCGGCCGGCTTCGGCTTGAAGTCCACGCCTGCTTCCCTGCGCTGCTCGGGCGTGATCGGCGCGGGCGCCGCGGTGAGCGGGTCGAAACCGCCGCCGGACTTGGGGAACGCGATCACCTCGCGGATGGAGTCCGCGCCGGACAGCAACATGCAGATCCGGTCCCAGCCGAAGGCGACCCCGCCGTGCGGCGGCGGGCCGTAGGAGAACGCGTCCAGCAGGAAGCCGAACTTCTCCTGGGCCTCCTCCGCGCCGATGCCCATCACACCGAACGCGCGCTGCTGCACTTCCCGGTTGTGGATACGGATCGAGCCACCGCCGAGCTCGTTCCCGTTGCACACCAAGTCATACGCGTACGCCAGCGCGTTGCCCGGGTCCTGCTCGAACTTGTCGATCCACTCCGGGGTCGGCGAGGTGAACGCGTGGTGCAGCGCCGTCCACTTGCCCGAGCCGACGGCCACGTCGTCGGAGCCCTCGACGGCCTGGAACATCGGGAAGTCCACGACCCACAGGAACGACCACGCGTTCGGGTCGATCAGGTCGCAGCGCTTGCCGATCTCCAGGCGTGCGGCGCCCAGCAGCGCTCGGGACGGGCCAGGCTCGCCCGCCGCGAAGAACACGCAGTCACCGGGGTTGGCGCCGACCGCCTTGGCCAGGCCCTCGCGCTCGGCCTCGGACAGGTTCTTGGCGACCGGGCCGGACAGCGTGCCGTCGTCGCCGACGAGGACGTACGCGAGGCCTTTGGCGCCGCGGGTCTTCGCCCACTCCTGCCAGGCGTCGAGCTGGCGGCGGGCCTGGCTCGCGCCACCCGGCATCACGACCGCGCCCACGTAGGCCGCCTGGAACACGCGGAACGGCGTGTCCTTGAAGTACTCGGTCAGCTCGGTCAGCTCGACCCCGAACCGCAGGTCCGGTTTGTCCGAACCGTACCGGGACATCGCGTCGGCGTAGCTCATCCGCGGGATCGGCAGCGGGATCTCGTAGCCGCCGACCTCACGCCAGATCGCCGACATGACCTTCTCCGACAACGCGATCACGTCGTCCTGCTCGACGAAGCTCATCTCGATGTCGAGCTGGGTGAACTCGGGCTGCCGGTCGGCGCGGAAGTCCTCGTCCCGGTAGCAGCGCGCGATCTGGTAGTACCGCTCCATCCCGGCGACCATCAGCAGCTGCTTGAACAGCTGCGGCGACTGCGGCAGGGCGTACCAGGAACCGGGCTGCAGGCGGGCCGGCACCAGGAAGTCGCGCGCGCCCTCGGGAGTGGACCGGGTCAGTGTCGGCGTCTCGATCTCGACGAACCTCTCGCCGTGCAGCACCTCGCGGGCGATCCGGCTGACCTCGCTGCGCAGCCGGATGGCCCGGGCCGGGCCGGAGCGGCGCAGGTCCAGGTAGCGGTGCCGCAGCCGGGCCTCCTCGCCGACGGTGAGGTGGTCGTCGATCGGGAACGGCAGCGGCGCGGCCTCGCTGAGCACGTCCAGGTCGGTGACCAGGACCTCGATCTGGCCGGTCGGGATCTCCGGGTTCTCGTTGCCCGCGGGCCGCTGGGCCACCTCGCCGGTCACCTTGACGCAGAACTCGCTGCGCAGCCGGTGCGCCCGCTCGGCCATCTCGCCCTCGCGGAACACGACCTGGGCCACGCCGGAGGCGTCGCGCAGGTCGATGAAGATGACACCGCCGTGATCGCGCCGACGGGCCACCCAGCCGCTCAGCGTGACGGTCTGCCCGGCGTGCTCGGGCCGGAGCGTCCCGGCCTCATGGGTGCGGATCACGGGTAGTGCTCTCCCTGCTGATAGATCGGTACTCGTAACACTCCTCTTGGCGCAAAAGGCTAGCCAACGTCGCCGGGACATTTACGCTCGGCTACCGGTTCACATGCACATTCCGCTCCCAAACACCGACGGTTGTCGGTACCTCACGCGGTTACTGCGAAGTAGTGTCAGGTAACGCATGACCACACACGGGGAGCCGGAATGGGTGGCTGGCCGGTTGGTGAAACCACCGCGATCGACGAGGCCGAGGGCCTGGCCGGGGACGCGTTCCCGGTCGCACTGCGCGCCGCCATCCGCGCGAGCGGACTGAGCCTGGACCGGATCCAGTACCGCCTGAGAGCCCGGGGCCTGACCATCAGCGTGACCGCGCTGAGCTACTGGCAGTCCGGCCGCCGCCGGCCCGAGCGGCCGGAGTCGCTCAGTGCGCTCAAGCACCTCGAGGAGGTGCTCGGCGTCGAGTCCGGCTCGCTGACCGCCCTGCTCGGCCCGCCCCGCCCGCGCGGCCGCGCCCAGCGGACCCCGTCTGCCATGCCGATCGAGGCGCTCTGGAACAACCGCCAGGAGCTGGCCAGCCTGCTGTCCCGGATGGACCTCAACTCGGACGCCTCGCTGACCCGGATCAGCCAGCACGACCGGGTCGAGATCGCGCCCGACCGCGGTGAGCGCAGTGTGCGGGTGCGCCAGGTGTTACGGGCCGAGCACGACGGCGCCGACCGGTGGATCTCGGTCTACGACGTGGCCAAGCCGGGCAACCCGTTCCCGCGGATCGTGCCGCTGCAGTCCTGTCAGCTCGGCCGGGTCGCCAAGGACCCCGAGGCCGGGCTGATCGTCAACGAGCTGCTGTTCGACCGCCCCTTGTCGCGCGGCGAGACGATCATCATGGAGTACGAGATCGCCACCGCCGGCCCGCCGTACGCGCGCGGCGACGACACGTTCTGCCGCAAGTTCCGGCTGCCGGTCCGCGACTACGTGGTCGAGCTGCGGTTCGACCCGTCCGACCTGCCCGGGTTCTGCCACCAGATCGCCACGCCCGCCGACGACGCCGAGGCGAGCACCCGCCGTGAGCTGGTGGTCGACAGCGCGGGCCGGACACACGCGGTCATCCTGGGTTTCGGCCCGGGCACGTTCACAGTGGAGTGGGGCTGGCCCGGCACCGGTTGACTCCCTCACCGGTGTTTCAAAGCCACGGCGAGCCGGTCGACGGTCTCGGCCGTGGTGCACACATGCGGTGACAGCCGGACGTGCTCGGGCCGGACGGTCGCCGTGATCCCCTCTTGCTTGAGCACCGCGCCGACCCGTTTAGCGGGTACGTCCGTTGTGAACGCCAGGATCCCGGCCCTTCTTGGCCGGTCGGCACTGGACACGATCTCCCCGCCCTCGCCGCGGATCACCTCGGCCAGCTCGTCTACTTTGGTGGCGATGGCGTTTTCGATGGCCTTGATCCCGGCTCGTTCCACCTCTTCCAGCGCGACCTTCAGCGCGCCCGCGGCGATCGGGCTCAGGTTCGTGATCGACCACGCCGCCGCGTCTTCCGCCGGTGCGTGGACCTCGTTGTCGAACACCCCAGCGTCCACGGCTCCGGTCCAGCCGGACAGGACGGGCTGGAGGCGTTCCAGGGCACGGTCGGACAGCACGAGGAACCCGGTGGACCAGCCCGCGCGCAGCCATTTCTGGCCGCCCACCACGAGCACGTCCGCTGCCTCCCAGGGTTCGTCGATCACGCCGAAGCCCTGGATGCCGTCCACGATCAGCAACCGCTCCCCCGCCGCCTCTCTCAAGGCCGCCAGGTCCGCGCGGTAGCCCGTGCGGAAGTCCACCGCGCTCACCGTCACCGCCGCGGTGTTTCCGTGGATCTTGTCCGGCGTGACGGGGCCGGGCTCCATCCACTGGGCTTTGCCTGCGCGGACCCAGGGATAGGTGTTCGCGGGGAACTCCGTCGGACTGACCAGCACCTCCCCAGGCAGGCCGAAGGCGATCTGGAACAGGCCCGTGCTGGTGTTCGGCAGCAACACGACGTGGCCGGTGTCCGTCTTGCACAGCCTCGCCACCGCCGCGCGGGCCTTCAGGTCCTCGCGCATCAAGTCGTCCACTGTGGACGGACCGGCGTTCGCGGCCTGTTCGGTAAGGCGGGTCGTTTCGGCGAGTACGGCGGCCGTCGGCGGGCCGAAGCGGGCGAAGTCCAAGTAGTGCTGCTGGTGTTGCACCAGATCAACATTAGCTGTTGAAGGTGTCCTGGTTCTGCTGGACCAGCAGGTCGAGCTGCTCACCGCTGAGCGGCTTGGACTCCTCCGGCTGCGCCGCTTCCGCGGTGGGCAGGCTGCCGCGCGGCCAGCTGTTGCCGCCGACGTTGTGCCGCCGCAGCAGCGGGCCGAGGCGTTCGCCCAGGCGCATCTTGTAGGCCTTGCTGGCGTAGCTGCCGTTGCCGTAGATCTCGCGGTACTTCTGGCGCAGATCCGGGCGTTCCCGCGCCAGCCATTGCGCGAACCACTCGCGCGTGCCCGGCCGCAGGTGCAACGGGATCGCGCTCACCCCGGAGGCGCCAGCGGCCGCGATCTGGGTCAGCAGAGCGTCGAGGTGTTCGCGGGAATCGGTGAGGTAGGGCAACACCGGCGCGACCATCACGCCGCACGGCAGGCCCGCGTCGGACAGGCGTTTGATCATGTCCAGCCGGGCCTGTGGACTGGGCGTGCCGGGCTCAAGGCGCTGCTGCAGCTCACGATCGAGCACGGCCAGCGACACGCCGACGCCGACCGACACCTCCTTGCTCACCTGGGTCAGCAGCGGGATGTCGCGCTGCATCACGGTTCCCTTGGTGAGGATGGAGAACGGGGTGCCGCTGGCGGCCAGTGCCTCGATGATCCGCGGCATCAGCTTGTAGCGGCCCTCGGCGCGCTGGTACGGGTCGGTGTTCGTGCCCATGGCGACGTGTTCCCGTTGCCAGGAACGGGATCTGAGCTGTTTCGCGACCACCTCGGGGGCGTTGACCTTCACCACGACCTGGGTGTCGAAGTCGTGGCCCGCGTCGAACTCCAGGTACGTGTGGGTGTTGCGGGCGAAGCAGTTGTGGCTCACCACGCCGTTGGCGATGAAGTCGCCGGTGCCGGTGGTGATGTCGTAGAGCACCTCGTCGCCACCCATCGAGATGTCCTCGACGGCGAGCTTGTCCAGCGGCGCCAACGTGTCCCCACCGACCAAAGTGGACCCGCGGCGCAGGAACGGCTGACCGGTGATGCCCTCGGCGACGTGCTGCCAGCCGCGGTCGGTCAGGAACCGGTGATCACCGCTGGCCACGAGCGCGGTGCCGTCCCGCAGGGTGACGGTGTACGCGGGCTTGATGGTGGTCCAGTGCGCGAGGACCGTCGTGGGTACGTACTGCCGCTGGTTGCCCAGCCGGCGGGTGCCCATGATCTCGTCGCCGACCTTCAGATCGCCGAGCTGCCGGGTCCGCCCGTCCGCCAGCAGCACCTCGGTGTCGCCGGACATGCAGTAGGTACAGGCATGTGAGCAGCCGCGATAAGGGTTGATCGTCCAGCCGAACGGCATCCGCGAGGCGCCGGGCACCCGGTTGAGCACCGACTTGGCGTGCACCTCGTGGAACACGATGTCGGCGAACTCAGGCGTACGGACCGTGCGCACCAAGCCCGGCAGGGCCAGTTGCCCACGATCCGCACGCTGAGAGTCCCACCGCATGACCCAGGATCCGAACATACGTTCGAGTCCGATGTCAAACCGGATCACCCACCCAGGACGTGGAAGAGGTCGGTGTGGTCATTGGTGCCAAGGAGGTCCAATGAGCCCGGATGTTGCCGTCGCCACCGAAACCGGAGGTGCCGGTAGTCCAGGGCGACACCGATCGCCCGGATGTGCGAGGACGGCACGGCCGGGGTCGCGTCGGT
Organism: Actinocrispum sp. NPDC049592; assembly: GCF_040675465.1. Classification (NCBI taxonomy): domain Bacteria; kingdom Bacillati; phylum Actinomycetota; class Actinomycetes; order Pseudonocardiales; family Pseudonocardiaceae; genus Actinocrispum; species Actinocrispum sp. NPDC049592. Next base: position 304,048 of record NZ_JBFAPA010000002.1, on the reverse strand, counting down.
GATCTCGGCGGTCGACACGTCACCGACCTTCATGCCCCGCTGCTGGGTCCGCTCCAGCACCGTCGGGAAGTTGTTGCCGGGCACGTTGAGCGCGGTGCTCGGGCCCGGCGAGATGCGCTCGTCGCCGGCCTTCTGACATCCGCGCATGTCAGCACGGGTGGAATGTCCCGGTTGTATGGATTTTGTACGTCGGTGCGGGACAGTTCGCGGCAGGCCGCCGGCATGGACCCCCTACATGCCGGTGGTCACTCCCCTGCCCCGCACCGGAGGACACCATGCGCAAACTCGCCATGGCGGTCATCGCCGCGCTCGCCTTCACCGTCCCGGCTGTCTCGGCATCCGCCGACGTCGACATCGCCGCACTGAACCTGCGGACCCCGTTCGACTGCGGCCAGGTCTGGAACGCCAACACCCGCAGCAACCACAACCCGCAGCTGTCCGTGGACTTCCAACGCAGCGACGCCAACGGCAAGAACGTCCTGTCCAGCGCGCCCGGCAAGGTCACCACCGTGCGCGACCTGGGCAACACCAGTTACGGCAAGTACATCATCGTGGACCACGGCGGTGGAGTGACGACGCTGTACGCGCACCTGTCGCAGTTCCGTGTGTCCGTCGGCCAGCAGGTGAGCACGGGCACCCGCATCGGCAACGTAGGCAGCACCGGCGGTTCCACGGGCCCGCACCTGCACTACGAGCAGCGCCACAGCGGCACGCCGGTCAAGGTCGTGCTCAACGGCGTGCACATCGCGTACTTCGGCAACACCTCGATCACCAGCAGCACGAACTGTTGATGCCAGACTCTGGCTCATGACCTTGAGCTGGGGTGAGATCGCCGGGTTCGTCACCGGGGCGCTGTGCGTGTGGCTGGTGGCCCGGCAGAACGTGTGGAACTGGCCGATCGGGATCCTCAACAACGTCTTCTTCCTGGTGCTGTTCGTGTCCACCGGCCTGTACGCCGACGGGGTGCTGCAGGTCGTCTACATCGCGCTGGCGGCGTACGGCTGGTGGGCATGGCTGCGTGGCGGTTCCGCGCACAGCCAGCTCTCCGTCTCGCGGACCTCGGTTTTCCAGTGGTGGGTGTTGCTGGGGCTTGGGGTCGCCGGAACCGCTTCGCTGACATGGGTTCTGGTGCGGTTCACCGACTCGACCGTGCCCGTGGCCGACGCGGTGACGACGGTGTTGTCGTTGCTGGCGACGTGGGGGCAGACGCGCAAGAAGCTCGAGTCGTGGTGGCTGTGGATCGCCGCCGACGTCATCTACATCCCGCTGTACGCGTACAAAGGGTTGTGGCTCACCGGGGTGCTGTACTTCGGGTTCCTGTGTCTGTGCGTCGTGGGGCTTTTCGGGTGGCGGACCTCGCTGCGGGTGGCGGTCGCCTGATGTTCTCGCATGCGTTGGTACTGGGGAAGTTCTATCCGCCGCATCTCGGGCACCACCACCTGGTGCGGGCCGCCGCTGCGGCCAGTGAGCGCACGACTGTGGCGGTGCTGGCGTCCAGCGTTGAGTCGATTCCCCTGGAGTCACGGGTGGCGTGGATGGCGGCCGAGCACTCGGGTGATCCGGGTGTGGTCGTTCTCGGGGATATGGATGAACATCCCACGGACTACTCGTCGGACGCGGTGTGGTCGGCGCATGTGGACATCTTCCGGTCGGTGCTTTCCCGGCGCGCGATCCTCTCCGGCGATCCTGCTGGGGCTGCTGTCGACGCCGTGTTCACCAGTGAGCCTTATGGTGATGAACTCGCCAAACGCCTTGGCGCGCAGCATGTTCTGGTGGATCTGTCGCGTTCGGCTTTCGCGGTGTCCGGGACCGCCGTGCGCGCGGACGCTCCCGCCCACTGGCCACTCCTCGCTCCTTCGACGCGGGCGGGGCTCGCGGCCCGGATCGTCGTCGTGGGCGCCGAATCGACTGGTACCACAACGCTTTCCCGCGCCCTCGCCGCGCATTACTCGGCTCCCTGGGTTCCCGAGTACGGCCGGACCCACACCGAACTCAAGCTCGCCGCCCTCACCGCGTTGGCTGGGCCCAGCACCATCGACGATCTCGTGTGGACCGCCGGGGACTTCGTCGACGTGGCCCGCCAGCAGGCCCTCGACGAGGACGCCGCCGCCGCGGAGTCCCCGATCCTGGTGTGCGACAACGACCCCTGGGCCGCGACCGTGTGGTGCGAACGGTACCTAGGCCGCGCCTACCCCCAGGTCGCCGCCGCCGTCGGCGACCGCCGCCCGCTGCTGTACCTGCTCACCGACCACCGCGACGTCCCCTTCGAACAGGACGGCTGGCGCGACGGCGAACACCTCCGCGCATGGATGACCGGGCTGTTCGAACAACGCCTCACCGAACGCGCCGTCCCCTACCACCTCCTCACCGGCCCCCACCACACCCGCCTCACCCAAGCAATCGCCCACACCAACCAAGCCCTAACCCCCCACTTCACCTACACCGACCCCCTCGGCTAACCCGCGTGTCCCACGTTCACCGCCCCCGTGTCCCACACTCGCGGACCCCGAATTCCCCTCAGCGGCGGCGCAATGTCGAACACGGGGCCCGCGAATGTGGGACACGGCCACCACGAACGTGGGACACGGGGGCGGCGAATGTGGGACACGGCCACCGCGAATGGGGGACACGCGCGGAAAACGGGGCCGGGCCTGGTGGCACGGCCCCGTTTTTTGGGGTTGGGTCTGGTTAGGACTCGGTGGCGGTTTGGATGGTCACCGCGTTCTTGGGGGCGCCGTCCTGGGCGGGCTGGCCGTCCTGGCCCGGGGCGACGCCGGCCTGGGCGATCTTGTCCAGGACGGTGAGGCCGGCCGGGTCGATGGTGCCGAAGATGGTGTAGTTGGGCGGCAGGGTGCTGTCCGCGTAGACCATGAAGAACTGGCTGCCGTTGGTGTTCGGGCCGCTGTTGGCCATCGCCAGGGTGCCCTTGGGGTAGATCTGGGCCTGGCCGTCGGCGGACGGCTTGAGGTCCTTGGGCAGCTCGTCCTTGATCTCGAAGCCGGGGCCGCCGTTGCCCTTGCCGCTCGGGTCACCGCACTGCAGCACCTTCAGGCCCTCGCCGGTGGTCAGGCGGTGACACGGGGTGTTGTCGTAGTACTTGGACTTCACCAGGTGCTCGATGGCTTGCGTGGTGCACGGGGCCTTGGCACGGTCGAGCACCAGCGGGATGTCGCCCTGGGTGGTCTTCAGCAGGACCTTGGCCGTGCCCGTGTTCGGGGTGGGGTCGGCGTCCGGCGGCTGCGGCACCTGCTTGGCCGCGGGCGGGTCGGCGGGCAGCGAGTACTTGCACGGGCCCTGCGTCGTCGGCGCGGGCGGCGCGCTGCTCGTCGGCGTGTCGGGGGTGCTGGTCTCGCTGGCCGCGGGGGTGTCGTTGCCGGTGAAGTGCACCAGGGCGTAGATCGCGCCGACCACGATGATCACCGCACCGACGGTGAACGATGTCGCCATGATCCGGCGCCGCTTGGCGCGTTCGGCCCGACGGGCGAGCTGGCGTTCCAGCTTCCGTTTGGCCGCCTCCCGGCGTTGCTGGTTGCTCGGCACCTGCACCCTCCCTGGGCCTCACTGTTGTCGCAGGCGCGCAGTCTATTGGGACCCCTGGTAAGAACCGTGTAGAGGGAGGCCCGACTAAGGTAGGTACTACCAGCCGGTGCGGCCCTGGAGGTCTCTTTCGTGCTCGTCGTCGGATTCCCCTCGGGGGCGCTGCAAGCGAACTGTTACCTGCTCGCGGCCGGGAAAGGGGAGCCCTGCGTCATCGTCGACCCTGGTCAGGACGCCGAGGAGCCGGTCGCGCAGGCCATCAGGGAGCACAGCCTCTCCCCCGTCGCGGTCGTGCTCACCCACGGGCACTTCGACCACTGCTTCGCGGTCACGCCGATCTGCGACGGCAACGACATCCCCGGCTGGATCCACCCCGATGACCGGGACATGCTCAGCGACCCGCTCAAGGGCGTCAGCTCGGAGACCGCCGCGTTCTTCGGCGGCCGCCTGGAGATGCGCGAACCCAGCGACGTGCGCGAGCTGACCGACCAGGCCGTGCTCGACCTCGCCGGGCTCAAGCTCACCGTCGACCACACCCCCGGGCACACCCGCGGCTCGGTGGTGTTCCGCTGCGGCACCGAGGAGGGTGGCCGGCTGCTGTTCGCCGGGGACACCCTGTTCGCCGGGTCGATCGGCCGCACCGACCTGCCCGGCGGCGACATGCGCCAGATGGCCGCCTCGCTGCGCACCAGGATCCTTCCGCTCGAGGACGACACCGTGGTCCTGCCCGGGCACGGGCCGACCACGACCATCGGCCGGGAACGCGCCACCAACCCGTTCCTGACCGGGCTCGACGAGTCCGTGCCCGGCCCGGCGCGGGGCTTGTAGATGGCCGAAGAGCGCCTGCCGCTGGACATGTTCGACCGGTCCGGGGCACGGAAACGCTTCCGCACCGCCGTCATCGCCGTCGTCATCCTGGCGGCCGCGCTCGGCGGCATCGTCGGGCTGATCGGGGGCAGGCTGGCCGGGCTGATCACCGCCGCCGCCGTGGCCGCCCCGCTGCTGGTGTTCAGCTGGTCGCAGGCGAGGCGCCGGATCTGGCTGGAGGGCACCAGGATCGTGCTCCGGACGTTCGGCCGCCGGTCGGTCGACCTGGCCAAGGCCGAACGGCTCGAGGTCGTGGTGCTGGACGTGCGCAGCGTGAAGACGGTCAGCCTGCTGGTCGCCGAGTCGTCCAAGAGCCGCGCGATCAACCTCGCGGTCGCGTCCTACTCCGGCACCGGCGGCGCCGAGCTGGGCATCCTCGCGCTGCGCAAGCTCGCGGACGCGCTGGCCGCGGCCGAGCACACCGGTTCGCTGGTGTTCTCCGAGCTGCTCGTCGCCCAGCTGCGTGCCGAGGCCCGCGGCGAGGGCCTGCCCGGCCGCCCGCTCTACCAGCTCGCGCAGGCGGCCCCGCCCGGCAAGCTCGCCGTGCGGCTCAAGGCCGAGGCCGTGACGAAGTTCGTGGCCTCGCTGGAATAGCCGGCTCGTTGCTGGCGATCAACGCGGCCACGAGTGTGGTCACCGGCACGCACGCGACCAGGCCGATGCTGCCGACCAGCGTGCGCACGATCTCCTGAGCGATCGACTGCGACCCGAGCACCGTGCCCAGCCCGGCGCCGGAGAAGTACGAGAACAGCAGCACCGGCAGCGCGGCGCCCGCGTACGCCATCACAAGGGTGTTCACCGCCGAACCGACGTGGTCACGCCCGATCCGCAGGCCCGCCGAGTACAGCTCACGCCAGCTCAGCAGCGGGTTGGCCTTGCGCAGCTCCCACACCGCGCTCGCCTGCGTGACGGTCACGTCGTCGAGCACACCCAGCGCGCCGATCACCAGTCCAGCCAGCAACAACCCGCGCGTGTCGAGCCCTTTGCCCAGTGAGCTCAGCAAAAGCGCGGTGTCCTCGTCGAGCCCGGTCAGCCTGGTGAAGAACGAGAACAGCGCGCCCAGCACGCCGATGATCACCAGGCTGATCATCGTGCCCAGCACCGCGGTCGACGTCCGCGCGGAAAACCCGTGTGTCACATACAAAGCGATGAACATGATCAGCCCGGCCCCGGCGACCGCCACCAACAACGGGTTCTCCCCCGCCAGAATCGCGGGCAACACGAACAACAACAGCACCACGAAGCTCAACCCCAAGGCCACCAACGCGGCCAGCCCGCGGTAGCGCCCGAGAATCAGCACTGCCAACGCGAACAGCCCCGCCAAAGCCGCCAACGGCAGCCCGCGCTGGTAGTCGGCGAGCCGGTAACCGTTGCTGTCGGCCGGATCCCCGCCGGAGAACGCCAGAACGACCTTGTCCCCCACCGCATACCGCGTCGAGGTGGGCTCGACCGGTTCCCGCTTGACGATGTCCTTGCCCGACGCGGCCCCGTCGCTCATCCGGACCGTGATCACCAAGCATGGCCCGTCGACCGTGCCGACCTCCACATCCCCGTCCTTGCACGGCCCCTTCGCGGCCGAGGTGACCTCGCCGGACACGGCGGACACCGGCGCGGACGGCATCGGCGTGCCACCAAAGGGATAAAGCAAGACAACGCCCACAATGGACGCGAAAGCGAACGGCAGCAGGAAAACGGTCAGCAGCCGCCGGACCTTGCGCGAGACCGGGTCCGCCGGGCCGTGCTGATGCCCATGTCCATGCCCGTGTCCGGCCGGTTTCTCCGGTTCCGGCTGGATTCGCGGGATCGGGATGGTGTCGTCGTGCACCGGGTCATCCTGAACCACCCCGCGAGTTGTCGAAATGGCAGGTACCCGTTCGTGTAGACGGCATGAACGAACTGCGCACCCTGCTCACCGGCCGCGGCCTGGTCGAGTCGCCCCGCTGGCCCGGTGTCAATCCCAGCAACAGGCTGTACTTCTCGGACTGGTCCGCGGGCGAAGTCATCGCCATCGACCTGGACGGCAACCACGAAGTCGTCGCCACCGTGGCCTCGCTGCCGCTGTGCACGGCCTTCCTGCCCGACGGCACGCTGCTGATCGTCGACTCCCCGAACGGCAAGCTCCTGCGCCAGGACCTGACCACCTACGCCGACCTGGGCCGGCCAGGCTGGAACGACACCGCCGTCGACCGCTGGGGCAACGTCTACGTCAACCGCGCGGGTTTCAACCCGATGGCCGGCGAGTCCCCGAAACCCGGCGGCGTACACGTGGTCACTCCCGACGGCACAGATGGCACAGTCCGCGAGGTCGCCGACGACATCGCCTTCCCCAACGGCATGGTCGTCACCGGCGACACCCTCATCGTCGCCGACTCCTACCGCCACACCCTCCTCGCGTTCGACACCCACCAGGACGGCACCCTCACCAACCGCCGGACCTGGGCCGACCTAGGCACCGGCACCCCCGACGGCATCTGCGCCGACGCGGACGGCGCCATCTGGTACGCCGACGTGCCCAACCAGTGGTGCCAGCGGGTCGCCGAGGGCGGCGAGGTCCTGGACACCATCCAGCTGGACCGCGGCGGGTTCGCTTGCGAGCTGGGCGGTCCACAGGGGACGACGTTGTTCATCGTCACCGCGCGGTGGCAGGGCATGACCGGCCCCGAGCCGGTCGTGCCGGGCTCCGGTCAGGTGCTTTCGGTCGACGTCGCCGTCCCGGCGAAGGTGCGATCATGAGCCGTGCCTGTCGGAACAGTTATTGGAAGCGCCGTCCTGCTGCTCATCGGCGCCGCAGTCGGCTTCGTGCACGCCGGTCGAGCGGGTGCAGAACGCCACCAAGGCGTTCCTCGCCGCTGTCCGGAAACAGCTGGGTGCGGCCGATCCTGACGATGTCGCTGGCGACAGTGTGCGGCCGGACGAGCCATGGCACGCTCCGCGGCCTGACGTGACACCATGAGGGCATGTACCGGGAGTTCCGGCCCGAGGGTGACGTTGTGGACTGCGTGTGGGTGAGCACGCGCGTGGGTGTGCAGCGGGTGGTGCCGGATGGGTGTATGGACATCATGTGGGTCAAGGGGTCGCTGGAGGTGGCGGGGCCGGATACGCGTGCGCACCTGGCCGAGGTGGACGGATACACGGTGGGGGTGCGGTTCCGGCCCGGGATGGCGCCCGGATTCCTTGGTATCCCTGGGAATGAGCTGCGGGATACCCGCGTGCCGCTCGACCGGCTGTGGTCCCGCGAACGGGTCGAGTGGCTGACCGAGAACATCCACAAAGGACTCCCTGGGCAGGCGCTTCTCCAAGCGGTCGGGGAAGCGCGCGAAGACACGTTCGCGGCCGCGGTGAAACGCTTGCTGCACAACGACATCAGGGACATCGCGGAGACGCTGAACGTCAGCGAGCGCCAGCTGCACCGCCGCTGCCTGACCAGGTTCGGCTACGGACCCAAGACCCTGCAACGCGTGATCCGGTTCAGCCACGCCATGGACCTCGCCTACAACGGCCAGGCGTTCGCGGACATCGCCCACCAGACCGGGTACGCCGATCAGGCGCACCTGGCCCGCGAGGTGAAGGACCTGGCCGGGGCGACGCTGTCCGAGCTGGTCAGGACGCCGACGTGACCCGGTACACGTCGTAGACGCCCTCGACCGCACGCACGGCCTTGAGCACGTGCCCCAGGTGCTTGGGGTCGCCCATCTCGAACGAGAACCGCGACACCGCGACCCGGTCGCGCGAGGTGGTCACCGACGCGGACAGGATGTTCACCCGCTCGTCGGCCAGCACCTTGGTGACGTCGGACAGCAACCGGTGCCGGTCCAGCGCCTCGACCTGGATGGCCACCAGGAACACCGACGAGGCCGACGGCGCCCACTCGACGTCCACCAGGCGCTCCGGCTCCGCCAGCAGCTCGTCGGCGTTCGTGCAGTCCGTGCGGTGCACCGAGACGCCGCCGCCGCGAGTGACGAACCCGAGGATGTCGTCGCCGGGCACCGGCGTGCAGCAGCGGGCCAGCTTGACCCACACGTCCGAGGCCCCCTTGACCACCACACCCGCGTCCCCGGAGGCCCGGCGGCGGGTCACCGTGGACGGCGTGGCGCGCTCGGCGAGCTCCTCCTCGGCGTGCTCGACCCCGCCCAGCAGGGCCACCAGGCGCTGCACGACGTGCCGCCCGGAGGTGTGCCCCTCGCCCACGGCCGCGTACAGCGACGTGATGTCCGGGTAGCGCAGCTCGCGGGACAGCGCGTTCATCGAGTCGACCGAGACCAGGCGCTGCATCGGCAGCCCGACCCGGCGGACCTCCTTGGCGATCGCGTCCTTGCCTGCCTCGATCGCCTCCTCGCGCCGCTCCTTGGCGAACCACTGCTTGATCTTGGCGCGCGCCCGCGGCGAGGCGGCGAACTGCAGCCAGTCGCGGCTCGGGCCCGCGCCCTCGGCCTTGGAGGTGAACACCTCCACGACCTCGCCGTTCTCCAGCTTGCGCTCCAGCGCCACCAGGCGGCCGTTCACCCGGGCGCCGATGCACCGGTGCCCGACCTCGGTGTGCACGGCGTAGGCGAAGTCGACCGGGGTCGCGCCCGCGGGCAGCGTGATCACGTCGCCCTTGGGGGTGAAGACGAAGATCTCCCGCGTGGTCAGCTCGTAGCGCAGCGACTCGAGGAACTCGCCGGGGTCGGCCGCCTCACGCTGCCAGTCCAGCAGCTGCCGCATCCAGGCCATCTCGTCGACCTCGACGCCCTTGCTGTCGTGCGTGCCGCGGGTCTCCTTGTACCGCCAGTGCGCCGCGATGCCGTACTCGGCGGTGTGGTGCATCTCGTGCGTGCGGATCTGCACTTCCAGCGGCTTGCCGTCCGGGCCGATCACCGTGGTGTGCAACGACTTGTACACGCCGAACCGGGGCTGGGCGATGTAGTCCTTGAACCGGCCGGGCATCGGCTGCCACATCGCGTGCACCACGCCCATGGCCGCGTAGCAGTCGCGCACGTCGTCGACCAGCAGGCGCACCCCGACCAGGTCGTGGATGTCGTCGAAGTCGCGGCCGCGCACGATCATCTTCTGGTGGATCGAGTAGTACCGCTTCTGCCTGCCCTCGACGGTGGCCTTCACCTTCGCGTCGGCCAGGTGGCGGTCCAGCTCCTCGATCACGTTGTTGAGGTAGTTCTCCCGGGAGGGCGCGCGGTTGGCCACCAGCCGGACGATCTCGTTGAACTTCTTGGGCTGCAGGATGGCGAACGCCAGGTCCTCCAGCTCCCACTTGACCGTGGCCATGCCCAGCCGGTGCGCCAGCGGGGCCAGCACCTCGAGGGTCTCCTTGGCCTTGCGGGCCTGCTTCTCCGGCGGCAGGAACCGCATGGTGCGCATGTTGTGCAGCCGGTCGGCCAGCTTGATCACCAGCACCCGCGGGTCGCGGGCCATGGCGATGATCATCTTGCGGATGGTCTCCGCCTCGGCCGCGGTGCCCAGCTTGACCTTGTCCAGCTTGGTGACGCCGTCGACCAGGTGCGCCACCTCGTCGCCGAAGTCCGCGCGCAGCAGCTCCAGCGAGTAGTCGGTGTCCTCGACCGTGTCGTGCAGCAGCGCCGCGACCAGGGTCGTGGTGTCCATGCCCAGCTCGGCCAGGATGGTGGCCACGGCGAGCGGGTGGGTGATGTACGGGTCGCCGGACTTGCGCCGCTGGTGCCGGTGCTTCTCCTCGGCGACGTCATAGGCCTGCTGCAGCAGCCCCAGGTCGGCCTTGGGGTGCAGCTCCCGGTGCACCGCCGCGAGGGGCTCCAGCACCTGCTTGACCGGTGCCGCGCGCTGGGCCGTGATCCGGCGGGCGAGGCGCGTGCGCACCCGACGTGTCGCCGAGGGCGCCCTGGGGACCTCGACCTCCGGCTTGAGGCCCGCGGCGGACTCCACGTCGTGACTCACTCACACGCTCCCGCATCACCTCGAGCCGTCCGGGCCACGAGTGTGGTCCGTACCCTTGAGAGTAACGCGTAACCGCAGGTGAACATTCGCACTTCGCGGCGGGCGGGCGTCCTCACACGGTGAGCAGCGTGTCAATCTTCCGCCCGGCGAGTCGGTCCCGACCGCCCAGGGCCCCGATCTCCATCAGCACTGTGATCCCCGCCACTTCACCCTGGACGGATTCCACCAGCTCACAGGCCGCGGCGGCGGTGCCGCCGGTGGCGAGCACGTCGTCGACCACCGCGACCCGCTGACCGGGCCGGATCACCCCGGCGGGCAGCTCCAGCTCGGCCGTGCCGTACTCCAGCGTGTAGGCCACCTTGCCGCCCACGACCGGCAGTTTCCCGGGTTTGCGGACCGGAACCAGGCCCAGGCCCCGCGAATGCGCGATGGCCGCGCCGAAGAGGAACCCGCGGGCGTCCACGGCCACGACGGCGTCGACATCACCGACCGCGTCCGCCATCGCGTCCACCACCACGCGGAACGCGGCCGCATCACCCAAGACGGGCGTGATGTCCTGGAACACCACGCCCGCCTGGGGAAAGTCGGGCACCCGCCGGATGAGGGCGAGTGCCTCGGTCAGATCCATCTACTTGCGTCGCTTCCCGGTTGGACGCTTGCCCTGCGGCTGGCCGGCGGCGGCGTTGCGCCGGCGCTCGGCCGCCCGGGCGTGCCGGGCCGGGACGCCACCGGCGGCGGCCAGGGCCTGCTCGCGGCGCAGCTCCTTGTCCAGCGTGTCGCCGTCGAACGACTCCGGCCCGTCGCCACCGTCCGCCTCGGCGGCGGCCGCGGCGGCCTTGTTGGCCAGGTTGGCCCGGCGGGCGAAGACCCGCTCGGCCTGCTTCTGGAAGCGCACGTCACGCATGGTGAACTGGACCAGCAGCGGGGTGGCCAGCGCGATCGACGAGGTCACGCCGACGAGCATGCCGGTCATCTGGACCAGGGCCAGGTCCTGCAGGGTGCCGACACCCAGCAGGATGGCGCCGACCACGAACAGGCCGATCACCGGCAGCAACGCGATCAGGGCGGTGTTGATCGACCGCATCAGGGTCTGGTTGACCGCGAGGTTGGCCGCCTCCCCGTAGGTCCGGCGGGTCAGCCCGAGCAGGCCGCGGGTGTTCTCCTTGACCTTGTCGAACACCACCACCGTGTCGTACAGGGAGAAGCCGAGGATCGTCAGCAGGCCGATCGCGGTCGCCGGGGTCACCTCGAAGCCGATCAGCGAGTAGACACCCGCGGTCACGATGACGTCGTGGAACAGCGTCATCACCGCCGCGATCGCCATCCGCAGCTCGAAGTACAGCGCCAGGAAGACGGTCACCAGGACGAGGAACACGCCCAGCGCCCACAGCGCCTGGGTGGTGATCTCGCCACCCCAGGTGCCGCTGACCGCGCTGTCGCTGATCGTCCCGTTCGGGTGCAGCTTGTCGGTCAGCGCGGTCTTCAGCCGGGCCACCTGGCCCGCGTCCAGCGTCACCGTGCGGATCTGCACGGAGGACGCGTTGCCGACGCCGACCTCCTGGACCGACTCGGGCTGCGAGCCCAGCGTGTCGCTGTAGATCGTGGTGACCTGCTCGGTCGTGATCTTGCCCGCCGACCCGGCGGCCTCGAGCTGGATCTTGGTACCGCCCTTGAAGTCGATACCGAAGTTGAAGCCCTTGAACACGATCGACGCGATGGACACCAGCACCAGCACGGCGAAGAAGACGTAGAGCTTCTTGGTGTGCTTGATGACGTTGACCGCGCCATTGCCGACGTAGAGCCGGTGGAGGAAGCCCTGCTTGTTGGTCGTGCCAGCCACCTCAGGCCTCCTTCACTGCGGCACCGGAACGGCCGGCGGCCGCGCGGTGACTCTCACGGTGTGCCGCGCCCAGACCCACCAGGCCCGGCTTGGACAGTGCCTTGGACGTCGACACCAGCGACACCAGCGGGTGCGTCACCAGGAACACGATCACCAGGTCGAGCACGGTGGACATGCCCAGGGTGAACGCGAAGCCCTTCACCTGGCCGACGGCCAGGACGTACAGCACCGCGGCGGACAGGAACAGCACGGCGTCCGCGGACAGGATGGTGCGACGACCGCGGACCCACGCGCGGGGCACGGCCGAACGGAATGTTCGTCCCTCGCGCATCTCGTCCTTTAGTCGTTCGAAGAACACGACGAACGAGTCCGCGGTGAAACCGATCGCCACGATCAAACCGGCCACACCGGCCAGGTCGAGGCTGTAGCCCAGGACCCGGCCGAACAGCACGATGATCGAGTAGACCAGGCCGAAGGACAGGAACAGCGACAGGATCGTCAGCAGGCCGAGCAGGCGGTAGTAGAACAGGCAGTAGATGAACACCAGCGCCAGGCCGATCGCGCCGGCGATCAGGCCGGCCCGCAGCGAGGTCAGGCCGAGCGTCGCGGACACCGTCTCGGCGTCGGAGGACTCGAACGACAGCGGCAGCGAGCCGTACTTGAGCACGTTGGCCAGGTCGGTGGCTTCCTTCTGGCTGAACTTGCCGGAGATCTCGGTGTTGCCGCCGGGGATCGGGCCGTTGATGGTCGGCGCCGAGACGACCTCGGTGTCCAGCACGAACGCGGAGCGGGTGCCCACGTTGGCGGCGGTGAACTTGGCCCAGATGTCCGAGCCCTCGCCGTTGAAGGTCAGGTTGACCACGTAGCCGGCGCCGTTGGGGTCGGGACCCGCGTTGGCGCCGGTGATGTCCTCACCCTTGAGGAAGCGCTTGCCCAGGACGAACTTCTCCTGGCCCTTCTGGTCGCAGGTGACCAGCGGCAGGTTCGGGTCGTCGTTGCCGACCAGCGGGTCCTTGCCCTCACAGGTCAGCGAGGCCAGCGCGGCCTGCTGCGCGGCGGCGTCCGGGGTGGCGGCGTTGCCGCCGTCGGCCGGGGTGGCCAGCGCCGGGTTCTGCCGGATCGCGCGGGCCTCCTGGATCTGCTTGGCGACCTCGGGGCTGACCGCGCCGGTGCCCGAGTTGGCGGGCGGGGCCGGGTTGTTGCCGGCCGGCGGGTTGGCGCCGCTGGCGGGCGGGTTGCTGGCCGGCGGGTTGGACCCGGACGGCTGCTGCGCGAGGTGCGGGGCGAGACCACCCTGCGGGGCGCCACTGGTGGGCGCGCCGGTGCCCGCGGACGGAGGCGTGGACGGCGTACCGGAACCGGACGGCGGTGGCTGGGTACCGCTGGCCGGAGGGGTCTGCGAGCCCGAGGTCTGCGGCTGCTGCGGCTGGGCCGGCACGTTCGGCACCGCCTGGATCACCTTGCGGAACCCGAGGGTGGCGGTCTGGCCGAGCTCCTTGGCCTTGTCGCCGCCCTCACCGGGCACCGTGATCACGATGTTGTTGCCGTCGAGCACGACCTCGGCGCCGGAGATACCCTGGCCGTTGACGCGGGTCTCGATGATCTGCCTTGCCTGGTTCAGCGACTCGGGACTGGGAGCGTTGCCATCCAGCGTCCGCGCGGTCAGCGTGACGCGGGTGCCGCCTTTCAGGTCGATGCCCAGCTTGGGGACCGGTTTGTGGTCACCCGTGCCGAACACCAGCCCGTAGAGGACCGCGATGATCGCTATGAAGAAGGCGAGATAACGAACGGGGCGGAAGTGCCCAGCCGATGGTGCCACGTCTGTCCGTCTCTCTGTCTGTAGTCACTAGGGGTGCGGATTCGGTTGTGGTCATGACGCTGCGCCCGCACCCGAACACGAATGGGTGAGGGCGCAGCGTACCGCGCACCGGGTGAGGTGGGTGTCTTACTACCCGTATACCGGTTGCCCGATAACGCTCAGCGCTTCTTGGGGGTTTCCGCCGCCGCGTTGGCCTCGACCTTCTCCTCGGCCTTCTCTTCCTTCACGGCCTCGGCGTCGGCGTCCTGCGCGACGATCTCGTCGACGACGGCGTCGTCCTCGTCGGCGACGTACTCCTCCTCGTGCACGTCCTCGCTGACCTTCTCGCGGACGGCGGCACGCAGCCAGGTGGTGATGACGCCCTCGGCGATCTCCAGGTCGACCGTGGCCTCGTCATCGGTGCCCGCGACCCTGGCGTACAGGCCGGACGTGGTCATCACCTTGTCGCCGACGCTGATCGAGTTCTGCAGCTCCTGCTGCTGCTGCATGGCCCTTTTCTGCTTGCGGCTCATCAGCACCATCGGGATGATGAGCACCGCGATCAGCAGAAACGGAAGCAGTTGACCGAGGTTCATTTCTCTCCGTTCGGCGGACATCCCGTTGGAGTGGAAATGCCCGAATTGTTCTGGTTGCCTTCGCCGAGTGTGCCAGCTCCGCGCCCCGCCGAGCCAACTGCCTCTGTGCGCGCGATCACTCGGCGAACAGGGTAGGCGGCCCTTGACCAGGCGCGTCGCCCGGGGCTTGCAACCCGAGGTGAGCCCACGCGGCCGCAGTCGCCACGCGGCCTCGCGGTGTCCTTGCCAGCATGCCAGCCCGTACCAGGTACGGCTCGCACACCTCCTCCACGGTAGTCGACTCCTCCCCCACGGCCACAGCCAAAGTCGAGATACCGACCGGTCCGCCGCCGAATGAACGCACCAGCGCATTCAGAACGGCGCGGTCGAGGCGGTCCAGACCCAGTTCGTCGACGTCGTAAACCTCGAGCGCGGCGTGGGCGATCTCCCTGGTCACGGACCCATTCGCGCGCACTTCGGCATAGTCGCGGACACGCCGCAGAAGGCGGTTCGCGATTCGCGGGGTTCCACGGGACCGGCCGGCGATCTCGACTGCGCCATCCGGCTGAAGATCAATGCCGAGAATGCGGGCCGACCGCGTCACGACCTGTTCCAGCTCGTGCGGTTCGTAGAACTCCATGTGCGCGGTGAAACCGAAACGATCTCGCAACGGTCCGGTCAAGACACCGGACCGGGTGGTGGCGCCGACCAACGTGAACGGGGCGATGTCGAGCGGGATGCTGGTCGCGCCGGGGCCCTTGCCGACCACGACGTCCACCCGGAAGTCCTCCATCGCCAGGTAGAGCATCTCCTCGGCGGGCCGGGCCATCCGGTGGATCTCGTCGATGAACAGCACGTCGCCCTCGACCAGGTTGGACAGCATGGCCGCGAGGTCGCCGGCGCGTTCGAGGGCCGGGCCGGAGGTGATCCGGATGGCGCTGCCCAGCTCGGCGGCGATGATCATCGACAGCGAGGTCTTGCCCAGGCCGGGCGGGCCGGACAGCAGCACGTGGTCGGGCGGGGAGCCGCGGCGCATGGCGCCTTCGAGCACGAGCTGCAGCTGTTCGCGCACCCGCGCCTGGCCGACGAACTCGCTCAGCCGCTTCGGGCGCAGGGTCGACTCGACGTCCCTGTCCTCGAGCTCGGCGAGCGGGGACATGGTCGCGTCTTCCTCGTGCACGCCCGGCCCCTACCGCTTGCGCCCGAGCACGGCCAGCGACTTGCGCAGCACGACCGCGGTGTCACCGGCGGAGTTCTCGGCGAGCACGCCGTCCACGGCCTGTTCGGCGTTGCGCAGCGCGAACCCGAGACCCACCAGGGCTTCGACCACCGACCCGCGGACCGCGCTCGCGGAGGCCGCGACCGGCGCGTCGCCGTTCGAGGGCAGCGAGCCGACCTTGTCGCGCAGCTCGATGATCAGGCGTTCCGCGCCCTTCTTGCCGATGCCCGGGACCTGGGTCAGCATGCTGACGTTGCCCTCGGACAACGCGGCGCGCAGCTTGTCGGGTTCGAGCACGGCGAGCATGGCCAGGCCGAGCCGCGGCCCGATCCCGGACACGGTGAGCAGCAGCCAGAACAAGTCGCGGGCGTCGGTGTCGGCGAACCCGAACAGGGTCAGCGAGTCCTCGCGGACGATCAGCGCGGTGGCCAGCTGGGCCTCCTCGCCGCGGCGGAGGGTGGCCAGCGTGGAGGGCGCGGCCTGCACGGCGAACCCGACGCCGCCCACCTCGATGACGGCGTGGTCGAGCCCGACCGACTGCACCTTCCCGCGTACCGACGAGATCACCGCGAACCTCCTGCTTTCCGTGCCTCGGCGAGCCTCGCCCTGTGCACCCGCGCCAGCTCGGCCGCCCGCTGCTCGGCCTCGGCGAGCCGGGAGCGCATCGGCGCGCGCCAAATGTGACAGATGGCCAACGCGAGCGCGTCGGCGGCATCCGCCGTGCCGGGCTTCTCGGTGAGCTTCAGCAGGCGCATGACCATCGCGGTGACCTGTGCCTTGTCCGCGCGGCCCGATCCGGTGACCGCGGCCTTCACCTCACTGGGCGTGTGGAACTCCACCTTGAGCCCCCGCCGCGCCGCCGCCACCGCGACGACCCCACCGGCCTGCGCCGTGCCCATCGCGGTCTGCACGTTGTACTGGCTGAACACCCGCTCCACGGCGACGACATCCGGCTTGTGCAGGTCGAGCCAGCCCTCGACGAAGTCCGAGACCGCGAGCAGCCGCCGCGCCAGGTCGTGGTCCACCGGGGTCCGCACGGTGTCCACCGCCACGCAGCTGACCTTGCGGCCGGTCCCGCCGTCGACCACGGCGATCCCGCACCTGGTCAAGCCCGGGTCGACACCGAGCACTCGCACCGCCACACATCCTGTTCTGTAAGCCGACCCCCTACGGGGGACGCCCACCCCCAACCGCGGGTGAACACTCGTTCGAGAGCTTATCGGGCCTTGTCGGACCACTCTCGCAGGACACGCGGAAGGATGGGCCCATGGGGCCGGACGAGATCATCGCTTCGCTGGGACTACTGCCACTGCCCACCGAAGGCGGTCTGTACGCGGAGAACCTGAAGGACCCGTACGCCTCCGCCATCTACTACATGTTGGTGGCGCCGCAGTTCTCCGCACTGCACAAGCTCACCCACCTCGAGGTGTTCTCGTATCACGCGGGTTCGCCCGCCAGGATGCTGCTGATCTCACCCGATGGTGCGGTCTCGCGGCCGGTGCTGGGCATGGATCTCGCTGCGGGACAACGGCCTCAGGTCGTCGTCCCGGCCGGAACCTGGCAGGCCACCGAGACCCTGGGGCCGTGGACGTTGCTGGGCACGTTCATGTCCCCGCCCTACACCGACGACTGCGTGACCTTCGCCGACCCCTCACTGGCCGCGGCCCACCCGAATTTCGGCGACGAGATCCACCGGTTGCTGCCACGGTGAATCATGCTCACGGGTGATCGGGTCAGGCTGCGTGCCATCGAGAGCCGGGCCGAGCGGAAGTTCATCGGCGACCCCGCCCACCGCGACGGCGGCTACGGCACCAGGGCGAACTCAGATAGCGGATCGAGCGTGGGGGCCGCGCCCGATCGGCGACGTGAGTCAGTTCGGCTCTGCCAAAGCGGTTTCGGTCCGGCGTTCGAGTCTGCGGTCCAGCCAGGACAGCCAGGGTGCGGTCATCACGGTCGTCACGATGGCCACGAGGACCAGGGCACTGAACAGCGCGGGGGTCGCGATTCCGGCCTGCAGACCCACGTTCAGCGCGATCAGCTGCATCAGCCCGCGCGCGTTCATCAGCACGCCGACCCGCATCGCGACGGTCCGCTCCTCCCCCGCGGCCCGCCCGGCGATGTAGCACGCGCCGAACTTCCCGATGATGGCGACGACGACGCACCCGAGGGTCAGCAGCATCAGCGGAGGCGTGAACAGCAGCCCGAACTGGGTGTTCAGCCCCGAGAAGGCGAAGAACAACGGCAGGAACACCGTCCGGGTCACCGGGCTGATCGCGGCGATGACGCGGTTGGCCACGGTGGTCTGCGGGAACACGAAGCCGACCAGGAACCCGCCGAACACCGAGTACAGGCCGATGGTGTCGGTGAACCAGGCCGCGGCGAACAAGGCGATCGCGGTGAACAGCACGAGCTGCTCGGTCGAGGCGCCTTCCCGGGACATCAGCCACGCCAGGGCGGGCCGGCCTACGGTGAACAGCAGCAGGATGAACAGCGCGGACCCGCCCGCGGTGATCAGGATCTTGGTGGGGTCGTTGGTGGCGATGCCGATGGTGACCGCGAGCAGGATCCAGGCCATGCCGTCGTCGATGGCGCCACACGCGAGCGACAGCGAGCCGTAGCGGGTGCCCGACAGGTTTCGTTCGCTGATGATCCGGGCCAGCATCGGGAACGCGGTGATCGCCAGGGTCACGCCGACGAACAGCGCCGACACGGTGACCGAGACGCCCGGGGCCAGCACGTCGATCCGCCCGTTGATCAACAGGACCAGCGCCACACCCATGACCAGCGGGGTCGTCACACCCGCGAGCGAGATCATCGACGCCGACCGCCCCAGGCCGCGGACCTTCTGCCCGGCGAACTCGTGGCCGACGCCGAACATGAACGCCACCAGCCCGATGTGGCTCACGACGTAGAGCATCGGGCGGACCGCCGCGGGGAACAGCCAGCCCTGCACGCCGGGCAGGACCAGGCCCAGCAGCGACGGGCCGAGCAGCACGCCGGCGATCATCTCGCCGACCACTGGGGGTTGACCGAGTCTGCGGGCGGCCATGACGACCAGCCGGCAGACGACCAGGACAATGACCGCGGCCAGGAAGAACCGCGCAGTGGTGGTTGCGATGTCCAAGACTCAGGCCCCTTCGAAGTAGCGGCTGCAGAGTTGTTGGCGGCGCGCGTCCCAGACCATGTACGTGCCGAGGACGAGCTGGAGAAGGCTGCGTGACACGTCCTCCCAGCGGTCACGCAGCCTCATCAGGGTCAGCCGTGCCCGTACGGGCACCGCTGACCGACGTGGGATGAGCAGGCACGGCCCGCGGTTCGGGATGGACCGGGTGTGCGAGGCGGAGGTGCGCAGCTCGAAACGCTCCAGGACGCGCGTGGCCACGGCCCGCATGGTGATCGGCATCAGGCCGCGCGCCGGGCAGGCCCGGTTCGCGGTCACCCCGTACGGGATCTGGTTGACGTCCTTGGCGTGCAATGACTTCCACCGGGCCGGATCGAACCTTTCCGGCTGCGCGAACCCGGCCTGGTGGAACTGCTGGTAGTTGAACAGCAGCACCGACCCGGCCGGGATCACTTGCCCGTCAACGGGAATGTCCGCCGAGGTGACCCGGTGCGCGATGCCGAACAAGGGGTAGAGCCGGAGCGTCTCCTCCATCACGTCACCGAGGTCGACCGTCCCGTCGGCCAGGCCGGCTTGCACGTCCTGGTGCTGGGCGATGGCCATCAGCAGGTGCGCCATGGCCTCGCTGGACTGGACGACCGCCGTGTTGAAGAACGTGCCCTGCAGGTACCAGGCCTGTTCCTGGACGGTCAGGGTCTCCGGCAGCCGGTGCGGCACCTCGCCGGCCCTGATCCGGTGCAGCAGGTACTCGGTCAGCCGTTCCCGCCGGTCCATGTGCCGCAGACCGGTGCATTTCAACGCCGTGACAACGTCGTTGGCGTTGCCCACGATCAGCGCACGCGCCTCCTCCGGGCACGGCTCCTCGAACACCACCGTGTAGTAGAACTCCGCCCAGATCGGCATCATCAAGTCCCGCAGCCGGACGAACGTCACCGGACCGTCCACTGTGTCCAGTGCGCGGCCGGTGCACGAGGCCGCGAGCTCCTCCGCACCACGGTGGGCCGACGCGAGGATGCGCCGGGTGGTCCGGGCGACGTCCGCGTACCGCTCCCCCGGTTCCAGATGTTCCTGGTGTACCTGGGGTCCGGGCGCGAGCCAGTACCAGAACAGGTCCGACAGGGCGGCCCCGCGGCTGCGCCCGTCGGCGGCCGGGTTCTCGTACAGCGCCCGGAACTGGGACACCGAGACCTGCACGCCCTCGGACCCGTTGACCAGCGCGAAGATCTTGACCCGCAACCGGACCACCACGACGGGCAGCCAGAACGGCAGGCTCACCAGGACGACCAGCACGACCGCGGCGATCACCATGGCGCCTCCCGGACCAGCAGGTCCCGCGTGACCTCCCGGACCGACGAGCACCCGCACAGCCCGAGGGCCCGGTCGATCTCGGTCCGCAGCAGCTCCAGCACTTGCGTGACCCCGTCCTGACCGGCCGCGGCCAGGCCCCACCAGATCGGGCGCCCGACGGCCACAGCCGTCGCACCCAACGCAAGGGCCTTGACCACGTCGGTTCCGCGCCGGATCCCGCCGTCGATGAACACCGGGATCCGCCCGTCCACGGCCTCCACCACACCCGGCAAGGCGTCGATGGTGGCCACGGCGGTGTCCAGCTGCCGGCCGCCGTGGTTGGACACCATGATCCCGCTGACCCCGTGGTCGAGTGCCAGCAACGCGTCCGCGGGATGCAGAAGCCCTTTGACGACAATGGGTAACGCCGTCAGCTCACGCAGCCGGACGATGTGCTCCCACGAGAGGTCCGCGGCCATCCGGATGGACCGGACCTCGCCGTCGCCGGTCAGGTTCCGCATGGTCTCGCAGGCGAAACCCGGTGGCAGGTCGAGGAACCCGTTGCGCAGGTCCCGTTCCCGCGACCCGTACACGGTCGAGTCGACGGTGACCACGAGCGCCTGGCAGCCCGCCCGTTCACCGCGTCGGACGAGTGCCTCGGTGACCGCCCAGTCCGGCTGCACGTACAGCTGGAACCACGGCACGAAGCCACGTCCGCCCGCCGCCGCGACCTCCTCGATCGCGACGGTCGAGCCCATGCTGACGATCATGACCGTGCCCGCCGCCGCGGCCGCCCGCGCGGTGAGCCGTTCGCCCTCCGGGTGCGCGAGCCGGTGGAACGCGGTCGGGGACAGCAGGACCGGCATCGTGATGTCCGTGCCCAGCACCGACACCGCCAGCTCCCGCCGCCCCGCGCCCCGCAGCACCCTGGGTAACAGGCGGAGGCGGGCGAACGCGGCTTCGTTCGCCCGCAAGGTCACCTCGTCCTCCGCGCCGCCCGCGACGAAGTCGTACACGTCCGGGGGCAGCCTGCTGCGCGCGAGCTCCTCGAACTCGCGCACCGAAAGGGGACCGGACATCAGCCCGCGGGCGCGGTGAGGATGGTCTGCAGCAGCCGCTCGGCGAGGAAGTCGTTGAGCGGCCGCCGGTGCGCCTCCTCGCCGGTCCAGTCGTTCTCCAGGTTCTCGGCGATGTGGTGCTCGGCCAGCACGTCCGCGCCGCGGTAGTGCCGGACGACGGGGTGCAGGTAGGCGGCCTCGTGCGCGCGGCCGGGGTCGTTCTGCCCGACCCGCCGGACGGTGATGTCGAACGGGTCGACCTTGTCGTGCTCCGGGCCGTACTCGAGGGTGATGGTGAAGTAGTCGCCGGACAGGGTGTCCCGCGCGTAGTCGACGGGCATCTCCTCGTAGTACTTCGCCTCCCGGCCGTCCGGCACGATCACGTCGCCGAGCATCTGGAACTGTTGCCACAGCGCGGAACTGCGGTTGACGCGGGCGATGATGGCGTCGGTCAGCGCCGGCGCGTCGGAGCGGTGAGTGGTGTGCGGCCACTCGATGTCGTGGTTCTTGTGGTCCAGGATCCGCGACAGCGCCCGGACGGTGTACCGGAAGCCGTGGATGAACCCGCTGGTCGACTTCTTGAAGTCGCGGACCTGCTGCAGGGTGCCGGCGAAGTAGAGGCCGGGGACGTTGGTGGACTCCCATTCACTGGTCTGCGCCGGGAACCGGTCGGAGATCACCCGGTCCGGCCGGGCGCTCGCGGCGAAGATCGAGTCGTCGAGCCGGAACCCGGTGCAGGCGATCACACGGTCGTAGCGGATGTCCTTGACCACCTCGTCGGCCCTGGAGAAGCTCACCGACACCAGGTAGCCCTCGCCGTCCTTGGCGATGTTGAGGATGTTGCCGTCCAGGATCGCGTTCTGCGACTTGAGCTGGTAGGTGTCCAGGAAGTTGTTGTTCACCGCGCGCAGGTGGCCGACGAAGTGCGTGCGCCAGGCCAGTTTCAGCGAGCCCGGGCCGGCCACGTGGATGACCGCCGCGGTCTCGACCAGGTTGTCCGCGGTCTCGAACGCCGAGTTGCCCTTGCCGATGATGAGCACCCGCCGGCCGGTGAAATCATCGGGATCGACGGACACCGTGCCGTACTGATCCACCGTTTCGATTCCGGGGATATCGGGAATGTACGGTGCGGCCGGGCCGGTCGCCACGATCACGTTCTTCGCGGTGTACACCTTGCCGTGCTCGTCGGTGACCTCGAAGTCGGTGTCTTTGGCGACTTCCACGACTCTGGTCGAGTACTTCACGTTCAGGTTCAGGCGTTCGGCGTAGTCCCGCAGATAACGGACCATGTCGTCGGCGGCCGGGAAGTATCGCGGTGTGTAACCGGTGAACAACAGGTCCTCGCGGTCGGACAGCAGCGAGTTCCAGTCCATCCGCAGGTTGAACTCCGGATCGTCGAACCCGGTGTACCGCTTGTTGATTGAGATCAGGGTGCGGTGCCGCGGGAACGTCCCGAAGAACGTGCCGGCCGCGGGACCCGCTTCCAGAATCACGTAGTCGTGGCCGGCTCGCTGCAGAAAGTAACCGAGCTGCAGTCCGGCCGGACCGGCACCGATGACCAGATAGTCCATGCGCACATTTCCTCCGCCGACGCCCGTTGTTCGCAACGGGTCACTACGCATGCGCATTAGGTTCTGTTCAATGCCGGGCCGGAAAAGTTCGGACAACACTGTCAGTTTGTTGCCGCCGCCTGACTATTGCGTTGTTGTCACACTCCTGGTATCGGATCATGTGCAATCCGGGCATTGCTCGCGAGCCGTCCGGCCGCGCATCCGTTCGGCCACTGTTCACGCAAACCCGGGCGAACTGCTTAGTGAGTCACCTAGCCTGCTCGGCATGCGCCTGCTGCCTGTCCTGATCGCCGCGGCTCTGGTCGTTCCCGCCGCGAGCGCCGCCGCCGACACCCCGTTCGCCTCGGCCATCTTCAAGGCCACCCACAACAGCTATTCGGGTGGTGCCAAACAGTCCATCACCTACCAGTTGGACCACGGCGTGCGGTTCATCGAGTACGACGTGCACGACAACGGTTACGCGGGCGACTACCAGATCGGCCACGACAGCCCCGGCAACCAGGTCGACCACAACGGCAACCCCGCGTCGAACAACCTCCGCGACTGGATGTCCGTGGTCAACACGTGGTCGGCCCAGCACTCGACGCACGCGCCGATCGTCGTGATGCTCGACCTGAAGGACGACCTGACCGACAACCCCTCGTTCGCCGCCGGGAACATGACGGCGCTGAACGCGTCCATCTCGAGCGTGTTCGGCTCGCGGCTGGTGCTGGCCAAGGACATTCCCGGGACGCTGCCGTCGGTGGACAGCCTGCGCGGGCGGGTGATCGTGTTGCTGTCCGGTGACTCCGGCAGCCGCGCCGAGTACAAGCGGGATGTCGGTTACAACCCCGCGGTGGCGCTGAACGGGCGCGGCCAGATCGTCGAGGTGCACGACTCCGGCGCCGGCGGCCTTTGGTACTGGACTGGCACATACGGCGCAGATGGCCGGGTGACCTGGTTGCGGCACGGCAAGTACGACAACGGCCAAACCCCCGCAGTGGCGTTGAACGACAACGGAACCCTCGTCGAGGTCCACCAGTCCCAGTCCGCCACAACGCTTTGGTCGCACGTCGGCCAGCTCAACAGCCAGGGCGAGATCACCTGGTCGGCCAGCGCCCAGTTCGACAACGGCGTGCTGCCCACGGTCGCCTTCACCGGCACCAACACCGTGCGCGAGATCCACAAGAGCCAGAACAACAGCCAGAACTGGACCTGGAACGGCACGGTCGGCAGCTCCGCGGTGTCCTGGACCGGCAACGCCAAGACCTCCGACGCCCGCTACAACAAGTCCGTCTCCGGCGCCCTGTCCGTCTGGACCGGCGCCGACGGGCCCACGCCCAGCAACACCCTCCGCTACACCACCCCCGCGACCAACGGCGGGCGGATCCGCTACCAGCAGATCGCCTTCGACGAGTTCCAGGCAGGCGAAAACGCCGACCTGCAGCAGGGCGCGCAGTTCTACGCCAGCACTGCCACGAACTCCAGCTTCATCGTGAACTCCCGCAACGCCGGGAAGATCGTCCGCGGCTGGGACTTCGACTCGGCGTCCGACGCCACCACACCGTTGGCCAACTACCCGGCCACCAACGACCCTTGGAGCTCCTGGTACGCGAGCCTGACCGCGAACGCCGTCCAGTAGTAGTTCACTCGCGGACGAGCCGGGCCCAGGACCCTTCCAGTCCCTCGATGGGCCCGGACTCGGGCGCCTCGGTGAACCCGGGCGGCCAGATCCGCGGCGGCAAGGGCTCGGCATCCGTGCGGACCAGCGCACCTTCCATGCTGACCCTGGTGGTGTTGAACCTCGTCGCTTCGAACCGCGCATCCCCCAGAAAGACGGCGTCCGCGAATGTCGCCGTCAGCGGCTCGGTACATCCCAGGTCGAAGTCCAGCAGCGTGGCACCCGCCAGGTCCAGCGTGATGGTCCGCCAGAACGTCCGCTTCCGATGCGGCGGCTACACGTTCCTGGTGGTCTTGATCGCTTCCAGTTGGTTGCGGTCGGACTCGGTTCCTTGGCCGTACGCCAACAACAGCCACGCGGCCGCGATGATCCCCACCACGACCAGGCCTATGCCGCCGAGAACGATACAGGACACCGGGTTACAGGTCGGCGCTGCCTTCGCGGTAGATCTTGGCCGCGGCGATCCGGCCGTGGCGGACGCGGTAGAAGCCCGCGATGAAGAACACCTGGCCGCTCACCGCCTCGCGCAGCTGGCAGGCCACGCGGTCGCCGTCGGCCAGCAGGTCCATGATGGTCAGCTGGGGTTTGAGGCTGGTGATGGCGCCGCCGAAGAAGTCGGTGAGGCCTTGGTAGCCCAGGATGACCGTCTCACCGGTGACCCAGCGGGCGTCCTCGGTGAAGCCCGCCATCAATGCGTTGATGTCGCCGCGGTTGAAGGCGTCCACATGGGTGCGTATGACGGCGGCGGAGTCCAGTCCATCCATTGAGACAGTCTGGCAGAGCGTGCGGGGCGCCTGAACCTGGCGCCCCGCACTTCGAATCACCGCAGCGAGTACGCGTCGATGATGGTCTGGTCGACGGAGTTGCCCGCGCGGTCGGCGGCGGTGGCCCGCAACGAGACCGACTTGGCGTTGGCGGGGTGGCACAGCAGCGCATAGCCGCCGATCACCGGTGCGGTCAGCCAAGTCGCGCCTTGGTCGTAGGAGACCTGAACAGACCGCAGACGCTGTTTCGAGGTCGTGCCCGGCTGGTTCTCCACCGACACCGGCAGGGCGAACAGGCCCTTTCGAACAGATCCATTGTCGTCCAACGCAGGCGTGAACCGGACGGCGGAAACCGGGTGCTGCCTCACGCCGGTGCTCCGGTCGCCGGTGAACGTCCAGGTGCCCGACACCTTGGTCGCCTGGGTGTGCCCGGTGCGGGTCGCCTCGGTGGTGATGCGGTACTTCGCCGGACCCGCGGGCAGAACGAACCGGCCCACTCCGGCGTCCGAGGTCTGGCCGAGCAGTTCGTCGTCGCGGTACAGCTTGGTCGACGCCGAGGTGGTCGCCGAGAAGCCCGCGTTGCCCGCGCCATCGCTGAACAGCGGCAACGCGACCACCATCAGGTCATCCCGTTGCTGCACCCACAAGTCGTCCCGCGTGTCCGGGAACGCGGGACCGAAAACGCCGCGATACAACGACTCCGAGTACGTCCGGCCGGGTGCGTACGACTTCACCGCGCCCATGAACGACTCGTAGTTCTCCCCCGGCACGCTCAGCCGGCGCGACCAGTCGGCGTTCTCACCACCGTAGAACTCCGTGTACACACCGGTTTTCACGGGTGTCAACGCGCCCCAGCCCCAGTCGGCACGGGCGTTGTGCGGCGACGAGGTCAGCCCGACGTACGACTCGTCGCCCACCGCGCCGAGGTGCACCTGCACCCTGGCCAGGTCCGACGGCTTGATCACCTTCGACAGCCCGGTGTGCAGGCCGCCCTTGCGGTACCACGCCAGCCCGTACAGCCCGGCGTCCGAGGTCCAGTTGGTGGCGAGCTGGCCGGTGGCCTCGTTCGGCGGGGCGTCCGGGCCGAGCTGCGCGAAGCCGAGCGTGCTCACGTCACCGCCGCGGGAAATGCTGCCGATCGTGTAGCGGTGCGGCCCGGCGATCCGCTGGAACCCGATCTGCAGCAACGACAGCTGCGCCTTGTCGTCGGGGAGCTTGAGGTTCAGCGGCTTGGCCGTACGGGCATCCAGGTCGATCGTGACCGGCCCGGAGATCCGCAGGTTGGGGGCGTTCAACACATCCGACGCGAACGGCTCGCCGGTCATCACCGAGCCGGACAGCAGGTACCGCCCGGCCGCCAGCCGCTGCACCAGCTTGCCGTCCACGAAGTCCGGCAGGAACACCAGCTCACCGGTGTCCAGATTGGTCATGAACGCGTGCGCGAAGCCCGGCGCGGCGCCGGTCCGGTCGTGCGCGGTGATCGTGACGTCGTAGCTCTCCACCTCCAGGCCGACCTCGACCGCGGTGCGCACCGACATCCCGCCGCCGGAGGCGACCACGGCGCCGCCGAACTGGCCGCCGTCCGGCGCCTTGCTCACCTCGGCTTTGACTGTGGCGGAAGCCTTTCCGCCTGCGGGAACAACGATTTGCTCCGGTGACACGCTGAACACGCCGCCGTTGGTGTCCACCTTGAGGTCCAGCGTCACCGGGGTGGCGCTGCTGTTGGCGTACGTGATCTCCTTGGTGACAGCGGGTTTCCCGGCGTGCGGCCACTGGTCGGTGCCGAAGCTCAGGCTGACCGGCTGGCTGGTCACGGTCTGCTTGAGCACCTTCGCCGAGTCCACCCGGCCCGCGCCCTGCTCGAACGGCGTCAACCCTGGAGTCGGGGTGCTCGCGCCGGCCAGCAACGCCTTCAGCTGCTCACCGGTGAGTTCAGGGTGTTGCTGCGCAAGCAAAGCAGCCGCGCCAGCCACGTGCGGTGTGGCCATCGAGGTACCGGACAGCCTGGTGTAGCCCTCGCCGACCGGCTCGCCGATCCGGCCGTCCGCGTGCCGCGCGGCCACGATGCCGACGCCGGGCGCGGTGAGGTCCGGCTTGATCATCCCGCCGCCCTCGCGGGGGCCGCGTGCGGAGAACTCGGCGATCTGGTTGTCCCGGTCGACCGCGCCGACGGTCAGCGCCGCGTCCGCGCTGCCCGGCGAACCGATCGTGCCCGCGCCGGGCCCGGAGTTGCCCGCGGCGATCACGAACAGCGTGCCGTACTTGGCGGACAACGTGTTCACCGCCTCCTCGACCGGGTCGACCTCCGGGCTGTCGAAGGTGCCGAGGCTCATGTTGACCACGTCCGCGCCCTGCTCGGCGGCCCACTGCATGCCCTCGATGATCCCCGAGTCCGCACCGGAACCGTTGTCCCCCAGGACCTTCACATCGAGGATGCGTGCACCCGGCGCAACACCGCGGTACTTGCCGCCGGACTTCGCGCCGGTTCCCGCGACGATCGACGCCACGTGCGTGCCGTGCCCGTAGTGGTCCAGCGTGTCCTTGGAGCCGGAGAAGTTCCTCTCGCCGACGACCTGGGTGGCCAGGTCGGGGTGCGAGCTGTCCACGCCGGTGTCGAGCACCGCGACGGTCACACCGGTGCCGGTGTACCCGG
The DNA here is from genome assembly GCF_040675465.1 of Actinocrispum sp. NPDC049592. Classification (NCBI taxonomy): domain Bacteria; kingdom Bacillati; phylum Actinomycetota; class Actinomycetes; order Pseudonocardiales; family Pseudonocardiaceae; genus Actinocrispum; species Actinocrispum sp. NPDC049592. The sequence continues at coordinate 276,191 of NZ_JBFAPA010000002.1, read as the reverse complement.
CGGCCCAGGCGGTAGGCGCCCCGATCTGCGGAACGCTGTGGTCCAGCAACGCCTGCCGCTGCCCGTCCAGCCAGACCTTCGCGATGCCACTGGATGTGAGCGACCGGCCGGACAAACTGGGCCAGAACGAGGCGGGGTCGGCCTTGATCGCGGCGGCGTTGATGCTCGGCAGGTCGACCGCGCCCGCGGTCTGCGTGAGCGGCCGCTGCGCCGAGGCGTACTTGACGATCAGCGGCAGCGTCCCGTGGTACGCGCGCAGCTCGGTGATGTCGAACAGCCGTCTGTCGATGGTCTTGGTGGCCAGCAGCGGCATCGCGTCCGCCGGGATGATGTATGTGTGGCCCGCTGACTGGAAACTGGTAAATGTCTGGCGTTCCCGGCCGGGCGCGGGCAACAGGTACCCGGCGCCGCCGTTTGCACCTGGGACGACCTTGTCACCGGTGATCAGGGTGACCGCGTCCGAAGGATCGAAGGTTCGCGACGCGGCCTGGGCAGGCGCTGAAAGCCCCGCCAGGGCCAGGAAAGCCGCGAGAAAGATGCCACCACGCCGACGGCGCACGGGTACCTCCAGGTATGCAGGGTTCGCTGGAACGTAGCTGCTGGCGGCGCTGGTGATCACCATAGTGTCCCGCTCAGCGTGCACAAACCTTGCGCGCGTCCGTGAGAGCGCTACCATCACGACTTAATCCACGCCGCGCAGAAAGCGCGCCGCCGCCAGGTGGAGCCGGTGCCGCATGTGCCCGCTCCCCGCAGCCGCGGGCCCACGGCCGACGTGAAGGAGAAGTTGTGCTCTCACGGCCATTCCGGCTAGTCGTGCTGGCCGGCCTCGCCGGGGCGTTGCTCACCCCCGCGGCCCAAGCCGACGTCGCCATCGCCGCCGCCCCCGACCTCGGTCCGAACGTCCGGATCTTCACCCCGCAGACCCCGGCGTCGACCATCCAGCAACAGGTGAACAGCACCTTCAGCCAGCAGGAACGCAACCAGTTCGGCCAGCAGCGGATGGCGTTCCTGTTCACGCCGGGCTCCTACAACGTCAACGTGAACGTCGGCTACTACACGCAGGTCCTGGGCCTGGGGCTGTCGCCGGACAACACCAACATCACCGGCTCGGTGCACGCCGAGGCGGACTGGATGGGCGGCAACGCGACGCTGAACTTCTGGCGCGGCGCGGAGAACCTCGCCGTGGCCCCGAACGGCGGCAACGACCGGTGGGCGGTCTCGCAGGCCGCGCCGTACCGGCGGATGCACCTGAAGGGCAACCTGGCGCTGGACGACGGCGGCTGGTCCAGCGGCGGGTTCATCTCGGACAGCAGGATCGACGGCCAGATACGGTCCGGCTCGCAGCAGCAGTGGTACACGCGCGACTCGCAGATCGGCAGCTGGGCCGGGTCGAACTGGAACATGGTGTTCACCGGGGTCGCCGGATCGCCGGGCAACACGTTCCCGAACCCGCCGTACACCGTCGTGGCGAACACGCCTGTGGTGCGGGACAAGCCTTTCCTGTACGTCGACGGCGCCGGTAACTGGAACGTCTTCGTGCCCGCCCTGCGCACCAACGCCCGCGGCACGACCTGGCAGAACGGCGCGCCCGCCGGGCAGTCGCTGCCGATCTCGCAGTTCTTCATCGTCAAGCCCGGCACGACCGCCGCGGCGATCAACTCGGCCCTGGCCGCCGGGCAGAACCTGCTCGTGACGCCGGGCGTGTACCACCTCAACCAGACCATCAACATCACCCGCGCCAACACCGTCGTGCTGGGCCTGGGTCTCGCGACCTTTGTGCCGGACAACGGGATCACCGCGCTGTCGGTGTCCGATGTGGACGGTGTGAAGATCGCCGGTGTGCTGGTCGACGCGGGCCCGGCGAACTCGCAGACGCTGGTTCAGGTGGGCCCCAACGGGTCCAGCGCCAACCACAGTGCCAACCCGACCTCGCTGAGCGACCTGTTCGTCCGGGTCGGCGGCGCGGGCGTCGGCAAGGCCACCAACAGCGTCGTGATCAACAGCGGCAACGTGATCCTCGACCACGCCTGGATCTGGCGCGCCGACCACGGTTCCGGCGTCGGCTGGACCACCAACACCGCTGACGTCGGCCTGCAGGTCAACGGCAACAACGTGACCGCGTACGGCCTGTTCGTCGAGCATTACCAGCGCTACCAGACGCTTTGGAACGGCAACGGCGGCCGGACCTACTTCTACCAGAACGAAATGCCCTACGACCCGCCGAACCAGGGCGCGTGGATGAACGGCTCGACGCGCGGCTACGCGGCCTACAAGGTCGGCGCCAACGTGACCTCACACGAGGCCTGGGGCCTGGGCAGCTACTGCAACTTCAGCACGAACCGCAGCGTGGTCGCCGACCGCGCCTTCGAGGTGCCGGCCAACGCGGGCGTCCGCTTCCACAGCCTGGTCACGGTCTCCCTGGGCGGCGCGGGCACGATCGCCCGCGTCATCAACAACACCGGCGACACCGCCAACGGCTCCCACACCGTCTCCAAGGTCACCACCTTCCCCTAACCCCACGCATGTCCCCCTTTCCTCCCAGCCGTGTCCCCCTTTCCTCCGGGGTGTGTCCCCCGTTCGTCGCGGGTGTGTCCCACATTCGTCGCGGGTGTGTCCCACATTCGTCGCGGGTGAGTTCCACATTCGTCGGGGGTGAGTTCGACGTTCGTCCGGGCCGGTGTCGCGCCGGCCCGGGCGTTCACCCCGGGACGGCCGCGGCCGGGTAGATCACCAACGTCTTCCACTCCCGGCTGTAGGTCAGCCAGCCGGTCATGTCATCGGCGGGCATCAGCGCGGCCCAGTCGATGTCGTCCTTGGACCGCAGGCCGCGCGGAAGGATCAGCGTGAACTCGTACGGGTCCTGCTTGCTGGGCCCGTAGCCGATCCACGCCCGGCCACGGACACAAGGCAGCGGGGAGTCCAGGTCGTACACCTCGGGCACGAACCCGTCACACCACATCCCATGCCGACGGGCATCTTCGCTCTTGAACAGCTCCTCGCCCACCCGGTACTCAAGCCTGCCCCAGAAGTCCGCTTCGTTGAAGGCGCTCTCCTCACTCTCGCGGCGTGAGGTTAGGGCCGGATGCCGTCCGGAGCGAGCGGATTACGGGCCGTTGTGGCCGGGCAGCCAGCTTTCCGGGAGGCCGCTTTCGGTGAGCACGTGCTGCCAGTCCTGGAAGCCGGGCGGGGCGTCCGGGGACCACGGCCAGTGGCCCTGCGGGGTCGGCACGATCAGCTGCAGGGCGGGGAAGTCGCCCTTGCGGTACAGCACGAAGGCGCTGCCGAAGTACTCCATGTAGTGGCCCTTGGCCACGCGTTCGACCGTGATCGGGACGCCTTCGAAGAAGTTCTCGTAGATGTGCCCCGGCAGGAAGCGTTCGCCGGCTTTGGCGCGGTCCAGGTACAGGTTGATCAGGATGTTGCCCATGCCCTCGGGCAGGCCGAGGACCACCGCCTCGGCGACGCCGAACCGCCGCCAGGCGCCCACCGAGAACGTGTAGCCGGCGCCCTCTTCGTCCGGCGGGACGTCGATCACCACGGCGCCGGTGGTCTCGACCTCACGCAGGATCCAGTCGCGGTAACGCTGCTCATCGGGGTTCAGTGGGGCGGCTGTCACGGACGTCATTGTGCAGGGTCACTCGTCCGGGGAGTAACCCGCCTGAGTGTGCCGTAGCCGTGCAGCAGGTAGCCCAGCGCGAGCAAAGCGGCCATGAACCCGGTGATCACCAAGGGAAAACTGCTCCGGCCGGGGTTCAGGAACTTCCCGTACAGGGTCAGATCGGCGGCCACGTAGTAGACGAGGTACACCAACGGGAGCCCCAACCAGGTGATGGGATACCACCACTTGGTGACCACCCGGCCCACCACCAGGAAGTCTGCCAGCACCAGCAGCGGCGTGATCAGGTGCTCCAGCAGCGAGTCCAGCCGGCCCAGGGTGCCCTGCAGGATGGTGATGAACGTGACGCAGACCAGCATCAGCATGATCACCAGCGTCCCGCGCCACCACCACGCCCGCGGCTCACGGCCGGTGACCAGCCCGTGCACGAGCAGCACCGCGTAGACGACGCCGGTGAGCAGGCTCGCCTGCTGGCTCAACGCCGTCAGCGGGTCATGCAACCGCGACACCGCCAGGCCGAAGCCAGTCAACGCGCTGGCCAGAATGACCAGCCGCCACAATGCGAGAGGAACCCCGGGCCGCGCCCGGGGTTCCTCGAGAACGACCTCGCTCAGCCCACGGCCTCCATGACTTCATCCGACACGTCGAAGTTGGCGTAGACGTTCTGCACGTCGTCGCAGTCTTCGAGCGCGTCGATCAGCTTGAACACCTTGCGCGCACCGTCGGCCTCCAGCGGCACCGACACCGACGGCAGGAAGCTCGACTCGGCCGACTCGTAGTCGTAGCCCGCGTCCTGCACGGCCTTGCGCACCGCGACCAGGTCGGTGGCCTCGGAGACGATCTCGAAGCTCTCGCCGAGGTTGTTGACCTCCTCGGCGCCCGCGTCGATCACCGCCATCAGCACGTCGTCCTCGGTCAGCCCGGCCGACGGGATGATCACCACGCCCTTGCGGTTGAACAGGTACGACACCGACCCCGGGTCGGCCATCGAGCCGCCGTTGCGGGTCATCGCCGTGCGCACCTCACCGGCCGCGCGGTTGCGGTTGTCGGTCAGGCACTCGACCAGCACCGCCACGCCGTTGGGGCCGTAGCCCTCGTACATGATGGTCTGCCACTCGGCGCCGCCCGCCTCCTCACCGCCGCCCCGCTTGCGCGCGCGCTCGATGTTGTCCGCCGGGACCGAGTTCTTGCGCGCCTTCTGCATGGCGTCGTACAGCGTCGGGTTGCCGTCCGGGTCGCCCCCGCCGGTCCGCGCGGCGACCTCGATGTTCTTGATCAGCTTCGCGAACAGCTTGCCACGCTTGGCGTCGAGGGCGGCCTTCTTGTGTTTGGTCGTCGCCCACTTGGAGTGGCCGCTCATTTCTCCTCCGTTGCCTCGTAGCGCCAGTCAGGACGCCCGTACCATCTTCGTGAACAGCCGGTGCACCCGCCCATCACCGGTGAGCTCCGGGTGGAACGCGGTGGCGAGCACGGACTGTTGCCGAACCGCGACGATCCTACCGGCGGCCGCTCCGGCGTTCGGGGTGTCCGGGACGGTGGCGAGTACTTCGACCTCCGGGGACACCGACTCGACCCATGGCGCCCGGATGAACACGGCGTGCAGCGAGCCGCCGTCGATCCCGGTGAAGTCCAGGTCCTCCTCGAAGCTGTCGACCTGCCGGCCGAACGCGTTGCGCCGCACGATCATGTCGATCCCGCCCAGCTGGTGCTGGTCGGGGCGGCCGTCGAGGACCTTCGAGGCGAGCATGATCATGCCCGCGCAGGAACCGTAGGCGGGCAGGCCGGCCGCGATCCGCTCGCGCAGCGGGTCCAGCAGCTCGAACGTCTCCAGCAGCCGCGACATGGTGGTGGACTCGCCGCCGGGCAGCACGATGCCGTGCAGGTCGTCGAGCTCTTCCACGCGCCGCACCGCCCGCACGCGCACATCACACTCGGTCAGCGCGGCCACGTGCTCACGCACGTCGCCCTGCAACGCGAGCACGCCGACCAGTGGCTGTGTGGTCAAGGTTCCCCTCCCAAAACGCCTCCCACCAGCTTAGACGGCACCGCGTGAACCACCCCCGAGCGGTCAGCCACACCGTCGCCATTAATGTGACCGGCGTCACATCAAATGGCTGTCCCCGCGTGGGGTCCCCGTTCGTCACCTGGGCGAACCGAGCAAGGAGGCAGTCATGGGACAGGTCATCGTGATGCAGTTCAGCACTCTCGACGGCGTGATCGAGGACCCGAGCGGAGCCGAGGGCACCGCGAACGGCGGGTGGGCGTTCCGGTACGGGCCGGAGGCGGTCGCGGGCGACAAGTTCGTGCTCGGCCCGATCCTGGACACCGGCCTGATGCTGCTCGGCCGGACGACCTGGGAGATGTTCGCCCGGATCTGGCCGTCGCGGACCGACGAGTTCTCGCGGAAGATGAACGCCATCCCCAAGCTCGTCGCGTCCCGGTCGCTGACCGACGTGTCGGCGTGGGCGAACTCGTCGCTGCTGCAGGAGGAACTCGTCGATGTGGTCGCCAAGCGCAAGGAGCACCAGGACATCGTGATCACCGGCAGCGCGAGCGTCGTGGCCGGGCTGCGTGCCCACGACCTGGTGGACCAGTACCGTCTGATGATCTTCCCGATCGTGCTCGGCGAGGGCCGGAAGCTGTTCGAGCGGCCACTGGACCTGCGGCTCGCTTCGGCGGAGCAGGTCGGCCAGGCCGTCCGTGTCGTCTACAACCGTGCTGTCTGAAGGGAACGTCGCACCGATGAGGTACGCGCTGCTGATCAACGAGAACCCCGGGGCCTACATCGGCTTCACCGACGAGGACCGCAAGGCCGTGTCCGCCGAGTACGTCGCGCTGCGGGCGGACAGCCACATCATCGGCGGCGAGCAGCTGCAGCCGCCGACGACGGCGACGACCGTGCGGATGAAGGACGGTGAGCTCCTGCTCACCGACGGGCCGTTCGCCGACACCAAGGAGATCTTCGGCGGTTACTACCTGGTCGAGGCGGACGACCTGGACACCGCGCTGCAGCTCGCGGGCCGGATCCCGGCCGTGCGGCTCGGCGGGTCGGTCGAGGTGCGCCCGTTGGTGGACCTGTAGTGCTCGACGAGGTGTTTCGCGACCAGTGGGCGCGGGTGGTCGCGTCCCTGGTCGGCTCGCTGCGCGATGTCGACCTCGCTGAGGAGGCCGCGCAGGAGGCGTTCGCGCTCGCGGCGGAACGGTGGCCGCGCGACGGGATGCCGGACAACCCGGCCGGGTGGCTGGTGGTGACCGGCCGCAACCGCGCGATCGACCGGATCCGCCGGGAGCGCACCCTGGCCGAGAAGACGAAGTTGCTGCCCATGCCCGACCAAGCCGAGATCGTGCCGACGAGCTTCCCGGACGAACGCCTGGAGCTCGTGTTCATGTGCTGTCACCCGGCGCTGGCGGCCGAGGCGCAGGTCGCGTTGACCCTGCGGTCGCTGGGCGGGCTGGACAGCGCCGAGATCGCGCGGGCCTTCCTGGTCTCCGACGAGACGATGAAACGGCGGCTGACCAGGGCGCGGACCAAGATCAAGGTGGCCGGGATCCCGTTCGCCCTGCCGCCCGACCACGACCTGCCGACCAGGCTGAACACCGTGCTCGCGGTGCTGTACCTGATCTTCAACCAGGGCTACGGCGACGGCCGTGCGGACCTCGCGGCCGAGGCGATCCGGCTGACCAGGATGCTCGTGACGTTGATGCCCGACGAGCCGGAAGTGCTGGCGCTGCTGGCTTTGATGCTGCTGCACGACTCACGCCGGGACGCCCGTACCAGCGACGGCGAGATCGTCCTGCTCGCCGACCAGGACCGGGCACTGTGGAACGCCGGGCAGATCGCCGAGGGGCAGGCGCTCCTGGACCGGGCGACCGCGATGGGTGCGCGCGGCCAGTACGCCGTCCAGGCGGCGATCGCCTCGCTGCAGACCGATCCGGAGATCGACTGGGCCGGTGTTTCCGCTCTGTACCAAAGGTTGCGCGAGCTGACCGGGTCGCCGGTTGTCGATTTGAACCGCGCGGTCGCGGTCGCCGAGACCGATGGGCCGGCCGCCGCTTTGTCCCTTGTGGACAGTCTGGATCTGGCCGGGTACCGGTACTTCCACTCCACCCGCGCCGAACTGCTGCGACGTCTCGGCGACACGGTCGAAGCGCGCAAGGCTTACGAACGTGCGCTGGAGTTGTCCACGACCGAGTCCGAGCGCCGCTTCCTCACCCGCAGGCTCAGCGAGCTGTGAGCGTGCCCAGCAAACGCGCGCACTTGGCCTCACCGGCGCCGTTTCCGGTGTGGACGTACTGGATGGACGCGTTGATCAGCGTGTTGCGGGCGGCCTCGTGGTCGCCCAGCGACGCGTAAGCCTGTCCCAGCAACAACCTCGCGTTCGCGGTGCACCGCTCGTCGCGGATCGTGCTGAGCATCTCCATCGCCTTCGTCAGGCATCGCAACGCCGACGGCACGTCGTCCCGCTTGAGGTGCAGCTGAGCCTGCGCCTGCAGGACGCTGGCCATGCGGTGGCCGTCGCCGAGGGTGCCGCAGTCGCGCAGAGCGGCGTCCAGCCAGGACTCCGCCTCGCCGGGCCGGTCGAGGTTCAGGCAGCAGATCGCCAGGCCGCAGCGGGCCTGGATGGCGCCTTGCCGGTCACCGGCCCGGGTCAGCAGGTCCAGGGCCTGACGGCCCACCACCAGGCCCTGCTCGTACTGGTTGCGTTCCCGGTGGACCGCGGCGGTGGCCGCGATCGCCCGGGCCACGCCAGGCAGGTCGCCGATTCGTTCGCTGATCGAGCGGGACTCGGTCAACACGGCCATTGCCCGGTCGAGGTCGTCCCAGTAGATCCACAGCTGGCCGATCCCGCGCAGCAGGGCCGCCACACCGCGGTCCTCCCCCGCCGCCCGGGCAGCCGGCAAAGCCCTTTGGTAGCAACGGAACCAGTCACCGCGCAGGCCCCGGTGGTCGAAATACCCAGCGGTCACCACCGCGATCTCCCACGCCATGGCCCCCATGCCCAACTCGGCGGCGAGGTCCACGGCCGCGCTCAGGCCCACGTGTTCCCGCTCGAACCACGCGTACGGGTCACCGATCTCAACCGGGACCGGGTATCTCGGCGCGTCACCGGGAGCAGGGCGCAGCAGGCTGCCGGGCAGCTTCGCGGCGGCCTGCTCGGCCAGCCACAGCCAGGCGCCGAGGAGCCTGGTCGCGCCCGGATCGCGTTCCGAGGGAAGCGCCTTCTCCTGGGCGAACGACCGCAGCAGGTCGTGCAGCCGGTAGCGGCCGGGCGCGACCCGCTGAACCATGTGACACCGGGCCAGGTCGTCCAGCAGGCCGTCGGCCGGGCCGTCGAGCAGCACCTCGGCCACCCACGAGCCGAAGTCCACCCCGGCCAGCAAGCCGAGCCGCCGGAACAGCGTCTCGTGCCGTGGACCCAGAAGTCCGTGCGCGAACAAGAAAGCCGCGCGAACGGCACCGTCCTCCGTGTACTCCTGCGCCAAGGACCGGGCCGGGTCGGCGTCCGGCCGGTCGGCGAGCCGGCCCGCGACGATCACCGCCGCTAGCGGAATCCCCTGACAGAGTTCGAGAACGTCGTTGCTGGCGGCACACCCCTTGCGGGCGAACAGTTCCTGGATGTCCTCAGTGGACATCGGGCCGAGCGGGTAGTTCGGCAGGCCGTCGATCGGCCGCCGGGCGGTGATGATCACCGCGCTGCGGGACTGCCTGGGCAGCAGGCGCGAGACCTGCCGGCGGTCAACGGCATCGTCCAGCACCAACAGCACGCGTCGGCTGGACATCATGTCCTGGAACAGTTCCGCGCATTCCCCGACCCCCGCCGGAAGCATGTCGGCGGGCACGTCCAGGGCCTGCAGGCAGTGCGAGAGCGCGGCGAGGGTGGTCATCGGCTCGGTTCCGGTGGCCCGCAACCGGACGAGGATGGTGCCGTCCGGGTAGTCGCCCTTGACCCGGTGCGCGACCCGGATGGCCAGCAGCGACTTGCCGACACCGCCGCTCGCGGTCACCACCTGCACCGGGAACGACGCCAGCCGCCGGGTCAGCTCGGTCTGTTCCGCCTGCCGCCCAACGAAATCCGCCGGCACCGGCGGCAACTGCGCCGGGACCCCGGGACGGCGCCAGGTCGAGTAGCTCGACGGTCGCAGACCCGGTTCGGCGCGCAGGATCCCGCAGTGCAGCGCCCGCATCTCCGGTGACGGCGGCACACCCAGCTCGTCGCGCAGCACCTCGTACCAGTCCCGGTACGCCCGCAGCGCCTCGGGAATCCGGCCGCACCGGGCCAGCGCGGTCATCAGGTGCGAGCGGAGCTGCTCGCGGAACGGGTTGGCGGCGATCAGGTCCGGCAGCTCGGCGGCGACCGCGTCGCACCGGCGCAGCTCCAGATCGGCGGCCATCCGGTCGCCGATCGCGGCCAGCCGTTGCTCTTCCCACTGGCCAGCGGCCTGGCGCGCGGCGGGTACGGGCACATCGGCGAGCGCGGGCCCACGCCAGAGCGCCAGCGCATCGGCCAGCTTTCCGGCACCCGCCTCGGCCCAGCCCTCGTCGACCAGCCGCCGCGCCTCGGCGACCTGACCGGCGAACACATCGACGTCCAGCACCGCGCCGGGCGCGCGGAGGACATAACCGCTGCCCTCGGTCCGGATCAGCGGTTCCGGCAACGCCCGGCGCAGCTGGGACACCAGTCCCTGGATCTTGACCTTCGCCGTGGCGGGCGGCGTGTCCGCCCAGAGCTCGCTCGCGATCCGGTCCCGCGTCACCGGCTCACCCCGGGCCAGCAGCAACACCGCGAACACCGACTTCGCCTGCGGAGTCCCCAGCGGAACCTCCGCACCCCGCCAGCTCACCCGCACGGGCCCGAGCACCTCAAATGCCCACTCCGAGCCGCCCACTCGCGTCCCCTGCCCCACCCCCCACAGTCGGACGGTCACAGGGTGGCACAAGGGAATTGCAGTTTTCTTGCAGACGAGAGCGGGGGCGACGGCCGCAACCGTCGCCCCCGCCGCGGGAAAGTGCCTTACCAGCCGCGCTCGGCGAGGCGGTGCGGCTGCGGGATCTCGTCGACGTTGATGCCGACCATGGCCTCGCCCAGACCGCGGGAGACCTTGGCGATCACGTCGGGGTCGTCGTGGAACGTGGTGGCCTTGACGATGGCCTCGGCCCGCTGCGCGGGGTTGCCGGACTTGAAGATGCCCGAGCCGACGAACACGCCCTCGGCGCCCAGCTGCATCATCATCGCGGCGTCCGCGGGGGTGGCGATGCCACCGGCGGTGAACAGCACGACCGGCAGTTTGCCGAGCTCGGCGACCTCCTTGACCAGCTCGTACGGGGCCTGCAGCTCCTTGGCGGCCACGAACAGCTCGTCCTCCGGCAGGTTCTGCAGCCGGCGGATCTCCTGGCGGATCTTGCGCATGTGGGTGGTCGCGTTGGACACGTCACCGGTGCCGGCCTCGCCCTTGGAGCGGATCATCGCCGCGCCCTCGGTGATCCGGCGCAGCGCCTCGCCGAGGTTGGTCGCGCCGCAGACGAAGGGCACGGTGAACTGCCACTTGTCGATGTGGTTGGCGTAGTCGGCCGGGGTGAGCACCTCGGACTCGTCGATGTAGTCCACGCCCAGCGACTGCAGCACCTGAGCCTCGACGAAGTGGCCGATCCGGGCCTTGGCCATCACCGGGATGGACACCGCGGCGATGATGCCGTCGATCATGTCCGGGTCGCTCATCCGGGAGACGCCGCCCTGCGCGCGGATGTCGGCGGGCACGCGCTCGAGGGCCATCACGGCGACCGCACCGGCGTCCTCGGCGATCTTGGCCTGCTCAGGGGTGACCACGTCCATGATCACGCCGCCCTTGAGCATCTCGGCCATACCGCGTTTCACGCGGGCGGTCCCGGTCTGCGGGACGGATTCCGGGCTGGTGGTCACGGCTGTCGTCTCCTTACACGTCACAACGGGTTCACCTCCGATGTTACGGCGGACGTGGCCGCCCAGGACGGTCCACTCTCGGGTGATAACAGGAGGCCACTTCCGATAAAACCCCTGCGTATGACCCCTATCACGACAACCGGCCACGACCGGCCACTCGGAGTGACGGGGTTACTACCACCGGATGCGAACCGGCCCGCGGGGTTGTCCCCGACCTGCGAACGGGTGTGAGATCGAGCACATTGTGTCCTGCGTCTGAACACAGACTGTGCGGGAGGTTGATGGCCATGGCGCAAAAGACCGCCGAAAACCCAGAAGCCGGAGCCGCGGTCGCTGTAGACGACCCCGCCAAAGTGCGGAACGTCGTCCTGGTGGGCCCGTCCGGCTCCGGCAAGACAACCCTGACAGAAGCCCTGCTCACCGTGTCCGGAGTGCTCACCCGCGCCGGTTCGGTGACCGAGGGGACAACAGTGTGCGACCACGACCCTGCGGCGGTGCGCCAGCAGCGGTCAGTCGGTCTGTCGGTCGCGCCGCTGATGCACGACGGAGTGAAGATCAACTTGATCGACACCCCCGGGTACGCCGACTTCGTGGGCGAGCTGCGCGCGGGCCTGCGTGCCGCGGACGCCGCTCTCTTCGTGGTCTGCGCGGCCGAGGGCGTGGACGCCGCGACCATCGCGGTGTGGGAGGAATGCGCCGCCGTCGGCATGCCGCGCGCGGTGGTCGTCGCACGCCTTGACCACCAGCGGGCCGACGCGATGGCCGAGATCGCCGCCTGCCAGCAGGCTTTCGGGGCCGGTGTGCTGCCGCTGTACCTGCCGACCGAGAACGGCCTGGTCGGGCTGATCACCCAGCGGTTCTACGACTACTCCGGCGGCTACCCGCCCGTCATGGGCGAGCCGGCCCAGGCCGACCTGGACCGGATGAACGACGCCCGCAACGAGCTGATCGAGGGGATCATCGCCGAGAGCGAGGACGAGACCCTGATGGACCGCTACCTCGCCGGGGAGGACCTGGACGCCGACGAGCTGATCGCCGACCTGGAGAAGGCGGTCGCCCGCGGGTCGTTCCACCCGGTGATCCCGGTCTGCTCGACCTCCGGCATCGGCCTGGCCGAGGTCCTCGACGGCATCAAGCGCGCGTTCCCGTCCCCGCTGGAGCACCCGCTGCCCGCCGTCACCGACCCGCACGGCAAGGCGCTGCCCGCGATCACCGCCGACCCCGACGGCCCGCTGGCCGCCGAGGTGGTCCGCACCGCGGTCGACTCCTACGTCGGGCGCGTGTCGCTCGTCCGGGTGTTCTCCGGCACGTTGCGGCCGGAACGACCGGTGCACGTGTCCGGGCACGGCATGGCCGAACGCGGGCACGAGGACCACGACGTCGACGAGCGGGTCGCGCACATCTACTCGCCGCTGGGCGCGAACCTGCGCGAGGTGCCGTACTGCGTGGCGGGCGATCTGTGCGCGTTGACCAAGGTGGGCTCGGCCGAGACCGGCGACACCATCTCGGCGCCGGAGAACCCGGTGCTGATGGCGCCGTGGCGGATGCCCGAACCGTTGCTGCCGGTGGCGGTGGTCGCCAAGACCCGCAGCGACGAGGACACCATGGCGCGCAACCTGGCCCGCCTGGTCGCCGGTGACCCGACGCTGCGGCTGGAACGCAACGCCGAGACGCACCAGCTGGTGTTGTGGTGCATGGGCGAGGCGCACGCGGACGTCGTGCTGGCGCGGCTGCGCTCCGGCGGTGCCGAGGTGGACACCGAACCGGTGAAGGTGGCGTTGCGGGAGACCTTCGCGGGCGCGGCCAAGGGCCACGGCCGGCACGTGAAGCAGTCCGGCGGGCATGGCCAGTACGCGGTGTGCGACATCGAGGTGGAACCGTTGCCGCGCGGCTCCGGGTTCCAGTTCGTGGACAAGATCGTCGGCGGCGCGATCCCGAACCAGTTCATCCCGAGCGTGGAGAAGGGCGTGCGGGCGCAGCTGGAACGCGGGCTGCAGGCCGGTTACCCGGTGGTGGACATCAAGGTCACGCTGGTGGACGGCAAGGCGCACAGCGTCGACTCGTCCGACGCGGCCTTCCAGACCGCCGGCTCGATCGCGCTCAAGGAGGCCGCCGCGAACGGGCGGATCAGCCTGCTCGAACCGGTCGACTCGGTGATCGTGCGGCTGCCCGACGACCACCTGGGCACCGTGCTGGGCGACCTGTCCAGCCGCCGCGGCCGGGTGCTGGGCACCGAGGCGGACAGCTCACCGGGCTACAGCGTGATCAAGGCGGAGGTCCCGTCCACACAGCTGATCCGGTACGCGATCGACCTGCGGTCGCTGTCCTCCGGCTCGGCCACGTTCACCCGCGAGTTCAGCCGGTTCGACCCGCTCCCGTCGAACCTCGTCGACCAGGTCGCGCACTAGCGCACGGTCCGGACCTCGCCGTCCCACCCGGCCAACAGGGTGGGCAGCAGTTCCGGCAGCTGGACCGGGTAGACGACATCACTGGTGGCGCGGAGGTCCTCCGCGCTCCACCAGCGGTGCCCGTCGATGGTGTCCAGCTCGATCTGGGTGAAGCCGGTCGTGTCGATGTCCGTGCGGGTGGTCCGGGCCAGGAAGAACCACTCCTCGGCGTCGTAGCTGCGGCCGTCGAAGCTGAAGGCCGCCCGGCGCCGCCACACCGGGCCGGTCAGCTGATCGTCGGGCAGGTCCAGGCCGGTTTCTTCGAGGAGTTCGCGCCTCGCCGCGGCGCGGAGCTCCTCGTCGCGCTCGACACCGCCGCCCGCGGTGAACCAGTACGACTTGCCGTCGTCGTGACCGTGGAACAGCAGCAGCCGGTGGGCCTCGTCCAGCAACAGGATCCGGGCCGCGGTCCGCCAGACCGGGGCGACCTCACCGGTCAGCTCGGGTTCGGCGATCTCGAAGTACTCCGGCAGCGGTGCGGTGCCCGCGAGCCTCAGCCAGCGGACCATCCGCCTTCGCCGTTGCGCCAATGCGTCCCGGATGGCGTCGTTGTGCACGCGCCGGGCGATCACCACGCGCTGCTCCGCGTCGATCAGCTCGGCCAGCAGGGCCAGCGGCAGCTTGGCTCGTTCCACCGCGGCCAGTTCGCGGCTCAGCTCGTTCTCGGCGGCCTCGCGGTCCACGCGCGGGGTTCGTTCGGCGTGGTCGGCGACCTCGCGCAGCGAGGCGGGCGCATCTCCTGTCGCCGCAACGGCTCTGGCCACGACAGCGCGCCGGGCGAGGGCCGCGTCGAGGGCTGCCCAAGCGGCGTCCTTGCGGACGTGCAAGCGGTCCAGGCGGTTGGCGGTCGCGATCATCCAGGCCACGAGCAGCAGCAGGACGACCGCTCCGACGATGACGAGCGCGGTCATCACAACGCCTCGCTGACGTGCCTGGGATCGGCCGCGATCGCGGCCTCATAGACCCGGACCACCTGACCGGCCACCACGGACCAGTCGAACATGGCGACCCGGCGGCTGCCTTCGGCGGCGAGCGTGGCTCGTTTCGCCGGGTCGGTCAGCACCCGGAACAGCGCCTCGGCCAGCGCGGTCGGGTCGCCCACAGGGGTGAGGGCGCCCGCTGTGGCGTCGTCCAGTACCCGCCGGAACGCGTCCAGATCGCTTGCCACGACCGGGGTTCCGGCCGCCATGGCCTCGAGCAGGATCACACCGAAGCTCTCGCCGCCGGTGTTCGGTGCGCAGTAGACGTCCACACTGGACAGTGCGCGCGCCTTGGTCTCGTCGTCGACCTGGCCGAGCAGGTCGATCCGGTCGGCCAGCGCCGGACCGGCCTCCCGCCTGAGGTCGTCGGCGTCGCCGCGGCCGACCACCAGCAGCCGCAGGTCCGGCAGCCGGGTGATCAGCTGGCGCAACGCGGCGAGCAGGACCGGCATGCCCTTGCGGGGTTCGGTGAACCGGCCGACGAACCCGATCGTCGGGGCCTGCCGCGGGTACCCGTCCAGCGGCTTGGCCTCGGCGAAGAACCGCACGTCCACGCCGTTGGGCACCTGCACCGCGTCCCCGCCGAGGTGCTCCACCTGCACGCGGCGGGCCAGCGCGGACACCGCGATCCGGGCGGTGATCTTCTCCATGAACGGCTGCAGCACGATCTGGAACGCGTTGAGCGCCCGGGACTTCGTGGTCGACGTGTGATATGTCGCCACGATCGGGCCGTCGGCGATCATCAGCGCCAGCAGCGACAGGCTGGGCGCGGCCGGCTCGTGCAGGTGGATCACGTCGAAGTCGTGGTCCCGGATCCAGCGCCGGACCCGGGCGTAGGACACCGGTCCGAACGAAAGCCGGGCCACCGAGCCGTTGTACGGGATGCTGACCGCGCGGCCGGCGGGCTGGACGAAGTCGGGCAGCGGGGTGTCCTCGTCGGCCGGGGCGAGCACGTCCACCTCGTGCCCCAGCGCGCGCAGCGCCCGTGCGAGATCGACGACGTGCGCCTGCACTCCTCCGGGGACCTCGAAGGAGTACGGGCACACAATCCCGATTCTCATCTGGCCGCGATCCTCACCCGGTCCTCAGCGCTTCCCGCCTGGCCTCCGGAAGGTCGGCGAGCCACAGTTTCTGCAGCATGTGCCAGTCCTGCGGGTGGGCCGCGATGTCCGCCGCGTAGGTGTCCGCGAGCTTCTGGGTGGCCGCGTTGGTGTCCGAGCGGTTCTCCACCAGCTGCGGCGAGTGGAACCGCACACCCCAGCCGTTCTCGGTGAAGAGGTTGTCCACCACGCACAAAGTGGCGCCGGTGCTGGCCGCGAGGCGCGCGGGACCGGCGGGCATCCGGGTCTCCTCGCCGAAGAACGTGACCGGCACCCCCATCCGGGTCAGGTCCCGGTCGGCGACCAGGCAGATGACCCGGTTCTGCCGCAGCCGCTCGACCATCACCCGATACGGTGAGGTCACACCGCCGGTCAGCGGCAGCACCTCGAAGCCGAGCGACTCCCGGTAGGCCAGGAACCGTTTGTAGAGCGACTCCGGCTTGAGGCGTTCGGCGACAGTGGTGAAGCCGCCGTAGTTCTGGCTGACCCAGATGCCGGAGACGTCGAAGTTCCCGGTGTGCGGCAGCGCGACGACCACGCCGTTGCCGCGCTCCAGGCCCGCGTCGATGACGTCCTTGCCGACGGCGGTCTCGTCGACCTGGGCGGCGATGGACTTGGCGTTCATCGACGGCAGCCGGAAGGTCTCCTTCCAGTACCGCGAGTACGACCGCAGCCCGTCGCGGACCAGATGGTCGAGCTGCTCCTCGGACGCGTCCGGCACGACCCGCCGCAGGTTGCGGCGCAGCTGCTGGACCCCGCCGCCGTTGCGCCGGGTGGCCAGGTCGGCGCCGAACCGGAAGGCGTTCGTCGCGAGGCCCTCGGGCAGCCCGCGCACCAGCCCCCAGCCCGCCGCGTAGGCCGAGTCCACCAGCCGTTCTTTCATGCCGTCTCCTGTTGTGCCGACTGCCACACCGCGTACAGCCGCTGGCCGACCGTGATCACCGAGAGCACCGCGAGCAGCCACAATGCCACGTGCAGGGCATAGGGCACGCCGAAACCCACCAGTCCGGTCCCCACCAGGGTGATGATCAGCCGTTCCGCACGTTCGACGATACCGACGTCGGCGTGCAGGCCGGACGCCTCCGCGCGGGCCTTGATGTACGAGATGACCTGGCCGCTGACCAGGCAGATCAGCGCGGCGGCGGTCAGCGTGTCGTTCTGCGCGACCACCGCGCACCACCAGGCCACGCTGGCGCCGAGCACGCCGTCGGCGATCCGGTCGCAGCTGGAGTCCAGCACGCCGCCGAACTTGGTGCCGTTGCCGCCCTTGGCCCGGGCCATGGCGCCGTCGAGCAGGTCGAGCATGGCGAAACCCCAGACCACGAACGTGCCGGTGAGCAGCTCGTTGTGCGGGAAGAACCAGACCGAGCCGGCCACCGCACCGAGCGTGCCGATGACCGTCATCGCGTTGGGCGTCAGTCCGATGCGCACCAGCCAGGCGCCGATCGGGTCGGTCACGCGCGAGACCGAGGCACGGGCGAAGATGTTCAGCATGAGGTCTCGGCGGGCACCTGATCACTAGGAGTGGGGGCGCCGAGAAGCCTAACCGCTGGCCCGCGCGCTCCTGAACTCCGCCTCGAGCTCGGTCTTGGCGCTGTCACACTCCGGGGTCAGGCCCTTGATGATCGCGGCGCTGATCTGCTCCAGCTGGTCCTGCTGTTCGGGGGTGAGCACGTCGAACAGGTGGCGGCGGACGGTGTTCACGTGGTCGGGCGCGGCCTTCTCCAGCACGGCGAACCCGGCGTCGGTCAGCTCGGCGAACTGGCCGCGTTTGTCGCTCTCACATGCGCGGCGCTTGACCCACCCGGCCTCCTCGAGCCGGGACACAGCGTGGCTGAGGCGGCTGCGTGACGATCGGCACATCGCGGCCAGCTCGGACATCCGCAGCGAGCGGCCGGGCATCTCGGAGAGCACGGCGAGGATCTCGAAGTAGGCCAGCGGCATGCCGGAGTCGCGCTGCATCTGGCGGTCGAGGTTTTCCATGAAGGACCCGGTGGCGGTGAGGAACCCACGCCACACGGCCTGTTCGCGGGAGTCGAGCCACCTGGCCTGTGTCATGAGATCTATCGTACCCCATAGTTGAACTCTCAACTTCACCGCGCTATGGTCTGCATCAGAAGTTGAAGATTCAACGAGACCTACGGAGAAGGATAGTCATGAGCGCCCCCACGATCAACATCCCCGGCTACGCCACCGGCACCTGGACCATCGACCCGATCCACTCGGACGTCTCGTTCATCGTCCGCCACCTCGGTGTCTCCAAGGTCCGCGGCCAGTTCAACACCTTCACCGGCGAGATCGTGACCCACGAGGACGTGTTGAGCTCGTCCGTGACGGCGACCATCGACGCGGCCTCCTTCCACACCCGCCAGGAGCAGCGCGACAGCCACGTCCGCGGCGAGGACTTCCTGCACGTCGAGGAGTACCCCGAGCTGACCTTCACCTCCACGGGCGTGCGCCACGACGGTGAGCAGTTCCTGCTGGACGGCAACCTGACGATCCGCGGCGTCACCAAGCCCGTGACCCTCAACCTGGAGATCAACGGCTTCGGCGACATCAACGGCGACAAGGTCCTGGGCATCTCCGCCTCGACCGAGATCAGCCGCAAGGACTTCGGCGTCTCCGGCGGCGCCGCCGGCGCCATGGTCAGCGACAAGATCCAGATCCTGCTGGAGATCGAAGCCAAGCGCCAGAACGCCTGACCCCTTCCGCGCCACACCTCTTCCGCGCCGCCCTCTTTCGCGGCGCTGAAGCCCCCGGGGGCCGCCTCAGGTGGCCCCCGGCTTTCACCCCGCCCCACCCCTCTCCCCTCCCGCGTGTCCCCCTTTCCTCCGCCGTGTGTCCCCCTTTCCTCCCGGGCGTGTCCCCCCTTCCTCCGGGGTGTGTCCCTCGTTGCTCCGGGGGCGCCGTTCGGCTCTGGCCACGGGTGGCTATGTGGGCTGGGGCGCGGTTCGGTTTGACATGGGTCCCGTCGGCGGCCCTACGGCAGGGAAAGCGGCAGGTCCACACTGGGGCGTGGCTTCAAGGCCGGGCTCGATCGCGGCTGGCCCTCAACCTGCCGCGCGGCGAGCTTAGGGCCGCCGCCACCCATGTAAAACCGAACCGCGCTCAGCGCTCACCACGGCCGCCATTGCCCTGCGTGTCCCACATTCGTCGCCGGTGTGTCCCACGTTGGTGGGTGTGCCGGACGAACGGAGAACTCACCCCGGAGGAAGGGGGGACACGCGGGGGAGGAAAGGGGGACACGCCGAGGGGGTGGGGGTGGGTCAGGCTTTGGGCCAGGCGTCGGCCAACAGCTGGCGGGTTTCGCCCAGCAGTTGGGGCAGGACCTTGGTGTGGCCGATGACGGGCATGAAGTTGTTGTCGCCGCCCCATCGGGGGACGACGTGTTGGTGGAGGTGGGCTGCGATGCCCGCGCCGGCGATCACGCCTTGGTTCATGCCGATGTTGAAGCCGTGGGGCGCTGAGACTTCGCGGGCGACGATCATGGCGCGTTGGGTGAACTCCGCGAGTTCCAGGGTCTCGGGCACGGTGAGGTCGGGGTACAGCGCGACGTGGCGGTACGGCACGACCATGAGGTGCCCGGGGTTGTAGGGGTAGAGGTTCAGAACCGCGTAGACGGTCTCGCCTCTGGCCACGATCAGGCCCGTGACGTCGTCCAGCTCGGGGATCCTGCAGAACGGGCAGCCTTCGACCTCGTCGTCGTCCGGCTTGTTCTCCCCCTTGATGTACGCCATCCGGTGGGGCGTCCACAGGCGCTGGAGGGCGTCGGGGATGCCGACGCCCTGCTGCTCGACCAGCTCGGCAGGCTCGCTCACAAGCTCGCCTGGACGGTCTCCGCGGTCGGCGAGGTGTTCTCGTGCCGGGCGATCCAGCCGGTGATGGTCTCCACCGCGCGGTCGACCGGCACGCCGTTGATCTGGGTACCGTCGCGGAACCGGAACGACACCGCGCCCGCCTCCACGTCCTTGGCACCCGCCAGCAGCATGAACGGCACCTTCTGGAGCGTGTGGTTGCGGATCTTCTTCTGCATCCGGTCGTCCGACAGGTCCAGTTCGACCCGCACGGCGTGGGACTTCAGCGCCTTTGCGATCTGCTGCAGGTGCGGGACCTGCTCGTCGGTGATGGCGATGCCGACCACCTGCACCGGCGCCAGCCACGCCGGGAACGCGCCCGCGTAGTGCTCGGTCAGCACGGCGAAGAACCGCTCGACCGACCCGAACAGCGCGCGGTGGATCATCACGGGCCGCTGCCGCGAACCGTCGGCCGCCGTGTACTCCAGCTCGAACCGCTCCGGCAGGTTGAAGTCCAGCTGGATGGTGGACATCTGCCAGGTCCGGCCGAGCGCGTCCCGCGCCTGCACGGAGATCTTCGGGCCGTAGAACGCCGCACCGCCCGGGTCGGG
Organism: Actinocrispum sp. NPDC049592; assembly: GCF_040675465.1. Taxonomy (NCBI): domain Bacteria; kingdom Bacillati; phylum Actinomycetota; class Actinomycetes; order Pseudonocardiales; family Pseudonocardiaceae; genus Actinocrispum; species Actinocrispum sp. NPDC049592. The sequence continues at coordinate 255,724 of NZ_JBFAPA010000002.1, read as the reverse complement.
AACCAGCTGCAGCCCCGACTCCTCGGCGACCGAGCGCAGCGTTTCCGTTGCCTGCTCCCAGATCTCGTCGGAGCCGACGTACTTGTCCTCGTTCTTGGTGGACAGTTCGAGGTAGAAGTCGTCGAGACCGTAGTCGCGCAACAGGTCCAGCACGAACGTCAGCAGCGACTTGAGCTCGTCGCGGACCTGCTCGGGCGTGCAGAAGATGTGCGCGTCGTCCTGCGTCATGCCGCGCACGCGGGTCAGGCCGTGCACCACACCGGACTTCTCGTACCGGTAGACCGAGCCGAACTCGAACATCCGCAGCGGCAGCTCGCGGTAGGAGCGCCCGCGCGACTTGAAGATCAGGTCGTGGAACGGGCAGTTCATCGGCTTGAGGTAGTAGTCCTGGCCGGGCTTGCGGACCGTGCCGTCCTCGTTGAGCTCCGCGTCCAGGTGCATCGCCGGGTACATGCCGTCGCGGTACCAGTCCAGGTGACCCGAGACCTCGAACAGCGTGCCCTTGGTGATGTGCGGCGAGTAGACGAACTCGTAGTCCTCCTCCTCGTGCCGCCGCCGCGAGTAGTCCTCCATCGCCTTGCGGATGATGCCGCCCTTGGGGTGGAACACCGCCAGGCCGGAGCCGATCTCGTCGGGGAAGCTGAACAGGTCCAGCTCGTTGCCCAGCTTGCGGTGGTCGCGCTTCTCGGCCTCGGCCAGCAGGCGCAGGTACTCGTCCTGGGCCTCCTGCGACTCCCACGCGGTGCCGTAGATCCGCTGCAGCTGCGGGTTCTTCTCGCTGCCGCGCCAGTACGCGGCGGCCGACCGGGTCAGCTTGAACGCCGGGATGTACTTGGTGGTCGGCACGTGCGGGCCACGGCAGAGGTCACCCCAGACGCGGTCGCCCGAACGCGGGTCGAGGTTGTCGTAGATCGTCAGCTCGCCGCCGCCGACCTCCATCACCTCGGAAGTGTCCACATCGGACTTGATGTCGACGAGTTCCAGCTTGTAGGGCTCTTGTGACAGCTCGTGCTTGGCGGCGCCGACCGACTCGACCACGCGGCGGGAGAACCGCTGCGCGCCCTTGACGATCTGCTTCATCCGCTTCTCGAGCGCCTCGAGGTCCTCGGGCGTGAACGGCTTGGGCACGTCGAAGTCGTAGTAGAAGCCGTCCTTGATGGGCGGGCCGATGCCGAGCTTGGCCTCCGGGAACAGCTGCTGGACGGCCTGCGCCAGCACGTGCGCGGTGGAGTGGCGGATGACGCTGCGGCCCGCCTCGGTGTTCGCCGCGACGGCGTCCACCTCGGCGTCGGCGTCCGGCGTCCACGCCAGGTCGCGCAGGGTGCCCTGGTCGTCGCGGACGACGACGATCGCGTCCGGGCCCTTGGTCGGCAACCCCGCCTCCCGCACGGCGGCGCTCGCCGTCGTGCCCGCCGGAACCACCACGCGCTTGGCGGGCTCGGCCAGGACGGCGGGAGATACGGACACGGTCGGGCTCCTCTGCTCAGGGATTCAAGCTGCGGAAAACCATCGTATCGACACCCAGGCCAGCGACTTCACCGCGCCCGTTACCCAACCGACAGGAAGCGCACAGCCGGCACTCAGGCAACCGGGTGAACCTGGAAAGGTCATGAGAACTGCCCAACCGGGGAGCCCCACGTGTCCGACGAAGACAACAAGCCCCAGCAGCCGCAGGAGCCGGCGGCGCAGCCCGCTCCCCCTGCGCCCGACCAGCACACCACCCCGCTGACTGAACCCTCCCAGCAGGGCGCCGCGGGCTACCAAGCCACCACTCCCCTGCCCGCCGAAGGCCAGTCCGCCACCTACCCGGCCTCCGCCGGGCCCGCGGCGGGAGGCGCCGCGCCAGGCGAGGCCGGTGCCGAAGGCCAGCCCGCCGCGGCGGGCGCCGCGCAGCCCGGCCACGCGTCGCAGGGTGTGGCGGGCCATCAAGCCACCGCTCCGCTACCCGAAGGCCAGCCCGCAGCAGCGCAGGGCGCCGCGGCACAGCACGCGCCGGGCGAGGCCGGTGCCGGTGCCGCGCAGCCAGCAGCCGGGGACCAGGCCACCACTGCTCTGGGCGCCGAAGGCCACCCGGCCGCCGGTGCCCGGTCCGCGGCGGACCCGAACGCACAGGCGGGTCCGGCCGCCGAGTCCGGGGCGGCGGCGCCCCCTCCGCCGCCGCCACCGGCTCAGCCCGTCTACCAGGCGCCACGCCAGCCGGGTGGGTTCGGGCGGTTCGCCCGGCACCGCGCCACGCAGATCGTCGCGGCGGGCATCGCGGGTCTGTTGATCGGCGGCGGGGCGGTGGCATTGATCAACCACGGCGATGGTCACGCCCGCCCGGGTTACGGCTACTACCGGGGCGACGGCCCGGGCCGCGCCTTCCCCGGCCCCGGACCGTTCAACCAGCGCCCGGGTCAGCGCGACGGCCGAGGGCCGCGCTTGCAGCCCCCGAACCAGCAACGCCCGCAGCAACCACCCAGCTCCACCCAGCCGGCCCCACCCAGCGGCTCGTCGACCCCGAGCACGCCGCCCACCACGAGCTAGGAAAACGGACGCCCGGGCTCACCCCGGGCGTCCCCACGAATGTGGAACACGCCCCCCGCGAACGTGGGACACGGCCCCCGCGAATGTGGGACACGGCCACCGTCAACGTGGGACACGGCCAAAGGGGTGGGGGTGGGCGGGGGGATTAACTGAGCATTGCCTTCATCTGGGCGATTTCCTTCTGCTGGGTGACCATCACGTCCTGGGCCATCTCCTCGACGAACACGTCCGACCCGGTCTGCAGCAGGTCGGACGCCATCACCAGCGCGCCCTCGTGGTGAGCGATCATCAGCTGCAGGAACATCGTGTCGAAGGCGGGCCCGGCGGCCGCGCGCAGGGCGGAAAGCTGCTCGGCGGACGCCATGCCGGGCATCGCCTCGGTCATCTGGTGCTCCGGCGCCTTGTTCTTGCTGATCCAGGCTTCCATCGCCTTGATGTCCGGCCCTTGGGTGTCGGCGATCCGGGACGCGATGGCCTTCACGTCGTCGCGGGCGGCACGCCCGGGCGCCAGGCCGGCCATCTCGATGGCCTGCTGGTGGTGGGTGATCATCATCCGCACGTACTTGACGTCCGCGTCGTTGAAACCCGCGCGGGGCTGGGCTTTCGCGGCCTCGGAGGGCGACAGGGTCTTGGCCGACTCCCCTGGGCGACCAGGCATGATGACGCTCGGCTCATCCGAGGGCGGCGTGCTCGTACACCCGGTTACCACAACCAGCAGTAAAGCCAGAGTTACCCCGATCGACCTCACTCGGCAAAAGTTACCCTAGTCCCGACCTGCCGGTTCCCTACTTTCGGATGCTGACCCTAAGTAAAGATCTCTTCATACTGTTATTCACCAACTTTGGTGCTAGGTGTGAAGGAGCCTGCCCGTGAAGAGGTTCGGCAGATCTGTCGCACTACTGGGGACCGCATCCGTCGCCCTCACCGTCGCGCTGGGCATCCCCGCCTCGGCCGCGGACGACGGAATCCCCGGTGTGGACGAGATCCGGCACAGCTGGAACGTGCGCAACATCGCCAACGTGCCCAAGCACGCCCCATTCGACACCTTGGACGCGCTGGACAGTGACCTCGCGTTCACCGGCGACAAGGTGATCGCCGGGAACTACAACGGTTTCACCATCTACGACATCCGCAACCCGCGCAAACCCAAGATCGTCAGCCAGGTGGTCTGCCCCGGCTCGCAGAACGACGTGTCCGTCTACGGCGACCTGTTGTTCCTGTCGACCGACTCGTCGCGCAGCGACTCCTCCTGCAACAGCACCTCCCTGCCCGCGTCGGAGAAGAACGCCTGGGAGGGCATGAAGATCTTCGACATCAGCAACCCCAAGGCGCCCAAGTACGTGGCCGCCGTGGAGACCGACTGCGGGTCGCACACCCACACGCTGGTGCCGGACAAGCGCGGCAAGGACGTCTACCTCTACGTCTCGTCCTACAGCCCGAACGAGACGTTCCCGGACTGCCTGCCGCCGCACGACTTCATCTCGATCATCAAGGTGCCGCTGAAGGACCCGTCGAGCGCGGCCGTGGTGGCCAAGCCCGTGCTGTTCCCGGACGGCGGCAACCCCGGTGCGCCGGCGCCGTGGCCGAACCCGACCGTCTCGGCGACGAGCGGCTGCCACGACATCACCGTGTACCCGTCGAAGGACCTGGCCGCCGGTGCCTGCATGGGTGACGGGATCCTGTTCGACATCTCCAACCGGGAGAAGCCGCGGGTGATCAACCGCGTCGAGGACAACGCGCACTTCGCGTTCTGGCACTCGGCGACGTTCAACAACGACGGCACCAAGGTCGTGTTCACCGACGAGCTCGGCGGCGGCGGCCGCGCGACCTGCAACACCATGATCGGCCAGGAACGCGGCGCGGACGGCATCTACGACATCACCGGCCGCGGCGAGAACCGCAAGCTGGAGTTCCGCAGCTACTTCAAGATCCCGCGGCCGAACGCGGACACGGAGAACTGCGTGGCGCACAACGGGTCGCTGATCCCGGTGCTCGGCCGCGACATCATGGTCCAGGCCTGGTACCAGGGCGGCATCTCGGTGTGGGACTTCACCGACTCGGCCCGGCCCAAGGAGATCGGTTTCTGGGAGCGCGGCCCGCTCTCGGCGACCGAGGCGATCGTCGGCGGTTCGTGGTCGGCGTACTACTACAACGGCTACGTGTACTCCAACGACATCCAGAAGGGCCTGGACGTCCTGGAGATCATCGACCCGCGGGTGATCAGCGCCAAGTTCGTGCACCTCAACCAGCTGAACGTGCAGACCCAGAGCCACAACTGGTAACGTCTTGGCTGAGAACGCACTCAGGCCGTCCCCTAGGGGGCGGCCTGGTTGCTTTTCCGGGGAGTCCGCCGGATGCCGGGACAGGACCGACCCCGTAGCTTCTTGCGCGTGAACCTCATCGAGACCGAGTCACTGGAGAAGCGGTACGGGGGACGGGTGACCGCCCTGGCCGATCTCACGGTGACCATCGAACCCGGCATCGTCGGCCTGGTCGGTGCGAACGGCGCGGGCAAGAGCACGCTGATCAAGCTGGCGCTCGGCCTCCTGGAGCCGACCGGGGGCCGGATCCGCGTCCTCGGGCTCGACCCGCTGGCCGAGGGGGACGCCGTGCGGGCGCGCGTCGGGTACATGCCCGAGCACGACTGCCTGCCGCCGGACCTGTCCGCCGCGGAGTTCGTCACCCACATGGCGCGGGTCAGCGGCCTGCCGCCCGCCCCGGCCCGTGAACGCGCGTCCGAGACGCTGCGGCACGTCGGCCTGTACGAGGAGCGCTACCGGCCGATCGGCGGCTACTCGACCGGCATGAAGCAGCGGGTCAAGCTGGCGCAGGCGCTGGTGCACGACCCGGAGCTGCTGCTGCTGGACGAGCCGACCAACGGCCTTGATCCCGAGGGCCGCCGGCAGATGTTGTCGCTGGTGCACCGGATCGGCACCGAGTTCGGCATCTCGGTGATCGTCTGCTCGCACCTGCTGGGCGAGATCGAGCGGATCTGCACCGCGCTGGTCGCCATCGACGCGGGCCGGCTGCTGCGCTCGGCGTCGCTGTCCTCGATGACCCAGCACAGCGACCTGCTGATGGTCGAGGTCGACGACCGCGAGGACGTCCTGAAGGAGCGCCTGTCCGGCCTGGGGTTGTCGGTGCGCCAGAAGGACCGTGTGCTCATGGTGACCCTCAACGGGGACGACACGTTCGACACCATCCGCGACGCCGTGGCCGAGCTGGACCTGTCGCTGCACCGGCTCGAACAGCACCGCCACCAGGTCGCCGACCTGTTCCGCGAGGAGGTCAGCCATGCCTGAGGCAGGCGTCATTCATGACATCGGCTACCAGCACTACGACGGGCCCCGGCTGGGCCGCCGGTACGCGACCTGGTCGATCTATGTCCACAGTGTCCGGACGGCGTTCGGCATCGGCCGCACCGCGAAGGCGAAGTTCCTGCCGGTGGGCCTGTTCGCGCTGGCCTGCCTGGTCTCGTTGATCCTGGTGATCGTGAGCAGCCAGCTGCCGTTCCCGGTGGTCACCTACGTCGGGCTGGTCGCGTCGTTCACGTTCGCCATCAGCGGGTTCGCCGCGATCGTCGCGCCCGAGCTGGTCTCGCGGGACCTGCGCAACACCGCGCTGCCGCTGTACTTCTCGCGCCCGCCGCACCGCACCGACTACGCGCTGGCCAAGCTGCTCGCGATGGTCACCGCGATCTTCGTGATGTACGGCGGGCCGCTGCTGGTGATGGTCATCGGCATGTCGTTCAACACCAACGACGGCGTCAGCGGCATCCTGAGCGAGTTCGGTGACCTGTTGCCGGGCATCGGCGCCGCGCTGATCCACTCGATCGTGATCGCCGCCATCGCGGTCCCGCTGGCCTCGCTGACCGGCCGCCGGGTGTTCGCCACCGGCCTGATCATCGCCGTGTTCCTGCTCAGCGCTCCGATCGCCGGTGCGCTGACCAACTTCGGCCGGGGCGCGATGGAGTACCTCGCCGGGATCATCAACCCGGTGGTCCTGCTCGACGGCGTCGACTCGTGGGTGTTCGGCTCGGACACCGTGGGCGCCGCCGGCCTCGCCCAGATCGGCCCGTACGGCGGGGTCTACGGGCTGGTCGCCTTCCTCATCGCCTTCCTCGGCACCGGCCTGGTGATGTTCCGATACAAGAAGGTGAAGGCATGACCACCGTGACCACCACCCCAGTGAAAACGTCCACTGTGGACTTGACCGGGGTCTCGCACTGGTACGGCAACGTGGTCGCGGTCAACGACATCACGCTGTCGGTCGGCCCGGGCGTGACCGGTCTGCTCGGCCCGAACGGCGCGGGCAAGACCACGGTGCTGCACATGATGGCCGGGTTCCTGCCGCCGTCACAGGGCACGGTGACCCTGGACGGTCGGCCGACCTGGCGCAACCCGGAGGTCTACCGCGCGCTGGGCCTGGTGACCGAGCGGGAGAGCGTGCCGGGTTACCTGACCGCACAGGAGTTCGTGGTCGCCAGCGCGAAGCTGCACGGTTTGAACAACCCCGCGCAGGCGGCCGCGCAGGCGATCGGCATCGTCGAGCTGGACGAGGCCAAGGACCGCCGGATCTCCGAGTACTCCAAGGGAATGCGCCAGCGGGCCCGGGTGGCCGCGGCCCTGGTGCACGATCCTTCGGTGCTGCTGCTGGACGAACCGTTCAACGGCATGGACCCCCGCCAGCGCCTGCACATGATGGACCTGTTGCACCGCATGGCTTCCGAGGGCCGCACGATCCTGTTCAGCTCGCACATCCTGGAAGAGGTCGAGCAGCTGTCCGGGACCGTGCAGGTGATCGTGGCCGGGCGGCTGGCGGCCTCGGGCGACTACCGGCACATCCGGCGCCTGATGACCAACCGGCCGCACGTGTTCCTGATCCAGTCCTCGGACAACCGGACGCTCGCGACCATCCTGATGGGACTGGAGTCGGTGTCCGGGGTGGAGCTGGAACCGGCCGGGCTGCAGGTGCGCGCGAACGACTACGGCAGCTTCACCCGTGCGCTGACGAAGGTCGCGCGGGACAAGGGCATCCGGCTGACCGGGGTGCTGCCGTCCGACGAGTCCCTTGAAGACGTCTTCGCATACCTGGTGGAGAAATGAACCTGACTGTCGCGGGCCTGACCGCCCGGGCGCTGCTCGGCCGGCGCCGGCTGCTGTTGCTGCTGCCCATGCCGTTGCTGCTGGTCGGGCTCACCCTGATCGGCGTGGCCACCAGCGACGACGCCCGGGCCTGGGCGCCGGGTGTGCTGGGCAGCCTCGGCCTCGGCGTGATCCTGCCGCTGACCGCGCTCATCGTCGGCAGCAGCGTGCTCGGGCTGGAGATCGAGGACGGCACGATCACCCACATCCTCGCGAAGCCGTTGCCGCGCAGCGAGATCATCGTCGCCAAGCTGGTGGTGGCCTGGCTGGTGACCACGGCGGCGACGGCGGTCCCGCTGGCGATCGCGGGGGCGATCACCGAGGGCGGCTCGCTGGCCATCGGCCTGTTCCTGGGCGCACTGGTCGGCGGGCTGGCGTACACGGCGTTCTTCCTGGCGCTGAGCCTGATGTCCCGCCGTCCGGTGGCGATCGGGCTGGTCTACATCATGCTGTGGGAGAACCTGCTGGTGACGTTCGTCAGCGGGGCGCGGGCGCTGAGCATCCAGCAGTACGCCCTCACCTTCGCCGACCGGTTGTCCGGCAGCGACCTGCTGACGTCCAACCTGGCCCCGCTGACCGCGGCGATCCTGGCGGCGGCGTTCATCGCCCTGGGCACGGTGCTGGCGACCGCTCGCCTGCGCTCGTTCGCGCTGACCGGGGAGACCAGCTAGCGGGGGTATCCTGGCAGGCCAGGAGGTTGTTCCATGGCGGAGCTGGGCGTTGCCGACACCAACGGCATCCTGGCGCTGCCATGGATCACTCCCGAGCGCACCAGCGCGGGCCTGGGCTGGGAGCACGTGTACGTGTCCAAGCAGCACGAGATCCCGTTCCAGTCGTCGTTCCGGGCCGCGCCCACCCACCAGCTGATCCTGCACCTGGCCGGCCCGGTCGCGGTCCGGCGTGGGTCCGCCGCCCCGCGACGGGTCCAGGCGGGCGGGCTGTTCCTGCAACCCGCGCACGGCGAGCTGAACGTCGAGCTGTGCGGTGAACTGGACACGCTTCACGTTTACCTGTCGGACAAAGCGCTGGACGACGACGTCCGATTGGCCGAGGAACTGGGTTCCAACGACCCGCTGCTCGAACAACTGGCGCTGGCACTGGATTCCACGGCCCGCGACTGGCAGCCCAGCGCACGGACCTATGTGGACCAGCTCACCAACTTGATGGCCACCCAGTTGGCCAGGCACCACAGTGCGGGACGGAAGGCGGCGGATTCGCGCCAGACCGGGTTGTCCGAGCAGCAGTTCGCGCGGGTGCGGGAGCTGCTCTGCGACCGGATCGCCGAACCGATCCCGCTGGCGGACATGGCCAGGGTCGCGGGCCTGTCGGTGAGCCAGTTCGCCCGGCAGTTCAAGGTCACCGCGGGCGCCGCCCCGCACCGGTTCCTGCTGCGGATGCGGGTGAAACACGCCGAGCGGCTGCTGCGCACCAGCACCCTGCCGATCGCCGAGGTGGCCGTGCGCTGCGGGTTCTCCCACCAGGAACACCTGACCAGGGTCATGCGCGCCCAGCTCGGTACCACGCCGGGAGCGGTCCGCAACTCCTGAGTCGTTTCGTGCAGCCGAGTCAGCGGTTTCGTGCAGGCGCGGGCGGCCCGGCTCTCGGATACTCGGGCCATGACGTCATTCACCTACTCGGCGGGCCCGGCCCGGGTGGTGTTCGGGCCGGGGACCCTGCGCCTGCTGGGCCCGGAGGTCCGCCGCCTCGGCGGGACCCGGGTACTGCTGGTCAGCAGCCCGCATCCGGCCAAGCCCGCCGCCCTGGTCGCCGAGGCGCTCGGGTCGCTGCTGGCCGCCCAGTTCGATGGTGCGGTCATGCACACCCCGGTCGAGGTCACCGCGCAGGCGATGGAGCTGGCCAAGGGCGTGGACTGCATCGTCGCCGTCGGCGGCGGGTCGGCGATCGGCCTGGGCAAGGCGATCGCGTTGCGCACGGACCTGCCCCAGGTGGTCGTGCCCACCACGTACGCCGGGTCCGAGGCCACTCCCGTGCTCGGCGAGACCGCGGACGGGCAGAAGACCACCCAGACCTCCCCGGCGATCCTGCCCGAGACCATCGTCTACGACGTCGACCTGACCATGACGCTGCCCGTCGAGATGTCGGTGACCAGCGGGATCAACTCGCTGGCGCACGCGGTCGAGGCGCTCTACTCCCCCGACGCCAACCCGGTCACCGACCAGCTCGCCCTCGACGCCATCCGGCGGCTGGGCCGCGCGCTGCCCCGGATCGCGGCCAACCCCGCCGACGAGGAGGCGCGAGCCGACGCACTGCAGGCCGCGTGGCTGGCCGGGACCTGCCTCGGCACGGTCGGGATGAGCCTGCACCACAAGCTCTGCCACACCCTCGGCGGCTCGTTCGGCCTGCCGCACTCGGAAACCCACACGGTCGTGCTGCCGCATGCCATGGCGTACAACGCACCCGCGGTCCCCGCGATCATGGCGCGGATCGCCGAGGCGCTGGGTGTGCCGGACGCGCCGAGCGGTGTCCACGACCTGATCAAGGAGCTGGGCGGGCCGACCTCGCTGCGGGATCTCGGGATGGCCGCGACCGACTTGACCGCGGCCGCCGAGCTGGCCACCGCCAAGCCGTACCCGAACCCCCGTGAGCTGACCCGTGAAGGCGTCCTGGGCCTGCTGGAGAACGCCTGGGCCGGAACCAGGCCGCCGGGTCTGACCCAGGACATCCCGAAGCTCACCGCCCAGGTCGTGGCCAGCTTCGACAACGCGCCCGACCGGCTGCGGTCGCTGCTGACCGACCTGGTCAAGACGCTGCACTCGTACGTGCTGCGCAACGACCTGACCGAGGCGGAGTGGCTGTACGCGATCGACTTCCTGACCCGGACCGGGCACATCACCACCGAGACCCGCCAGGAGTTCATCCTGCTGTCCGACACGCTCGGCGTGTCCAGCGTGGTCGACCTGCTGACCAACTCGCGCACCCCGGACACCACGCCGTCGGCCGTGCTCGGACCGTTCTATGTGGACGGACCGCCGGAGGAGCCGCAGGGTTTCGACATCTCCGCCGGGCTGCCCGGGACGCCACTGTGGACGGACGTGCAGGTGCTCGACACGCACGAAAACCCTGTGGCAGATGCCGTCGTGGACGTCTGGCAGTCCAATGAGGACGGTTTCTACGACGTGCAGCTGCCGGACCTGGACGGCCCGGTGCTGCGCGCCCGGTTCCGCACCGACGCCGAGGGGCGGCTGCGGTTCTGGTCGATCGTGCCCGCCGCGTACCCGATCCCGGCCGACGGCCCGGTCGGCCAGATGCTGGAGGGCTCGGGACGGCACCCGTACCGGGCCCCGCACCTGCACTTCATGATCGCCAAGCCGGGCTTCCACACCCTGGTCACCCAGCTGTTCGTCAAGGGCGGCGACTACCTCGGCTCGGACACGGTGTTCGGCGTGAAGGACGGCCTGATCGTCGACTTCGCCGAGCAGGACGGCCCCACCCCCGACGGCCGCGAGCTGGACACCTGGCACCGCGTCGGCTTCACGTTCCACATTTCCGGAGAATGACCATGAGCTATGACACCGATGTCCTCGTGGTGGGCACCGGCCCGGCCGGTGGCGCGGCGGCGTTACTGCTGGCCACCTATGGGATCCGGACCCTCGCGGTGAACAAGTACGGCTGGGTGGCCAACACGCCCCGCTCGCACATCACCAACCAGCGCACCATGGAGGTGCTGCGGGACCTGGGCATCGAGCAGGAGGCCCTGGCGCTGGGCACGCCACAGGAGCTGATGGGCGACACCGTGCTGTGCACGTCCATCGCGGGCGCCGAGATCGGCCGGATCACCAGCTGGGGCACGGGCGCGCGGTCGGCGACCGAGTACCTGGCGGCCAGCCCGAGCCCGATGATCGACCTGCCGCAGACCTACCTGGAGCCGATCCTGGTCAGCAACGCGGCCGCGCGCGGCGCCAAAGTGCGGATGGACACCGAGTTCCGGTCGTTCGAACAGGACGCCGACGGGGTCACGGCGACGCTTTTCGACCGGGTGCGGAATGACGAGTACACGATCCGCGCGAAGTATCTGATCGGCGCCGACGGCGGCCGCAGCAAGGTGGCCGAACTGGCCGGGCTGCCCATTTCCGGGCAGACCGGGAAAGCCGGCAGTATGAACATCACGTTCACCGCGGATCTGAGCCGATATGTGGCCCACCGGCCGAGCGTGCTCTATTGGGTCATGCGGCCGGGCGCGGGCACCGGCGGCATCGGAATGGGCCTCGTGCGGATGGTCCGGCCGTGGAACGAGTGGCTGCTGGTGTGGGGGTACGACATCGAGCAGGAGCCGCCGGAGGTGACCACCGAGGAGGCCACGGCGATTGTCCGCGACCTTGTCGGTGATCCGGATCTGCCAGTGGAGATCACGTCGACCTCGTTGTGGACGGTGAATCACAACTACGCCACCGAATACGCGAATGGTCGCGTTTTCTGCGCGGGCGACGCGGTTCACCGCCACCCGCCGTCAAACGGGCTCGGCTCGAATACGTCCATTCAGGACTCGTACAACCTGGCGTGGAAACTGGCCATGGTCATCCGAGGTCAGGCGGGCCCCGCACTGTTGGACACTTATTCGCGGGAACGCGCGCCGATCGGCAAGCAGGTGGTCGACCGGGCCAACCTCAGCCGCGAGGAGTTCGGCCCGATCTTCGCAGCTCTGGGCATCTCCGACGACACCGACGCGGCCGGGATCGAGGCGGGCATGGCCGCGGTTCTGGCCGAGGACGCGGAGGGCGCGAAACGGCGCCGGGAACTGGAAGCCGCGGTCGAGTTGAAGAACTACGAGTTCAACGCGCATGGCGTCGAACTCGACCAGAGATATGTCTCCTCGGCGGTGCTGGACCCGGTCGTGGAAATGCACCCGGATGACCATGAACTGTTCCACCGGCCGAGCGCACGGCCGGGCGCCAAACTGCCGCACGTGTGGCTGGTCGGCCGGGACGGCCGCCGGGTGTCCACCCTGGATCTGGTCGGCCACGGGCGGTTCACGCTGGTCACTGGGCTGGCTGGGACCGCGTGGGTGACCGCGGCGAAGATCGTGAGCCAAGAGTTGCGAGTGGACCTCGCCGTCGCACGAATAGGTGACATTGGCGCACGGGACGCGTACGGCGACTGGAGCCGGGTCGCGGGGCTGCCGGAAGTGGGAACGCTGCTGGTCCGCCCGGACGGCTACATAGCGTGGCGCCGTGATGACGATGAGAATGCGCAGCCGGAACTTCGGGCCGCGATGCAGCGGATCCTGGCCACCGAACCCGCGTTGACCAGGTGAGATAACGGGCCGGTCGAAATGGTGACCGGCCTGTTGCCTGGTTGGCCGCCAATCGAGTGAGGTTTAGCGATCACCCAGCGGGGCATGCTATTTTTCAGTTGCCGCAGGCACTCCGGGGACCGCCGCCGCCGAGAATTGGGTTTGACATGTTCGCGCTGAAGACCCTCGCCCGCTGGGTCAACATGCTCACTCATCCCCGCTCAATCCCGCGCACGTCCTCGGAGAACTGCTCGGAGTGCGCACGCCGGTGGCAGGCGTCAGGCTACGATCCGGCCGTCCGCTGCCCGGCCCACCGGCTCAACTACCGAGAGCAGCCCGAATAACGCCCTGCACGGCGGCGTTGACGCGTTCGGCGCCACCCGGCGGCTCGCCCGCGTCCAGCCACGCGATAACGGCCTCCAGGGTCACCACCGGCAGCAACGCGGCCACCCATTCCCGCCACTGCGGATCCGCGATTTCGGTCATGTAGGAAAAGGCGACCTCCCGCGAACGGGTGGTCATCGAATCGACCAGCTCACCGAACTCGGGTTCCCGGGCAGCGTGCCGGAACACCAGCCGGAAACCATTCGGGTCCGCCGAAGCCGCACGCAGCAATGACGGAATGGTGTGCTCATCGTAAGTGCCCGGCCCCATGGTTTCCGACAACCGCAGCATTGCCCGGCCGAGGACCGCCAGATAAAGGTCCTTTTTGGAATCGAAATGCCGGTACAGCAGCACCCGGGTGATTCCGGCCTCGGCGGCGACGTCGTCCAGCCCGGTGCCGGCGTAGCCCGACCGCGCGAACGCCCGTGTGGCCGCGTCCAGGATCTGCTCCCGCCGCTCGACCCGACCCAGCCGCTGGACCACACCACCTCCTTGTTGACTCCGGAGTATACGAGTACGGTTGTTTACATCGACGTATACAAGTTCGAGTAAACATGGGGGTCGGTCATGATCCGCACGCACACGGCCACCGGCGACCCGGCATGGATGGCCACCGAATACGCGGAGGTCAGGCGCCTGCTGTCGGACGAACGCCTCGGCCGCTCGCACCCGGAGCCGGAGAAGGCCGGCCGGACCGGCGACTCGGCACTGTTCGGCGGGCCCATGGGCAACTTCGAGACCGAGCAGGCCGACCACGCCCGGATGCGGGCGCTGCTGCAGCCGCACTTCTCCGCGAAGCACATGCGCGCACTGCGCCCGCGCATCCAGTCCATGGCGGCCGAGCTGATCGACGACCTGCGCTCCCCCGCCGACCTGCAGGCCGCCGTGGCCACGCCGTTGCCGATCATGGTGATCTGCGAACTGCTCGGCGTGCCCTACGAGGACCGCGACCAGTTCCGCGCCTGGAGCGAGGCCGCGGGCACGTTCACCGACCGCGACGCCTCCGCGCAGGGGCTGGCGGCGCTGTACGGCTACGGGCTTTCCCTGGTGGCCAAGAAACGGGTGACCCCGGGCGACGACGTGATCTCCCGGCTCTGTGAGACCGAGACCGACGAAGCCGCGGCCCAGCTGTCGATGGCCCTGCTGTTCGCCGGGCACGAGACCACGGTGGTGCGCATCGGGATGGCGCTCATGATGCTGCTCGCCGAGCCCGGCGAGTGGCAACGGCTGGCGGCGGACCCCTCGCTGATCCCGGCCGCGATCGAGGAGACGCTGCGGTGGCCGACCGAGCTCCAGTACGTCAGCCACGGCGGTCTGCCCAGGTACGCGCGCACCGACTTCACCGTCGGCGACGCGCAGGTGCGCACCGGCGACCTGGTGCTGCTGAACCTCAGCGGCGCGAACCAGGACCCGTCGGTCTTCCCCGACCCGAAGCGGTTCGACACCACCCGTGACGCCACCGGGCACCTGACGTTCGGCCACGGCATCCGCTACTGCCTGGGCGCGCCGCTGGCCCGGATCGAGCTGCAGGAGGTGCTGGGCCAGCTGATCCCGAGGCACCCGGGCATGCGGCTGGCCGTGCCGGTCGAGCAGCTGCGGTACCGGACCGAGACGCTGACCGGAGGCCTGATCGAACTCCCGGTGACTTGGGAGTAACCCCCCCGCGTCCGTCGCCGTTCCTTTCGATAAGGGGTCTTTCCTGGCCCTGCTCGGCCGCCCGATCGGCCGCGGCGACATGGCATAGGAGGTTGGGCCCAGGCAGATGTGCCTGGGCCCAACCGGCTTCACAGCTTGGCCAGGTCGACTGCTGCGGCCATCGCGGCGTTGCCCGCGTCGGAGGGGTGGAGGTGGTCACCGGCGTCGTACTCCGGGCGGATCTTCAACGGGTCGCTGGGATCGGCGAGCGCCGAGGCGAAGTCCACGACGCCGTCGAACGTTCCACTGTGGAGCACGAAGTCGTTGATCCCCTGACGGGTCCGCTCCAGTCCTTCGTCGTAGCCCTCCCAGCCCTTGAACGGGGTGATCGGCGAGGCCAGCACCCGTACGCTCTTCGCGTGCATGCGGGCCACGAACTCCTGGTAGGCCGCCGCATACTCGTCCGGGCGGTCGTTGCGCGGGTCGTGGATCATGTCGTTGATGCCCTGCAACAGGATCACCGTCCTGACGTTGGTCCGGTTGATGGTGTCGTCATCAAGCCTCGCCAGGCCACTGCGGCCCCAGTCCAGGTTGCTGCCGTCGAGCATCAGCCTGCCCGCGCTGATCCCGGAGTTGACGATGCCGAAGTCCTTGGTGCGGTCGGCAAGGTAGTCCGGCCAGCGGTGGTTGGAGTTCGTCGTGGTGTAGCCGCCGTCGGTGATCGAGTCGCCGAACGTGACCACGGTCCCCTTCGCCCCCGAGCCGCGCACGTCGATCTCCTCGACGTAGACCCAGGACCCGATCTTCTGGTCGAAGCCCACGCCCGACTCGTCGAGCGCGTGGTCCCCGGTCGTGGTCAGGTAGTTGATCTGGTTGGCCGCCGGGTGGTACGTCGCCGGGCCGGATCCCTGCGAGGTGTACAGGCTCACCACCAGGTCCGTGTCGGCCGGGAACATCATGTTCACGGGGTCGCTCTGGACTTCCGCACCGGCCGGGATGGTGACCGCCGGCTGCCCGGAGAACGTCAACTGCCGCATGGTGCCCGGCCTGACGTCCGGCACCTCGGAGCTGACCCCCAGGGCGATCGACGACTTGTCCACCACCAATGGGCTGGTGCCAAAGCGGTTCGAGAACCTGACCCTCGCTGAAGTGCCGCCGACGCTGGAGTGCAGGACGTTGCGGACCGAGCGGTTGGCGAACCCGTTGGGCGCCCACCAGGCCGGTGCCGCCTGCGCCGCACCCCACGTGCCGACCCAGTCCTCAGTGGACGGTTTGCCGCCGAACACCTCGACCTCGGCCAGCGACAGGTAGTTCCGGCCGTTGAGCTGGACCATCACATACCTGCCAGACACATTGGGCTGCACCGTGGTCACAACCGGTGCGGCACCGGTCATGTGCGCCGACCACACGCCGTTCTTCTTGGCCTGGCCGGCCGGAGCGAGGCTCGTGTCGAACGGCGTGGCCGAGACGAACACCCAGAAGTCGTTCAACCTATCGGCGCAGCAGTCCGTACGGTTCCAGACGTTGATCGTCTGCAGCTGGCTCGACGCGCCCAGATCGACCTGCCACCACGGGTGATCCTGGATGTCGCTGTGGCTGACGGAGTTGTTGTACCAAGAGCCGTTCGAGTCGCCGTCGTTCACGCGGCTCGCAAGGCCGCCGAAGACCTCCGTTGAAGCACGCGCGATCTTGCCTTGCGCGAGGTCCGGGCCGCCGCCGAGGGCCACCGCGAAAATGTGCATGGCCGGGGTGTTCGCGTCGATCTCAGAGGAAATATTAGGCAGGCGAACGCTTTTCACGGTCTTGTGCGGGTCGATCGCCACCCCCGAGTAGAAGATCCACACCGGCCGCGTGTCCTGCCCGCCCGGACCATTGCGGTACGGCGCCGTGATCGCGGGGACCACGCCCGGCTGGAGACCGTCGGCCCAGTTGGTGCTGCCGATCGTGTACTCCTGGATGGAGCCGTCGGTGTAGTAGACCGTGCCCTTGCCCTCTGTCGCATGTGTACTGGTCATCAGGAAGCCGAGGGTGTCGGACTGACCGTAGACACCCACGAACTGCCCTGCTGCCAACGTGTTGTTCGGTGAGCCCGCCGACGCGGCCGGCCAGGTGAACGTCACGCCGTGCGTCCGGACCGGCGAGCCAGGCATGATCCCGCGCTGCGCCAATGCCTGCGCCGAGTAGCTGTAGCCGTAACCGTCCACATTGCCCGGTCCACGGTTCCAGTCGTCTGTGATGCCAACGTTGTTGAAGGTCGTGCTTAGACTGCGACAGGGCGACAGCAACGAACCTGCGCTCGCCGAGCTGGTCCCGGCCTTGGTGGTCACCGAGATGGCGCCGCCGTTGACTCCTTGCGGCAGCTTGACGCTGAGCTGGCTCGGGCCGATGTACGTGACCGGCTGGACCGGGCGGCCGCCGATGGTCACCCTGGCCTTGCCGGTGAACCCGGAGCCGGAGATCAGCAGGTCGTCCGTGCAGGTCGGGCTGACCAAGACCACCTCGGGCGCGGATCTCGTGACCAGGTCCTGGAATTCGGGGCGCAGCCCGGCCGCGGCGAGCACCGCATTGGGCACCTCGCCTGCCTGCGGGTTCTGCGAGATCTGCTTGTTGCCGTCGAGGACCTCGATGCCGACCGGCGCGGGCGGGCAGCCGAACCAGTTCAGCGCACCGGTCCGGTAGTTGTCCTTGATCCGGATGTGGCCGGTGGTCGAGCAGCCGCCGTTGAACCCACCCGGGTCGGCGTACTGGACGTTGCCCGTGATGGTGACGTAGTCGCCGCCTTCGTCGTTGTAGACGTTGAAGGAGGTGAACACCCCGGCGAAGCTCACGTTGCCCTGCACGGTCAGGCCGTGTTCGAAGCTCGTGCCCTGCGGGCCGTTGGTGTAGATCGCGCCGCCGTCGTGCCGCACGCCCATGTGGCCGTAGATCACGTTGTTGGCGATCGTGTTGTCCGCGTTGATGTTCGGGTTGTCGTGCGGTGTCACGGAGTTGGTGTGCCAGCCGGCCCAGCCGGACGAGATGCCGCTGTAGGACACATTGGACACTTGGTTGTGCGTGATCTTGGTCTGCCGCGAGTAGCCGTTGACGATCGCGGGCGCCCCGGGGAACTCGACACCCGTGTGGTGCACGTAGTTGCTGTCGATGGTGTTGCCGGTGGCGATCTCGTTCTCGTCGCCGTTCAGCGGCTGCGGATCGTCGATCGCACCCAGCAGGATGCCGATCCCGGACACGTCGGTGACGGTGTTTCCTTGCACCAGATCGTTCTGGACGCCGTGCTGTAAGCCGAGTCCGGCGCCGCCGAGGTGCTGGAAGGTGTTGCGCAGGAAGGTGACGTTCCTGGTGCCGGTGAGGTCGACCGCCGCGGCTGGTCTGGTCCACGCGCCGTACGGGCAGGTGCCCTTGGGTTCGGAGTACTGGCACAGACCTTGGCTCTTGCTCGCGCCCGGCCCGGTGAGGGTCATGTTCGCCTGCATCTCGACGAAACCTTCGGGCGTGCTGGGCTGCAGCCAGGTCGCGTAGGCGAACTCCAGGCCTTCGAAGGAGACGTCGTGCAGCGGGGCGGTCCAGCTGGTGGTCGTCCGGACGAGACTGTCCAGTTTGGCCGCGACGAAGTTCTTTTTCCGGACGTCCTCGCCGGGGCGGCCCTGGTAGTAGATGGTGTCGCGGGCCTCGTCGAGGTACCACTCACCGTCGCTGAGCAGCTCGAACGCGTTCTCCACACGGGACGGCACGGCGTTGCCGGGCAGGCTCGGGAAGCCGCCGGAGGGGTTGTCGCCGAACGGGCCGCGCGGGTCGTCGGGCAGTTTCATGTTGTCCCAGCAGGGCTGGTCCATGGTGATGGTGACGCCGTTGATCTTGTCGACCCCGCAGCGGGGCTCGGTCCAGGCGCCGTGGCCTTCGGTGAACGCGAACTCGATCTTGTCCGGGTCGCGCCAGCCGGACATCGTGGTGTTCGCGGCGGTGAACCCGGTGGCGGTCTGGGTGAGGCCGACCGGCAGGTCGCCTTGGGCGCGAGGCAGGCGGACGCCGTCCGCATACAGCTGGCGCGTGGTCAGGTCGCTGGGAACCCTTGCGCTCCAGACGTTCCCGGTGAACCGCTGCCAGCCGCCGATCGGCAGGCCGCCGCTGATCACCGGGGTCTGGCCGGGCGCGGCCTGCCAGCGGATCGGGTGACCGGGGGCGCCGGAGTCGGCTTCGGTGAAGGTCAGCGGCTGGCTGAGCTGGTAGGTGCCGCCGGCGAGGCTGACCGTGAGGTCGCGCTGGCCGCGGGCCTTGAGCTGGGCCTGGGTGATCGAACAGGGAGCCTGGCGGGTGCAGGCGGCGCCGTTGCCGTTCGGCGCGGCGTAGACAATGGTGGCGGGGCCGGCCGACGCGGGCAGCGCCACGACGGTGAACGCCAGCGCACCCCCGATCGCCGCGGCGATCCATCTCGACGTCATCGTCGATTCCTCCCTGTGACCAGGCGGGAAATGAGCTAGGATCAGATATCAGATACGAAACCTGAATCTTCTTACCCTGCGGGGCGGACCGCGTCAACGGCTGATTGTCGCCACGCGGCCCTAAGATTCACGAGGTAGCGACCGGCTGAAGGGGGATGATCCGAAGTGGGGCAGAACTCCTCGGTGCCCGTGCCGCGGATGACTCCGCCGCCGCGAACCATGCTGCGTGACACGGTGTACGAGGCCATCAAGGGCATGTTGATGGACCACGACCTCGCCCCCGGCGCGCGGCTGTCGATCGACGGCATTGCCCGCGAGCTCCAGGTGTCCCCCACCCCCGTACGGGAGGCGATGACCAAACTGGAGTCCGACGGCCTGGTGGCAAAGCGACCCCACGCGGGCTACATCGTCGCGCCGCTGATGGACCAGGTCAGCCTCGACAACCTCTACGAGATGCGCCTGCTCCTGGAACCGGCCGCAGCCGAACTAGCCGCCAAGCACAGCACCACGGCCCAACAGACCGAACTGACAACCCTCATCAAAGACATGTCCGCCCACCCCGCCGGCGACAAGTACCAGGCCTACCGCGACTTCGCCACCCAAGACGCCCTCCTCCACAGGTTGATAGCCGAAGCCTCCCGCAACCCCCTCATCTCCGACGCCCTCACCCGCCTCCACGCCCACACCCACAGCTACCGCCTGTACTTCAAAGTAGGCATAGCGGAGGAAACGATGCGCGAACACGAGGACATCGTGAACGCGATCCTCCAAGGCAAGGCTGATGAGGCTCGCGCGGCGATGCGGCGGCACCTGGAGTCGTCCCGGGACCGCCTGGTGAAGGTCTACGGCCAGGAGTAAGTCCCTGCCAGACGAGTGAGCGCGGGGACGGGGTCGGTTCAGGTCGGGCCTAGGGTTCGCTCGGGGATGGCGAGGGTTCAGCGCGGGCTCTTTGGGCTTCTGCTTAAGGTCCACGCTCGATCACCTGCTGGCTCTGGACCTGCCGCACTGGCAAGTTCAAGGCCGCCGCCACCCATGTAAAACCGAACCGCGCTCCGTGCCTACTACGGGCACCCCTTGAGCCCCAGGAATGGCGAGGTCCCTGGGGTCAGGCGGCGGTAGGTATGGATCTTCGGGCAGAGTTGGTTCGCGGACGGCGGTGCGGGTCGATGTACGCAGGCGGAATGAACCGCGGGATGCGATCGACCATCTGGATGGTCCAGTCACTGCGATGCACCAACCGATGATGGTGGGGGCAGAGAAGTACGAGATTGTCCACTTTGGTTGGGCCGTGGTTGCGCCAGTGGATGATGTGGTGGGCGTCGCAGGCGCTGGCCGGTGCGCCGCAGCTCGGGAAGGCGCAGCCACCATCCCGGAGGATCAGTGCCCGGCGGATGTGAGCGGGAACGGTGTAGGAGCTGACGCCGATGTCGAGGGGTTCGGACTTGCTGCCGAGGACTGCAGGGAACAGGTGGCTGTCGCACGCGATCCGCCGGGCCTCCCTCGCGGTCAGGTAAGTGTCCGGACCGACAAGGATGCGGTCGTCGAGATCTTTGAGCAGATCGTCATAGGAGATCGTGATGGCGACCGGCGTGCGCAGGCCATTCTTCGTCGGCTGAGACGGGCACTGGGCGGCCATGCGCAGGGTTTCCACGAAGGCATCGGCCGTGCGCTCGGCCTGGCAGCGGTCGTCGGCACGGTCGGTGGGACGCTGCTCACCCTTCTTGATCACCGGGTGCAGCAGATGGGCGTCCTCGGCGGGCAGATGGCCGCGGAAGTCAAGGCCGCCATCCCGACGGGCGCGGATGTGCAGTATCCGGTCGGGCTGCTTGGGTTCCGGATCGGGCGGAGGCGGACCGTCCGGGTCCACGATGTTGCGCACCCTAGTACCGAACCGGGCCAACGCATTCGGATCATCCTCGGCGGCCTGAGCGACCATCGTGGACTCCGCCAGCGCCAGCTTCTCGGGCTCCAGATCCGGCAAGTCCTTGAGGGTCTTGCGGATGACGTCCACAGCTTCGGAGCCAATGTCTCCGGCGGCCAAGGCAGAGGCAGTCGCGGGTAGGGCAGGCTCGATCACCGACCCGGTAGGGGTGATGCTCGGGAACAGCTCTTCCGCCTGTGCCAGGCGGCGTTTGGCTTCCTTGGGCGAGATCCGCAACGCGTGCACGAGCAGCGCGGCGGGGTTGGAGTAGCCGAGTTCGGTGGCGAGGCCCTGGTTGTTCAGGTGGGCCACCAACTCCAGCCCGGTGTACTCGATCCGCCGACCCTGCGCCTCGACATCCTGCAGGGCAGCAACCATCTCTTCTTTTGTTTTACCCCAATGGTTTCCACTGCCTTGCATAGCATCAACACTACCCGCACCAAGGCGGAAGATCCCGGGATTTGATGGGGCTTCACCGGAATTGGTGACCCCCTTGTCCCACGGGCAAAGCGCGCAAGCACACCAGACCCCGCCTTCGTGCCCTGAACCCCCTCTGGGTGGCGCTGCCGCGCGGCGAGCGCTCTTTCACCCAGCTGGATGTCAGCCGCCCGACGAGGACAGACCCCACCTAGAAGCACAACCGTCAAGAAGCAGCGGCAAGACCTAGTGAGCCCACCCCAAAAGCTCCCGTAGCCGAACAACAGCCCCCTCAAAAGAAGGCCGGTCCAAAATGGCCCCAGCCAACCGCCCACCATCAACAGGCAGCGTGAAAAACCGATCCGGAAGGGTGTCATCAGCCGACGACAGACCCTCCCGGAGGTTGTACCGGCGCATCGCCTGCAAGCGAGCCCGCCCAGCGGCCCGAACCGAAGCGGGAGTGGCGGCAACCCCGGTCACCGCCCCGACAAGCTCCGCGGCGGAAGCCTCGGTCAAATTCCGCGTCGGAGGAGCCGCGAAAATACAGACGCCCATAGCATCGTACCCACTCCACAACTCCATCAGCGAAGCAACAAGCTCCACTTTGGACGGAGTCAGCTCCGCCATCGGGATCCCAGCGGGCAGCCCGGCGTTGGCGATGAACAACTCCTCCCCCCACACGGGATCGAAGTCGATGTCATGCTCCACCCCGTCATACCGCGGCCCCAGTGGATGCACAGCGTAGGAAAGCGCCAGCCCCTGGTTCCCCCGGGGATCGAACATGCACATCTCGATCCCCTTGCAGTGCATGGCGTAGGGAACCGTGTGCCGCCCAAGGGTCTTGGCCGCTCGAGCCACCCCGTCCGAGAGCACGACCCCATTCCCCGACCGCCAGACGACATCCTCAGCCAGCCGGGTCAACGCCCCGACGTCCCCGAACCGAGGCCCCCGAGGCATCTCGCACACAAACGCGAGCACTCCCGACAACGAGACCGGATCAACACCCCACCGCAGACACCGGGTGTTCAAGTCCAGCACCGTCGGAAGGTCGTCGATCCCGAGGTTGGAAGCGAAAGCCGCCACCGCCTGTTGATGCAAAGGGCTGCCGTCAAAGGACTTCATACAGTCCTGCGGACATCCCGGACACCCGTCCGCCAGTTGGGTCAGGTGGGTATTGAAGTCCGAAGGCCCGAAGCTGAACCGCACCTGCGCCGTACTGTAGTTACGCACACCCAGATACCCCTCAAGCCCGGCAGCCGGCCACGCTCCGAACCCGGGCGGCTCGTACTCGGTGCGGGTCAAGGGGTTCAGCGGGATCCGGGCGGTGTAGTCCTTCGTCACCCGCGCGAGCGCGACGGGGTCGGCGATGTCGGGCGCCGTGCCGCCGATGACGACGACCGCCTTGCACCGCTTGGCGCCGAACACCGCGCCCATTCTCGCGGCGGCGTAGCCTCGGTCGGTGATGAGGCTGGCGAACCGGACCATGTTCTCGCCCGCCGGCCCGATGGTGGCCACGTGGATGTCATCGCCGTGCCGGTCCACCAGGCGGTCGGTCGTCTCGTAGGTGTCCAGGCCCCAGAGGTCGCTCGCGTCGAGGATCCGGGGCTCACCGTCCTGGATCACCACGTAGCACGGGGCGGCCGAGCGGCCGGTCAGCACGATGCCGCCGTAACCGGTGTCGCCCAGTGCCGGACCGAACGGACCTTCCACTCTGGACTCCGCCACCCCGCCCGAGAGCGGCGACTTGGCGGTCAGCGTGAACCGGGTCATGGCCAGCGCACGGCGGCCGGTGCCGAACACGATCGGCTGATCGACGTGGTAGACCGGCGTTCTGGGGCGGGTCTCCAGCAGTACATCCAGCGGCGACGCCATCGGGGTGGTGCGGGACTCCCCGGTGGTCAGGTCGATCCGGAGCAGGCCATTTCTCATGCGTCTGCGTGAATGAGTCCCATAACCTCTCGGCTCATCGGTTCGTAGGAGTGGGTGTTGACCACCTCACCACAAACTCCGAAGGCGCGCATCACAATGATCCGGTCGGCCAAGGTCACCATCTCCACAAGGTCGCTGGTGATCAGCAGCACCGCGTGCCCGTCCGCGGCCAGCTGCCAGATCAGTTCGTGAAAGGCCGCCTTGGTCCGCACGTCGATCCCCACCGTCGGCTCGTCGATGATGAGGATCTCGGTGTCGGCGGCGAGCCATTTCGCGAGACTAACCTTCTGCTGGTTTCCGCCGGAGAGCTGCCCGGCAAGCTGGCCAGTACTGGACAACCGGATCCCGAGTCGTTGCACGTGATCGGCCGCGAGAGCGCGTTCACGCTTCGCGGGCACTCCGCCGATCTTGCGCTGGATCCGGTTCCACACCGTCACCGCGATGTTTCTCGCCACCGGCTGGTCGAGGAAAAGACCTTCCTCCTTGCGGTCCTCCGGGACGTAACCGATCCGGTGGCGCTGCAATGCTTCGCGCACAGTCGGAATCCGGACGGACTCAGCACGCACGCGAAGATCACCCGCAGTGATCTTGGAAAAGCCGAGCAGCGCCTTGGCCAGTTCGCTGCGACCCGCGCCGACCAGCCCATACAGGCCGAGCACCTCGCCGCGGTGCAGGGACAGCGAGATGTCCTTGTGCCCCATGGCGGTGCTCACACCGTCGAGCTGGAGAACCGGTTCCGGCTCAGCCGCCGGGCGGTCCGGCAGCGAGACCGCCTCGTGCGCGCGGCCGACCATCGCGCTGATCAGGTCCGTCCGGTCCAGCTCCGCCAACGGCACCGACTCGAGCACGGACACACCGTCACGCAATACCGTCACGGTGTCGCACAAGGCGTAGACCTCCTCGAGTTTGTGGCTGACGAACAGGATCGCGGTGCCGCTGTCACGCAGCCGCCGGATCACGTCGAACAACCGCTCGACCTCACTCGGCGTGCTCGCTGTTGTCGGCTCGTCCAACAGCAGCACCCCGCTGTCCATCGACAGCGCCTTCGCCACTTCGATCAACTGGAGCTGGGAAACGGGCAGGCCACGGACTTTCCGGTCCGGGTCGAGGTCAAGTTCCAGCAGGTCAAGGCATCGGCGCGCCTCGGCCCGGACGGCCGCGCGGTCGAGCAGCCCGCCTTTGGCCGGCAGCTGCCGCAACACGATGTTCTCACCCACTGAGAACTCGGGCACCAGGTTGCGTTCCTGGTGCACCACGCCGACTCCGGCCCGCACCGCCGCGTGCGGCGAGTCCAACGTCACCGGCCGGCCGTCGATGCTGAGCGTGCCACTGTCCGGTTTGTGCACTCCGGTGAGGACCTTGATGAGGGTGGACTTCCCCGCACCGTTCTCCCCAAGCAGCGCGTGCACCGACCCCGGCGCGATCCGGAGCGACGCACCGTCCAGCGCGCGCACGCCAGGGAACACCTTCACCAGGTTCTCCGCGATCAACATCAGGCAGCCCCGTGGCGGCGGTGGGTCAGCACGACCGTGCCCAGCACGACCGCCCCGACCACGAAGTTGACCCAGCTGGGGTTCAGCGAGAACTGGGCGCGGGCGACGTCCACCAGCCGGACGATGAACGCGGCCAGCACTGTCCCGGATACTGAGACAGCCCCGCCGGCCAGCGCCACGCCACCGATGATCGGCGCCGCGAAGCTGGCCAGCAGCCAGTCGCCGCCAATGCTTTGGTTCACACCCGGCGCGGACATCAGCGTCACCACCGCGGCGACGCCGATCAGCAACCCGGACAGGCAGTGCGCGAGCACGATCGACCGGTCGTTGGAGATGCCGGACAGCCTGGCCGCCAAGGGATTCCCGCCACTGGCCAGCAACTGCCTGCCCCAGATCGCGCGCCGCATGAACACCGCCAGCGCGCCCGCGACCACCAAAGCGATGATGAACACCACTGGGATGTGCAGGATGCCGGCCTGACCGACCTCACGCAGGCCCGGCGAGTAGTTCGAGATCGTTGATGTACCAACGAGCTGATACTGGAGTCCGGTAAGGATGGTCATCGTCGCCAGGGTCACGATGAACCCGTTGATCCTGGTCAGCACGACCAGGAACCCATTGACCGCCCCAACGGCCGCACCCAGCACGAGCGCACCCACCACGGCCAGCCAGGCGGGAACACCGTTGTCCGCCATGACGATCGCACCCGCCACGGCCACGAACCCGCCCAGCGCGCCGACCGACAGGTTCATCTGCCCCACGGACAACGCGACCAGCTGAGCGAGTCCAATGAGGACAGGGACGGCCACATAAGCGAACAGCGTCTCGATCGCCGATCCACTGAGCAGCGACCCCTTCGAGGCGATCGCCAGCGCGATGAACCCGGCGAGCGAGAGGGCCAGCAGGGTGACCTCGGTGGTCTTGAGCGTCTTCATCGGCTCATTGCCCTCCGCTCGGTGAAGACCTGCCGGACCCGGTCCACGGACAACGCGGCGAGCAGGATCGCGCCCAGCCAGATCGACAGGCTCTGCACGCTCGCGCCGAGCATCGTCAAACCCTGCCGGACAACCTGAGTCAGCGACGTGCCAAGCAACGTTCCCAGAACCGAAACAAACCCGCCGGTCAGCAAAGTTCCGCCCAGCACGGGTCCCAGGAACGACGGCAGCATGAGCTCCCCGCCGATCCCCGCGGTGAACGACCCACCGGTGACCGCGAGCATGAACCCGGCCAGAGCCGCCAGCGCACCGGAAAGCGCATGCGCGCCAACGATCCGGCGGTTCACCGCGATCCCGGACAGTTCGGCGGCGACCGGGTTCGAGCCCACCATCAGCATTTCCCGGCCGGTCCGGGCCCGCGAGAACAGGTACCCGACCAGGATCATCGCCAGCACAGCGAAAATCGCCAGCTGCGGGATCGCCGAAGACCCGCACACCGGCCCCACACAGAGGTCCGCCAACGAGTACTGCCGGAGTTCCTGCATCCCAGGCGGTTTCGTCGTGAACGCCGCGGCCTCGGTCAGCTCCGAGTACACAAGGGACACCAACCCCAGCAACGCGAAGTCCATCGCCAGGGTCACCACGAACGAGTTCACGCCCGATGCCGTGATGATCAACCCGGTCAAGGCCCCGATCGCCGCACCCGCGACGACTCCCACGACAAGCCCGGCATACAACGGGAAATGCCAGAGGTCATAGGACATCCCGGTGAACATCGCGCCGAACGCGGCCATCCGCCCGACGGCGATGTTGAGGTGCCCGATCGACAACACCGCCAGCTGCGCGAGCCCGACCACTGTCAGCGTCGCGATATCCCGCAGCAACGGGAAGACCACGAACTGCTCGTCGAAGAACGTCGGCCGCAAAGACCCGAACACGATCACCAGAGCGACGATCAGCAGCACCAGTCCGGTCCGCTGATCGGCCAGGATGGTCGTGACCCGGCTGACGGAGCGCCGGACCGGAGCCGGCGCGGCCTCGACCTCGGGAGTCTCGGTCTTCACGCGATTCTCCGGTTGTCCAGGGCGTCCCGGTCCCAGGCGATGCCGAGGCCCGGCGTTTCCGGGGCGATGGCGCGGCCGCCGGCGATGTCCATCTCCGCGGTGGTGATCGCGCGCAGCTGCGGGATGTGTTCGACGTAGCGGCCGTTGGGAATGGCCGCGACCAGGCTGACGTGCAGCTCCATCAGGAAGTGCGGGCAAACGTCCACATTGAACGCTTCGGCCAGGTGCGCGACCTTGAGCCACGGCGTGATCCCGCCGACCCGGGCGACATCCACCTGCACCACTGAAGCCGCGCCCTGTTCCAGGTAGTTGCGGAACTGGGCGACCGAGTACATCGACTCGCCCACCGCGATCGGGATGGACGTGGCGCGGGCCAGCCGGGCGTGGCCGCGCACATCGTCCGCCGGCATCGGTTCCTCCAGCCAGAACAGCCCGATCGGAGCGTATGCCTCGACCCGGCGCAGCGCCTCGGCGAACGTCATCGACTGGTTGGCGTCCACCATCAGGTCGAAGTGCGGCCCCACCACCGAACGCACCGCGGACAACCGCTCGTAGTCCTCGTACGCCGAAGATTTCCCGACCTTGACCTTGATCCCGCCCCAGCCCGCGTCCTGGGCCGCACGCGCGCCCTTGACCAGGTCCGCTATGGACAGATGCAGCCAGCCGCCCTCGGTGTCGTACAACGGGACCGAGGGCTGGAACCCGCCGGCGACCCGCCAGAGCGGCTCACCAGCGCGCACACAACGCAGATCCCACAAGGCGGTGTCCACGGCGGCCAGCGCGAGGGACGTGATCGCGCCGACCGTGGTGGCCCGCGTCGAGGCCATCAGGTCCAGCCAGATCCCCTCGATCCGCCGCGCGTCCTGCCCGACCAGCCGGGGCAGCAGGTGATCGCGCAGCAGCGCCAGGACGGCCGAGCCGCCGGTCCCGATGGTGTACGAGTACCCGAGCCCGGTGGCCCCGTCGTCCGTGGTCACCTCCACGAACACCGTTTCCTGCGACAGGAACGCCTGGACCGCGTCCGTGCGAACCTGTTCGACGGCCAGGTTGACGACGAACGCCTCGGCCTTGCTGACCTTTACCACCCCGTGGACCCCTTCACGCGCACTGCAGGACGTTGCCGGAGAACTGCGACTTGAGCTGGTCGGTCTTGGCCTTGCGCTCGGCATCGTATGTGTCCACATTGGACTTGGTGACCGCGAACGAGCCGGAGTCGACGACCACGCCCGGGGTCCTGACCGTGCACGCGCCGGAAGCCAGCTGTGCCAAGGCCCACGATCCGATGTAGGCCTGGCCGGTCGGGTTCTGGGCGATGGTCGCGGACACCGAGCCGTCCTTGATGCCGGCCAGGATCTGCGGGTCGTCGTCGATGGCCACCACCTTGATCGGCAGCCCGGCCGACTTCACCCCGGCCGCCGCCGCGACCGCGGGGTTGTACGCGGTGGTGACGATGCCGTTGATCTCCTTGCCGTGCGAGGAAAGCAGGTCGGAGGTGGCCTTCTGCGCGGTCTGCAGGTCCTTGTCCACGTCGGTGACCGTGGTCATCAGCGTGACCTTGCCGCCGGACTCGTCGACGGCCTTCTTAACGCCTGCGATCCGCCGCTGGGTGTTGGAGTCGACGTTGTTGCCGGTCATGTGGACCAGCACGCCTTGGCCGCCCATCGCGTCAATCGTCGCCTTGGCGGCCTTGTACGCGGCCTCGTTGACGTCGGTGGACAGGCAGAAGTCGGCTTTGTCCACGTCACCGGCCGGGCAGGAGCCCAGCGAGGCCACCGCGAGCCCCTTGGACTTCAGGTCGCCGAAGGTGGTGTTGATGTCGGTCGGCGAGACCCCGAACACGCCGAACGCGGTGTACCCCTGCGAGGCCAGCGAGTTGATCACGCTGTTCTGCTTGGACTGGTCCCACTGGGCGGTCTCGTCGAACGTGGTGCCGCCCAGCCCGAAGTCCGCCTTCGCCTTGTCCAGCGCGGGTTTCCACGGCTGGAAGTACTGGTGCGGGCCGCCCGGTACGAGCGCCACCTTCACCTGGGCGGCGGTCTTCTTCTCTCCCGCGGCGCTGTTGGCGGGCGTGTTCGACCCACGGGTGCTACAGGCCGCCAGCGCGACCAGGGCCAGGGCGGCGGCACCCGCCCGAGACCACTTCAGAGCGGACTTCATCGGCCATCCTCGGATCCTATAGGATATTGGATAGCTGATTTTGTACGACACTCCAACGACTGTGTCAACAGCGCTGACACAGTCGTTATGAGCGGCCGGTGCCCCTAGCTGAGCTGCGGAAACGTCATGCCCGGCGGATCGCGCGGGTGCCAACGAGCAGGCCGACCGCGGCCACTGCGCCCGCCGAGATCAGGCCATACCCGACCACCGGCTCGACGATCTGCCCGTTGAACAGGGCTCGTTCGGCGTCCACGACGTAGGTCAGCGGGTTGAACCGCGACATGGTCAGCAGCCACGCCGGGCCGCCCTCCAGCGGCAGCATCATCCCGGCCAGCAGCAACAACGGGAAGATCAACGTCTGCTGCACACCCCAGAACATCCACTCGGAGTTCTTCGACGCCAACGCGAGCGTGTACGACAGCGACCCGAGCCCGACACAGAACACCGACAGGACCAGCAGTCCCAGCACCGCGCCGAGCGGGTTCAGGGTGAAGCCGAAGGGAATGGTCACCAGGACGAGCAGGATCGCCTGCGCCACCATGGGAACGATCTCCTTCAGCGCCCGCCCGACGATCAGCGCGGACCTGCGCAGCGGGCTGACGAGCATCCGTTCGTGCGAACCCGTCTGCATCTCGAACAACAGGTTCGAGCCGGTCGCGGACGTCCCGAACAGGCAGGACATCACCACGATCCCGGGTACGAACCACTGCAGCGACGAGTCGCCCGGCAGCAAGGGCGCGAACAGGGCGAGGAAGAACAGCGGCTGCACCATCGTGAAGATGACCGAGAACGGGTTGCGCAGCACCGGGCGCAGTTCACGGAGGAAGACCGTGATCGTGTCGCCGGCCAACGTGGTCGGCGCGGAAAGTGTTGTCATGACGGGGAAACTCCTTGGTCAGGCGGTGACGTCCTCGCGGAGGCTGCGGCCGGTGAGGGTGAGGAAGACGTCGTCGAGGGTGGGGCGGGAAACCTCCACACTGGACACGTCGATGTGCGACTCGTCCAACGCACGCAGGATCTTCGGGGCCAGGGCCGCCCCGCCGGACAGCGAGATCAGCACGCGGCCGCCGGAGACCTGGATGTCGGCGCCCGCGACGATGCCCAGGACATGGTGTGCCGCAACGGATGCGGCGAGCGAAGGGGTGTCGAAGGTGAGCACGATCCGGTCCTGGGCGTGCTCGGCCTTCAGCCGCGCCGGGGTGTCGTCGGCGATCAGCCTGCCGTGGTCGATCACGAGCACCCGCTCCGCCAGCTGGTCGGCCTCGTCGAGGTAGTGCGTGGTCAGCACGACGGTGGTGCCGTGCTGCGCGCGCAGCCTGACGATGTGCTCCCGCAGGTTCGCGCGGTTCTGCGGGTCCAGCCCGGTCGACGGCTCGTCCAGGAACAGCAGGGACGGCGCGTGGATCAGGCCCATCGCGATGTCCAGGCGCCGTCGCTGACCCCCGGACAGCGACGACACCAGCCGATCCGCGACGGCCCCGAGGTCGAGCGACTCGATCAGCTCGGCCGCGCGGGCCCGCGAGGCCGACGCGCTCAACCCGTACGCGCGGCCCTGGGCGATCAGTTCGTCCCGGCCGCGCTGGCTGTGCCCGGCGCCGTTGCCCTGGCCGATGTAACCGATCCGGCCGCGCACCTCTCGTTGCTGCGTGGTCACGTCGAAGCCCGCCACCCGCGCCGCCCCGGAGGTCGGCCGCAGCAACGTGGTGAGCATGCGCAGGGTGGTCGACTTGCCCGCGCCGTTCGGGCCGAGCAGGGCCACCATCTCGCCGTCCGAGACGTTCAGGGTCAGCCCACTGACGGCCGCTACGTCACCGAAATGCCTGGTCAGTTCGTCTGTCTGAATCATGGTGACCACGCTAGGGGCAATTCAGGACGGTTTCTGACCGCTAGGTATGCGAACCTTCTTCCATGGCGAACACGAGTGGACGGATGCTGCGGCTGCTGTCGTTGCTGCAGACTCACCGCTTCTGGCCGGGCAACGAGCTGGCCGAACGGCTCGAGGTCAGCCCGCGCACCCTGCGTCGGGACGTCGACCGCCTGCGTGACCTGGGTTATCCGGTCGACGCCAACCGTGGTGTCGCAGGCGGCTACCAGCTGCAGTCCGGGGCCGCCATGCCGCCGTTGCTGTTGGACGACGAGGAAGCTGTAGCCATAGCCGTCGGTCTGCGGACAGCCGCGGGTGGCGCCGTCGACGGCATCGAGGAAACGTCGATGCGCGCGTTGACCAAGGTGATCCAGGTGATGCCGCCCCGGCTACGGCGCCGCGTCGAGGCACTGCGGTCGTACACAGTGCCAGCACTCTGGAGTCAGCCCAACCAAACCGTCGACGCCATGGCACTCACTGTCATCGCACAGTCATGCCGTGACGACGAGCGCCTACGGTTCGAGTACACCGCCTACGACGGCGAGTCGACCAAGCGGCACGTCGAACCGCACCGCTTGGTGTCCCTTGGCAGGCGCTGGTACCTGGTCGCGTGGGATGTGGAG
This sequence comes from Actinocrispum sp. NPDC049592, assembly GCF_040675465.1. Taxonomy (NCBI): domain Bacteria; kingdom Bacillati; phylum Actinomycetota; class Actinomycetes; order Pseudonocardiales; family Pseudonocardiaceae; genus Actinocrispum; species Actinocrispum sp. NPDC049592. Next base: position 223,942 of record NZ_JBFAPA010000002.1, on the reverse strand, counting down.
AAGCACGACTGGCGGACGTTCCGCGCGGACCGGATGGTCGAGCCGCGCGCCACCGGCGCCCGGTTCCGCCAACGCGACCTGCCCGGCGGCGACGCCGGCGCGTTCGTCCGGGACCGGCTGAACAACCGGCCCACCCAGCACGTCGTGGTCGTCGACATCCAGGCGCCCGCCGACCGGGTCAAGAACACGGTCGCGCACTGGGCCACGATCGAGCCGCTGACCGAGACGTCCTGCCGGATGAAGATGCCCACCGACGACTTCGACTGGCCGACGATGATCCTGTGCACGATCGGCGCGGACTTCGAGGTCGTGCAGCCGCCCCAGCTGCGGGATCACCTGCGGACCACCGGCGAACTGCTCGCCCGCAACGCATACTGATCCCGTGTCGGACTGGGTGCTGCACGTCGATCTCGACCAGTTCATCGCGGCGGTCGAGATCGCGCGGCACCCTGAGCTGAAAGGCAAGCCCGTCGTGGTCGGCGGACGCGGCGACCCGACCGAGCGCGCGGTGGTGGCCACCGCGTCCTATGAGGCCCGCGAATTCGGTGTGCACTCCGGGATGCCGTTGCGGCTGGCCGCGAAACGGTGCCCGGACGCGGTGTTCCTGCCGTCCGACCCACCGGCGTACGAGGAAGTGTCCGAACACGTGATGGCCACGCTCCGGGAGTTCCCCGTGGTGGTCGAGGTGATCGGCTGGGACGAGGCGTTCCTGGGCGCGACCACCGACGATCCCGAAGCCCTGGCCCGCGACATCCAGGACGGCGTGCTCGACAAGACCGGCCTGACCTGCGCGGTGGGCATCGGCGACAACAAGCTGCGGGCCAAGCTGGCCACCGGGTTCGGCAAGCCGGGCGGGATCTTCCGGCTGACCCGCGAGAACTGGGTGACCGTGATGGCGCACCGGCCGGTCAGCGCGCTGTGGGGAATCGGGCCGAAGACCACGAAGAAGCTCGTCGAGCTGGGCCTGGAGACCGTTGCCCAGCTCGCCCGGTCCAACCCGGACGAGCTCGCCGCGCGGTTCGGCCCGAACATGGGCCCCTGGTACCGAACCCTGGCGCTGGGCGCGGGCGACACCAACGTCGAAGCCACCCCGTATGTGGCGAAGTCCCGCAGCCGCGAGGTGACCTTCCAGGAGAACCTGACCGACCGCGCCCAGATCGATGCCGAGGTCGCCGCCCTGGCCAAACGCGTCGCCCAGGACGTCGCCGACGAGCAACGGCCCGCCGCACGAGTCGCGGTGAAGGTCCGGTTCGCCCCGTTCATCACGTTGACCCGCAGCATGACCCTGGCGGAGCCGACCAGTGACCCGGCCGAGATCGAACGAGCCGCCCTCGAAGTACTCGACAAGTTCGAGCACACCCGGCCGATCCGGCTGCTCGGCGTCCGCGCCGAGTTCTAGCCGGCGTTCGATCATCCCGGCGATCTCAGATCTTGGCCAGCACCGCGTCGATGAGCGCGCCCGCGGTGTCGCCGGCGTTGAGCACTGTCATGGTCTCCGGCATCACGACGTACCCGAACAGCACGCCGATATAGCAAACGCGCAGCAGGTGCACCTCTTCCTCAGTGGGTTCAACGCCTTCCGCGCGGTGCGCCTCCTGGACCAGCTCGAACGCGCCGCTGAAGATCCGGGTCAGCGCCTCGTGCAGTTCGGGCCGGCGGGTGCTCTCCAGCAACAACTCCAGCATCGCGCGGTAGCGATCCCGGTGTGTGGTCACGGCTTCCTGCAGCACGGAGGTGAGAATGCCCTGCAGGGTGGTGCGGTTGAGCTCGCCCTCGTGCTGGGCGCGCAGGCCGCCGATCCACGCGAAGTGCAGCTCGACGACGCGGGCGACGGTGGCTTCCAGCAGGGCGTCGCGGGAACGGAAGTAGTTCGAGGTGGTGCCGCGCGGGACTTCGGCGGTCTCGTCCACCGTGCGGTGGGACAGCCGGTGGGTGCCTTCCTGGGCGACGATCGCGATGGCCGCGTCCGCGAGCGCCGCACGGCGCTGCTGGTTCACCGGTGGCACGGACTTACCTCCCTGGATGAGAATCCGGGGGCGAGTCTACGGGTCAGTGCCCATCCGGCGTTCGCGCTTTCCGCGAGCCAGCTCGGTTCCCAGGGCATCCAGCCGCTGCGTCCAGAACTTCCGGTAGCGGTCCAGCCAGGTGTCGATCTCGCGCAGCGGGGCCGGGTCCACCGAGTACAACCTGCGCGTTCCCTCCGGTCGAACGGTGGTGAACCCGTTCTCCCGCAACACCCTCAGGTGCTGGGACACGCCTGGCTGGGAGATGCCGAACTCGCTCTGGACGACCTCGGTCAGCTCGCCCGCGGGCTTCTCGCCGTCGGCGAGCAGCTCCAGGATCCGCCGGCGGACCGGGTCACCGAGGACGTCGAAGGCATGCACGCCGCCCATTGAACAGTATTCGCTTATATAAGTCAATACTAAGCTTGACTGACCAGGGCCCGTTCGTCGGCACGCGGTTCGGGCAGGGCCAGCTCGATCGGGTCGCCCATCGAGTCGATCATCGCATGATCACCCGAACTGATCGGCACGCGCAACAGCTCCTCCGGGATCCCGAACGCGTCGACCAGCGCCGGCACGTGCGGAGTTATCCGGTCGCACAACGTGTTCAGCACGTCCGGAATGGACCGCACCTGCTCGGCGTCGACCAGCCCCTCGCACAGCAACCAGGCCGCGCTCCGCTCGATCTCCTCGACCGCGAACATCGCGCACAGCGGCGACAGCGCGGCGGCCGCGGGTTCGGGCAGGTCATGCAGGGCGTCGAGCATGCTCTCCAGGACCAGGCGGCCGCCGTACCCGGCGACGAAATCCCTGGCCTGGTGGATGTTGTCGTTCCAGGCGTCGGTCGGCGTGGCGTCCCAGTCGGTCGCGCGGCGGATCCGCATCGCCAGCTCGGTGTGCATGACCCGTTCCCGCGAGTGCAGCACGCCCAGCCACATCTTCTCGTCCAGCAGGTCCTTGCTGATCACCTCGCCGTCCGGCGGCTGGTAGGCGATCCCGCCGACCATGGCCTTGGCCGCGTCCAGGCACAGCAGCAGGTTGTCCCCGCCGGCCGCGTTCGACACGATGGCCAGTCCTTGGTACTCCAGCAACCTGTTGGCCACGAACAACCCCCGCGCCCCACAACGCTGGCGGCATTCGGCCATCATCCGTTCGGCCGTCCACACCGCGATCGCTTTGGTCAACGACAGGGTGCGGTACTGCGGGTCCAATGAGGACGGTGGCGGAGTCTGACCAGCCGCCTTGTGCTGCATGGTGGTGACGCGAGCCTGCTTGGCGCGGTTGGCGTGGCAGGTGAGCGCGTAGGCGGTGGCCAGGGCGCTGTGGAGCGCGCGTTGCTGGCTTCGGTGTCTGAGCACCATTCCCCAGGGTTCACGGCGGTCCATCGCCGCGCGCTTCTGGTTGTAGCGGATGGTGATCTGCACCGCCGCCCGGCTCACCGCCGCCAGCGCCGCGGCTTGTCCAGTTCGGACACTCTGGGCCACGGTCAACGACCGGACCAGCCGCTTCTCCGGATTGACCAGCGGGTCGTGGAAAACGCCGTCCTCGCCGAGAGCCGCGTTGTCACGCAGCAGGTTCCGCAACGGGATCCGGCAGTGGTCGAACTCGATCACCGCGTAGTCCATCGGCACCATCGACGCCTCGGGCAGCTGGTCGATCTTGACACCGTTCGTTCCCTGCAATGGCACCAGGAACAGGAACACACCCTGATCGTGGCCACCGATGTTGAGCTGTGCGGCAACGGTCGCGAGCTTGGGCACGTCCGGCAGGCCCACGTTCGGCATGAACTTGCGCGCGGCCGGATCGGGGGTGTGCAGCACGAACTCGCCGTCGTCCAAGGTCGCGCGGGTCCGAAGGTGCACATGACTGTTGCCGTAGCCGATCTCGGTGATCAGCAACACTCCCGTGGCCGTCATGGTCTGCAGATCTCGGACGAAGTCGCCCACGTCGTCCCGACCGGCGCCCAGTTCGCGGACCGCGGCGAGTGCGCCGCCGTAGTGCGTGACCATCGCGATGAACAGCGACGGGCTGATCACCGCACCCCATTCGAGCAGGGCGAACAACGTGTAAGGGTCCTCGGTCAGCTCCTCGGGACGGATCTGGCTGTTGGCCAGCTTCAGCTGGTCGTAGGTCAGCCGGACCTTCTCCTGGTAGGTCAGGCCTTCGTGGGGCGCGAACAACTCGTGCGCGAAGATCCGCTTGAGCTGGTCCCGGAATTCTCGCGGCACCGGGCCGTGCACCAGCTCCGACAGGGCTTCCACGGTCATGTCAACACCCCTTCCCTGGCCACTTCCACGCCGCTCACGTGCACCAGCACAGTGTCCGACACCATCGCGACCGCCCCGCCGCGTCCGGTGGACCACACCCGGATCCGGTCGCCGTGCTCGGCCAGCAACGCCACATCGTTGAGCCTGGTCCGCAGCTCGATCCGGCCGATCCGCACCGGAATCCCACCCGCGGCGACCTGAACCGCGGCATCCACCAGCAGCACCGGGATGCTGAACTGGCTGAACCGCGACACCCACTTCCCCAGCTCGGGCTCGAACCGCCCGTCCCGCACGGAAACGAACGGCCCGGACAGGTCGACCTCGTCCGCCATCGGCGGGACCGGTTGCTGCTCCACCACGGCGAGATCCAGGAAGGAGCCATTGTGGACGGTCATGGTCGCGTGCAGCCGGTCGCGTTTCAGGACAGTGCCGTCCGGTGCGACGACGTCGCTGAGGATCCGGATCGCGTCCTGGTCGACCGCCAGCCGATAGGGCACCGGCGAGTCCGCAAGATAGGCGACGGGCGCGTGGAACTCGATGTCCGACACGACGTTCCCGCCCAGCTGCCGGACACCCAGCTCGGCCAGCATCGCCGCGGGAACCGTTGGCAGGCCGTGGATCCGGTGTCCGGCCAGATAACCGTCCCGCTCGGGATCGGCCTGCCAGGTCACCTCCGCCCGCCGCTCGGCCGGCCCGAGATAGGTCACCTCTGGTTCGGTGCCTTCGGCGGCCAGCTCGGCGAGGAACATCGCCACGCCGTCCTCGGTGGACACACTGGTGAGAGTGCCGTTCTGCTGCAGGAGGTCGCGGACGAGGGGTTCGGCGGCGAACCCGGCCTCGGACCAGAGCGGCAGCGCGAGGGTCGTCTCGGCCACGCCCCGGGCTCGTTGCCAGCTCGCCGCGGCGAGGAGGAGGTCGTTGGCGGCACAGTAGTCGGCCTCACCGGGCCAGCCCAGCACCGAGAGCAGGGATCCGATGTTGTACCAGCGATCCGGGCGACGGCCGTCGAAAGCCTTGCAGAGGTTGAGATAGCCCAGGAGTTTGGTGTCCCGGACCTGCTGGGCGCGGTCGAGAGGCACGTTAGCGCCGCCGTTGTGCAGGCCCGCGGCATTGATCAGGAGGTCGACCCGGTCGTGCACCATGAGGATCTGGTCGACGACGTGGGTCACGTCCTGCTCGTCCGTCACGTCACAGACCAGGTGGTGCGCCCGCTCCCCCAGCCGCTCCAACGTCTTGCGAGTCCCGGCTCGGGCGAGATGCTTCTCGTACTCGGCGCTAGCCTGTGCAACTGTCCACTCAGGATGATCGCGGATGAAGTCCGGCTTGCTGGGCGGTTGATCTCCGGGTGCGTGCCTGCTCAGGATGTAGATGGTCGCCTCAGGCAGCGCGGCCAGCAGCTCCGCGGTCAGCCCGCGCGCTCCCCCAGCGGCCACGACGACCGAACCCCGGTCCGGCAGCGGCCGTGATCCGGACACCGCAGCAGGTCTGAGCGCGTAAGCCAAGCGACGGCCCGCGACATGCACGGATACCGCGAGGTCCTGGGCGCGGCCGGCCTCGGCTTCCAGGAGCTGAATGCCTCGATCCAGGTCGGGGTCGTCGGTGATCACGGCATAAGCGGCGCCATCCCGGGCGAGGCTCTTGACCAGACCGGTGAACGGGCCGGTCGCCGGGTGGACGACGCCATCCCGCACGGCATCCAGAAGCAACACCCCGAACGAGCCGGCCGTGCGGTTCCAGCGCTGAGCGGCGAGATAAGCCTTGTCGTGCAGCACTCGAAGGCGGCTCATCGGGGTCAGATCGTCCGTGCCGACCCTCGCGACGATCCGCACGTGCCGCAGTTCACCTTCGGGCAGTTCGGTGTCCGCGTCGATGACCACCATATGTCCATGCGGCATCAGGCGAGCGGGTCGGGCGGGCGCCGGGACCAGTTCGCGCACAACACGTTCCGGCAGCGCAGCGGACACGACGACCTGCGGTCCCCACTCCTCGACGCTGCCGATCCGGCCCGCGGCGCCGCTGGCGATCATGGCGACCAGCCGGACCAGCGGGTCCGCGCCGACGTAGGTCCTGTTCAGCCCGGCCAGCGGTGGCTTCTCCCGCGGCCGGTCGCCGGACGGCCCCAGCTCGGTCCGGATCCTGGCCAGGATCGGCAAACGTGCGGCCTCGGCGGTGTCCTTCCGAGTGAGCACAACGAGGAACGCGCCCTCGGCCACGGTGTCTCGTTCGCCGAGGACCTCGACGAACTCGGGCATGGTGTTGCCGCTGATCCCGGCGACCACGGCCGCGTCGAGATCTCCGTGCCGGAGATACCTGTCCGCGCACCTCAACGCGTCCAGGCTCGCGTCGAACCCGGTGTCCACTGTGGCATTGAGGCCGCGCCAGCCGGCGAGAGCGGTCAGCCGGGCCGGGATCAGGCTCGGCATGATCCCGGGAAAGGCGTCCTCGTTGCTCGGCGGGACCATCGCCTTGATCTCGTCGGCGAGCCCATCGAGCTTGACATCACTCAGGTAACAGCGCAGGGCGTACTGGATCGCGCGCCGGGTCGGACCGGTGTGGCCGACGATCACGCCGGTGGTGTCGGCCATTGTGGACAGTGCGTCCCGCAGCCGTGGGTCGAGCCTGGCTGCCACCCGCAGGATCATGATCTGGCTGCGGTCCATCGTGCGCAGGGTGGCCGGGGGCAACCGAACCTCAGGAAATCCGGGCAGCGGGTAGTCCTCGCCGAAGCCCGGGTCCGGCGCCGGTCCCGCGCCGCGCAGCCACGCCAGGGCCTGCTCGTCGTCCATGCCCGGCAGGTGCACCGCCCAGCCGGTGACCACGATCTCCGACTCATCGATCCCCCGTTCCGTCGCCCGCGGCCGGTCCCCGATCACCAGGTGCGCATTGGTCCCGCCGAACCCGAACGACGAGATACCCACCCGGCCGCGCACCGGACTCTCCACGGTCGGCGCACGGAACCTGCTGCCCTGCAACGCTTCGATGGGGGTATGGAGAAATCGTTGCGCCGGAACGGTTCCCCGCCGCAGCGCGGACAGCGCCTGCACGAGCGACACCAGTCCGGCCGCCCAGCCGGTGTGCCCGACAATGGACTTGTTGGAAGACACCAGGATCGGCGGACCATCACCAAGAGCCTGACACAGAGCGCCCACCTCGGTGCTGTCACCGGCCTGGGTCCCGGTCGCGTGGCAAACCATCCAGTCCGGCTGGTCAGTGTCCCGGTAGGCACGGCGCAGCGCGATCTCCTGACCGGTGTGGTTCGGCGCGCAGATGGCCTTTCCCGCCCCATCACAGGAAAGCCCGACACTCTCGATGATCCCCAGAACCTTGTCGCCATCCGCTCGGGCGCGATCGAGGCGCTTGAGCACCACGGCACCCGCGCCATCGGAGAACAACACCCCGTCGGCGTCCTTGTCGAACGCCCGCACCTCCCCCGACCTCGACAGCCCGGAAAACTTCGAGAACAACACAAGATTCCGCGCGCTGTACGCGAACACCCCACCGCACAACGCCATGTCCGCGCTGCCTTCACGCAACGCCTTGACTCCCAGGTCAACCGCGTACAGCGCGGACGAGCACGCGGTGTCGATCATGACGAGCTCGGTCCGGTCGGGCAGTAGGCCTTTCAACGCGTTGCGGCCGATCCGGTGCGGCAGGTACTCCACAGGTGCCGCGCGCCCGCGTCGGTAGCGCGCGGCCAGCCCTGCCTCCTCCCCAGGCACCCGGTTGCGGTATCCGGCATAGACCAGGTACTCCTCCAGTTCCTGGCTGCCGTCCGCGGTGCACCCGATCGCCGCGAACCACCGATCCTGCCGGCTACGGCCGACTCCGTCGAGCGCGGTCTGCACGCTGTGCCGCAACCATTGCGTGCCGCGTTCCCCCTCCAGACCGCCTTTGATGAAGCCCGATTTCAGGGTGTATGAACGATCCTCGGCGCCATCAGCGGAGTAGAACGAGCCGATGTCGAACCGGTCCGGTTCGGTGAACACGTTGTGCTCACCGGAAAGAACCCGCCACAGTTCGTCCGGGTCGGTCGCTCCGGGGGTCACCACACCCATGCCGACGATCGCGATCGCGTCACCCGGCTCGTCCACCGGGACCTGCTGGGGTGACAACAACATCGCGCCCAGCGACAGCCCGCCGTCGGCGACGACGGTCTGGCCGGTGATCCACGAAGCGTTGGGGCTGGCCAGGAACACGACCAGCTCGGCGAGCTCGGCCTCGGTGCCCAAGCGGTGGCCGAGCGGGGTGGCCTCCTTCACCCGCCCGGCCAACCGGTCCGCGTCCGGGAACATCCCGGCGACCGGGTTGTCCAGCAACCCGCCGGAGGCGGTGTTCACCCGGATCCCGCGCGGCGCGAACTCCACCGCGAGATACCGGGTCAGCGACTCGACCGCGGCCTTGGTCGTGCCGACGCTCGCATAGTCGCTGATCACCAGATCGCTGCCGATCGAGGACACGTTCACGATGGCGCTGCCCGGGCCCATCAGCCCGGCGGCTCGTTGCGCACACCAGAGGCTGCCGCGAACGTTGGTGTCAAAGGCCCGCTGCCAGTGCGAGTCGTCCACTTCGGACAACGGCAGCAGCGCGCCCGAGGCCGCGTTGTTCACCAGCACATCGAGCCGGCCGTGCCGCTGGGCGATCTCGTCGAACATCGCGCCGACCTGGTCGCGGTCGGCCACCGAGGCCCGGACCAGCTCGCAGTCGAGGTCGCGGGCCTCGTCGCGGGAGTGGAAGTAGTTGGCGACGACGTGGGCACCCCGAGCGGCGAACGCCTGGCAGATCGCCCGCCCCAGCCCACGAACGCCGCCGGTGACCAGCACCACCCGGCCCGCGAAACCGGTCATGGCCGGCTCGCCGCCGGTGCCCGCAGGATGTGGTCGGCCACCCGGCCCAGCGACGGGAAGTCCCATGCCCGCAACGAACTCACCTCGTCGGCCAACCCGAACTCGGCCACCACCACCTTGGCCAGCAGGGCGGTCTGCTTGAGCGAGTCGATACCCAGCTGCGCTTCCAGCAACGCGTCCTCGGCAAGTACCTCTTCCGGGTATTCCAGCGCGGTCGCGTGGAGCCCGCGCAGCCGGGCCAGGATGGACGTGCGGTCCGGTTGTTCGACCGGCGCCCGGGCCGCGGGCACCACGGCCCGGTTCAGGCCAGCTTTGATGTCATCCGTGTCGGCATATCGATGGCCTTGGACCGGCGAGAACACCGGGATGCTCAAGGGATGCTGGGCGGTCCCGGCGATCAGGTCCCGGAAGTCGAGCATTGCCCGGCGCGCTGCGGGATGGTGGGACGCGTAAGGCAGCTGCAGCTTGGCGAAGAACGAGTCCAGCGCGGCCGTGGCGTTCCCGGCGCGGTCGATCGCCTCGTGAGGGCCGGAGATCACCGTCTGCCGGGGCGCGTTCAGGCAGGCGACGAGCAGGTCCGGATCGTCCAGAGCGCCGATCAGACGGCGGGTGACGGTCTCATTCGCGCCGATCGCCGCCATCGCGCCCTTCCCATCACTTTCCTTGAGTGCCTTTGCCTTGGCGCAGACCAGGTGCACGCCGTCGTCGAGGGCTTCGACGACCACTTGGGACACCGGCGGGATGCCATGCCGTGCTGCCGCCGAGTCGATCTCCCGGAAGGTCGCGGCCACCTGGGGATGCTCCGAGGCCAGTCCCCGGAGCATCCCCGCGGAGTAAGCGCCCAGGCCGGGGAACAGCAGCGCGGTGCGCGGCGTCACGCCGGTATCCGGCCTAGCGCCAGCAGGTTGACGGTTGCCGGGCCGGTACTGCCGGCCAGGTAGATCGCCGCGCCGACCACGTCGTCGAGGTCGCCGGGCACGATGGTGTTCACCCGAACCCCGGTCGACGCCCATTCCGCGGCGAGTGACCTGGTCAGCGAGGCGCACGCAGCCTTCGCCGCCGCATACGGCGCTGGCATGCCGCCCGCGCCTAGGGTGATCACCGAACCGCGGCCCTGGCGCACCATGATCCGGCCCACGGCCTGACACAGGTAGATCGTCGAGTCGAGGTGGGTCCTGAGTGTCTCCTTCCAGTCGTCGTCGCGCAGTTCCAGGAACGGCCCGGTGTGGCCAGGTCCGCCCGCCGCGTGCACCAGCACGTCCAGCCGTCCCAGCTGGGCGACAGTGTCCGAGACCGCGGCCTTGACCCGGTCCGGGTCGCCGACGTCGCACGTGATCACCGCGGCACGGCGGCCCTTGCGCCGGACCAGGTCGGCCACCTGCTCCAGCGCCTGCGTGCCACGGGCCAGAACCGCGACGTCGGCACCCGCTTCGGCGTAGCCAAGGGCGATCGCCCTGCCGATCCCCCGGGACGCGCCGGTCACCAGAGCGCACCTGCCTTCGAGCCCCGCCATCAGATCCGGCCGAACAACTGGTTCCCCGGCGCGTCCGGATCGGTGCTGATGTAGAACTCGCACAGCGCCTCGAGGATCTCCTCCAGCGACAGGTAGCCGTCGCCGCTGGTGTCCAGCCGGACGAAGATCCGGGACGCCTCGTCCATGGTGGTGGCGTTGAACATCCGCAGCAGGCTGCCGAACTCGAGCTCGTTGAGGTTGCCGTCGCCGTCGGCGTCGCACAGTGACAGGTTCAGCCGGGCCAGCGGCTCGATGATCCGCTTGAACCCGGCGCGGTCACCGGCCATCCGGGTCATCGCGGTGATGAACTCGGTCCGGTCGATCTCGCCGTTGCCGTCGCCGTCGGCGATCCGCATCAGCTGGTCGCACAGCTCCAGGTAGCCGTTGCGGACCCGCTCGGCCTTCGGCGAGCCGGGCGTCACGCCCAGGCCGTCGATCAGGCGCTCGGCGAGCATCTCGAAGTCGGTCCGGTCGACGACTCCGCTGCCGTCCGCGTCGAGCATCTCGAATCTTTTCGCGTACTTGCGTTCGAGCAGGCTCATGGTCTCGGTCGTCATCCCGAACTCCCGGTGAGGTGTTTGTGCCGGCGAAACCCGACCGGGATCGACAGTAATCACAGGGCCGGACAAACCGGAAGTCACCCATCGGGGCACCACCACCGGGTGATTTCTCGCCATTCACCCCCTCGGGTTTCGGCTACCCCCACACTCGTGAAGTTCTCGCTACTATGTGCTGCTCCGCGGGCTACGGGACGGCGGTGAACAGCTCGTAGCTGTGCCCATCCGGGTCTTGGACATACACAGTGCGTCCCTGGCCGACGGCACCCACCTGGCGGTCCCAGCCGCCGGACAACCCCGAGCCGTAGTCGATGCCCGGATTGTCACCGAGATAGTCCAGCATCGCGTCGAACGTGTCATCGTCGACGAGAAATGCGTAATGACCGGGCCGGACGCCATTCCGGTCGTCGAAATCCATAGTCAGATCCTTATTGATTTTGACGGGAATGAACGGCCCGGCTTGTTCACCCGCGGTAAGACCGAGCAATCCGGCGAGGAATTCCGCGGAAACGGTCTTGTCGGCCGCCGGAACGATCATGTGGTTGAGCACGATGCCCATGACACCTCCAAAGCATGCGATACGCACACATACTATGTGCACATCGCACACGATGTACAGGATCGATTACAGTGACCCAGTGCTCTCCGACGGCGGCCCCGCCCTGTTCCGGCTGGTCAGGTTCTTCGCCCGGCGCTGGATAACCCAGGCGTCGGAGGCGTCCGAGGCCAACGTCCAGCATGTCCTCGTCCTGGAGGCGGTGAACGCCTCGCGCGAGGGCGAACCGACCGTCAACGCGGTCGCCCACCAGCTGGGGCTGGACCACTCGGGCGCGAGCCGCATGGTGAAACAGACCGTGGCGGCGGGCTACCTGACCCGCGCGGAGTCCGAACAGGACAGACGCCGGACCGTCATCCGCATCACGGCATCCGGCCACGACCTCCTCGACGCCGCCCACCAGTGGCAGCGCCAGAAGTTCTCCGAGCTGACCCGAACCTGGCCCGACCACGACCGCCAGCAGTTCGCGGTCTACCTCCACCGCCTCGCCAACGAAACCGCCGGCTGGTGCCCGTGAGTGGTTTCGGCCGTGAGCACGACCGAAACCACTCACGAGGTCTTCAGCTGGGGTGGACGGTGATCGACTCGCCTTGGCGGAGGCGGATGTTCTTGCGCCAGGCGCCCGCCTTCACAACGGTGCCGGTGCCGGTCTTGCTGTGGATGGTCGCGGAGGTGACCTTGCCGTTGCGCCATTCCACGTCGACGGTGAACCCGCCACGAGCGCCGACGCCAGTGATCTTGCCGGACTTCGCCCAAGCAGTGGGCAGTGCGGGCAGCAGGTCGATCACGCCGGGCCGCGAGTAGACGAGCATCTCCAACATCGCTGTGGGCGCGCCGAAGTTGGCGTCGATCTGGAAGATCGAGCGGTCGCCGAGGTCGTACATGTCGAACAGGTTCGGCGCGCTGCCGTTGGAGTGGCCGACGGACGGACGCATGACGGTCAGCACCAGTTCGTAGGCGCGCTCGGCGTCCTTGAGCCGGGCCCAGCACATCGCGCGCCACGAACACGCCCAGCCGAAGCTCTCCATGCCGCGCGCTATCAGCAGGTTGCGCACCCCGTCGACGATCTCCTTGGGGCTGCTGTCGTTCCTGATCCGGTCGCCCGGGAAGAACCCGATCAGCGGCGACAGGTGCCGGTGCGTGGTCTCGCCCAGGTTGTCCGGGCTCATCCATTCCTCGTACCAGCCCGACTTCGGGCTCACGCCGGCCATGTACAGCCGGTCCTGCAGGCCCGCGAGGGTCTGCGCGAACGGACGGTCCTTGTCCAGCACCGAACTCGCCGCGCGGAAGTGCTCGAACAGGTCCCAGACAAGCTCTTGCGCGTATGTGATGCCCAGCGCGTCCTGCGGGCCGTGTTCGGGCGACCAGTCGTGGTCTGCGACCAGCTTGCCGGTGTGCGGGTCCTCGATCAGCCGCGCCTGCCAGAACTCGCAGGCGCCCTTGAGGATCGGGTAGATCCGGGCCAGGTAGGCGCGGTCCTGGGTGTGTTCGTAGTGCTCCCACAAGGAGTTGCACAGCCAGGCGTTGCCGCCGGAGTGCCACCACCAGCCGGACCCGCCGTAGATGTTCGTGGAGAACGCGACCGCCCAGCCGGCGACCTTGCCGGAGCTGTTGCGGAAACGGTTGCGGGAGTCAAGGAACAGCCGCTGGGTCGCGTCGGTCCAGGACCCGACCTGCGCCTCGATGTACCGGGCGAGCGGCTCGAAGCACTCGCCCAGGCCCGCGCGGTCGGCGAACCAGTAGTTCATCTGGACGTTGACGTCGGTGTGGTAGTCCGCCATCCAGTCCGGCGTGTTGTTGTGCAGCCACAAGCCTTGCAGGTTCAGCGGCAGGCTGTCGCGCGAACCGGTGATCATCAGGTACCGGCCGAACTGGAGGTAGCTCGCCTCCAGCTCCGGGTCGGCCGCGGCACCCGGCGTTCCGCGGACCACCAGGCGCGACCAGGTGTCCATCTCCCGCTGACGGCGAGTCGATTGTCCTAAGTCGACAGTCATCCGGTCGTAGAGCGACCGGTAGTCGCGGACATGCGTGGCCAGCAGCGCGTCGCCGCCGACCTTCAGCGCCGCGTTCGCCTTGCTCCGCGCCAAAGCGAGCGGATCGGCACCGGCGTCCATGAAGCCGGCCTTGGCGTCCGGCACGTAGTTGGTGCCGCCGCTGATCACGATCAGCACCTCGGCGCAGTCGGTGAACGTGACCTTGTTGTCCTTGACGCCGATCCGGCCACCCTTGCCCACCGCGCCGGCGACCGCGCCGTATTTCAGGCCGTTGTCGAGTTTTCCACTGAACGAACCGTCCACAGTGGTCTCGTTGTGCGTCCCGGCGATCTCGATCGTGCCGGTGTGGTTGCCGCCGCCGCTGCGGGTCAGGCGCATGACGATCACATCGTCGGGGTGGCTGGAGTAGACCTCGCGGCGGTACTTGGTGCCCTTGTACTCGTAGGTCGAGGTGACGATGCCGTTGCTGAGGTCCAGCGTGCGGCGGTACTTGCTGATCGCGGCCTTGGTGTGCTCGGGGATCGACACGGCCGCCTGCGCCAGCACGTTGAACGTGCCGAAGTGCACGCGCTCGTAAGGGAACTGGCCGTCGTTGTCGAGGACGTCGTTCTTGTCCCCGGCCCACAGCGAGATGTCCGTGACGTAGCAGGAGTCGTGCGCGGGGTCGCCGCCGACCAGCGCGCCCAGCCTGCCGTTGCCGATCGGTAAGCCCTGCTCGATGATCTTGGCCTCGACCGCGGGCGCGAGGTGCCAGAAGGTGGTCGCCTGATCACCCGGCACCAGCTGCGCCTGCGCCGGGCGGTCGGCCGGCTCGGCATGCGCGGTGAAGACCGGCAGGCCGCCGCCGAGTGCCGCTCCGGCCCCGATCGCGCTGCCGACTTTGAGGATGTCCCGGCGGGTGTGCGACATCGAACGCCCCTTATCAGATATCAGATACGATCATCTGCCTGGCGATCATGTCAGCGTGGTAATCACGCGTCAACGGTCCGTGCCGGACATAAACCGGACAAGACCCGATCAATACCCGCTGGAAGCCCGCCTGTAGGCCCACTGACCCCTAGTGTGCCGCACATTCCTCCGATGTGTGTAGGGCGAGCCGGAGGAACGGGGACACACCCTGGAGCAAAGGGGGACATGGCACGGAGGAACGGGGGACACGCGGGTCAGTTCGGGGACCAGACGTATGGGGTTGTGGTGGTGACGGGGGTGAAGCCGAGGCGTTCGAGGATGGGGCGGCTGTCGTCCGAGGCGTCCACCTGCAGGTAACGAATGCCCAGGTCAACGGCCAGCAGGGCGCGATGGGCGACGAGCGCGCGGTAGATCCCGCGGCCCCGCCAGGCGGCCAGCGTCGACCCGCCCCACAGCCCGGCGAACTCGGTGCCGAACTTGGCCGCGAGCCACGCGGCTGACACAACCTCGCCATCGGCCTCGGCCACGAAAACGGTCGTGTAGGACCGCCGGGAGGCCAGATCGGCGGCCATCCACGACAGGTCCAGCCCCCACACCGCCGACTCCATCGCGGCGATCCGCTCGTAGTCGGCGTCCGTGTTCACCTGCCGGATGGTCACGCCGTCGATCGGCGGCGGCTCGACCGCGAGCGCCGCGGCCGTGCCGATGACGATCGTCTCCTGGTCCTCGGGCACGAACCCGGCCGCGCGCAGCCGATCCGTCAGGCCCAGCGGCCGGTCGTGGCCGCAGGTCTTCCACTCGACCGCCTCACCCCGCGCGGCGAAGAAGTCCCGCTGCCGCGCGATCAACGCGTCCAGCTCGTCGCCGTCGATGCCCAGATCCCGGGGACTGCTGATGAACCCCCGATACCGCCCGCTCATCCGGACCACGGGACCATCGCGTTCGACGGTGATCCCGGCCTCCGGGGTGGCGTACTCGGCGGGGCGCATCTGGGTGTCATACGCGGCAAGCAGTTCAGCGGCATCAGGCACGCGGCGACCCTAGCGGCAAGCCGTCCCGGACGCATTCGAGTTCCGCGCGCGCCAACACGATCGCCGGATGCCCGCTGCCGCCGGACCGCGCCGACGAGTACAGCCGCCGATGCTGCCCGGGCAACGGATGTGTTGGCACGGTTGGTGGTTGGCCGCGCCAGACCAGGTCGGGCAGGAAGCCGACCGCGTGCCCGGTCTCGATGAACCTGATGTGCGACACGATGTCGCACGAGGACACCACGACCTCCGGCTCGAACCCGGCCTCCCGGCACAGCGCCCGCGCCCACCGCCCGCTCGGTGTGTCCTCGGGTTCGAGCACCCACGGCCGGTCGGCCAGGTCGATGATGTTTCCCTTGTCCCGCAAAGTCTCTGGCACGACGAGCCGCATCGGGTCGGTGGCCAGCGGCACCCGGTCGAGCCCGGGGACGCGTGAACGTGGATGCCCCGGGAACTCCTCGATGATCACAAGATCACAGTCCCCTGTGGCCAGTGCGGACAGCGCCGGTTCGGGTTCCATCTGGCGCACCCGCACCCGGAGTTCCGGCGCGGACTCGGCAAGCCGGTCCAGGAACGGCGGGATCAAAGCGAGCATCGCGGTCTGGAACGTGGCGATCCGCAGTTCCCCGCGGACGGTCGGCATCGATGAGGCCAGGTCGGCTTCGGCCTGTTCGAGCCGGTGCAGCACCGCCGAAGCGTGCTCGACCAGGATCAACGCCTGCGGAGTCAGCCGGACCCCGCGCCCGACCCGTTCCAGCAGCGGCACCCCGGCCTCCCGCTCCAGCTGTGCGAGCTGCTGGGACACCGCCGAACCGCTGTAGCCCAGCGCGGCCGCCACGGCGGCGATGGTCTTGCGGGTGTGCAGCTCCTGCAACAGGCGCAACCGGTGAACGTCCAGCATTGCTTAAGGATATCCGCAACAAAGTCGCGCTTTTCCTTCTCGATCGGGCTGGCGAGACTTACCGGCATGGACGACGTGATTGAACTGCTCCAGCAGCTGGTGGCGATCGACTCGGTGAACTCCTCGCTGGTCAAGGGCGCCGCGGGTGAGGCCGGGATCGCTCGGTTCGTCGCCGGCTGGGCTCGTGGTGAGGGCCTGGGCGTCGAGGTTCTGGACGACAACGTGATCGTCCGGTCCGGCGGCAGTTCCAGTGACGGGCGGAAGTTGCTGCTGTGCGGGCATCTCGACACGGTCGGCACCGGCGGAATGGCCGACCCGCTCGTCCCCAGGATCGACGGCGACCGGCTCTACGGCCGGGGCGCGTACGACATGAAAGGCGGTCTCGCCGCTGCCCTGATCGCGTGCCGGGATGCGGCCCGGCGAGGCGTGAAAGGCGAGGTCATCGTGGCCGCGGTGGCCGACGAGGAGTACGGGAGCGAAGGCGTGCAGCGGATCCTGCCGCACGTCGAGGCGGATGCCGCGATCGTCAACGAACCCACCGAGCTGACCGTGGCCACCGCGCACAAGGGGTTCATCTGGACCGAGATCACGATCACCGGCAAGGCCGCGCACGGCTCCCGCCCGCACCTCGGCGTGGACGCGATCCTCAAGGCCGGCCCGGTCCTGCTCGCCCTGGACGAGCTGGACCAGCAGATGCGCACCCGCACGCACCCGCTGCTGGGGTCCGGCAACCTGCACGGCTCGTTGATCAGCGGCGGCCGCGAGGAGTCGACCATCCCGGACCGGTGCGTGATCACTGTCGAACGCCGCTACCTGCCCGGCGACACCCTGCTCGCGCTGGAACGGGCCATCGAGGACCTGCTCGCCGAGTGCCGTGACGCCGACTCGGAGCTGGAGGTCAGCGCGAAGACGACGTTCGTCCGCCGGCCGCTGGAGACCCCGCACGACACCGAGGTCCTCCCGGTGCTGATGGCGGCCGCGAAGGACGTCACCGGGGCGCGGCCGAAGATCGCGGGCGCGAGCTACTGGGCCGACTCCGCGTTCATCTCCGCGGCCGGGATCCCGACTGTTCTGTACGGGCCGGGTGGCGAGGGCGCGCATGCCGACGTGGAATGGGTCAGCATCGCCGAGACCGTCGCGTGTGCACGGACGCTGACCGAAACGGCGGTCAATTTCTGCGGATAACCCTGGTATTCCAGGGATAAGACGAGGTCAGCTGTCGTGTTAGGCTTGCTGCAATCGTTTTCCGCCCCGGAGTGCCGCCATGACCAACTCGCCCACCCTCAAAGAGGTCGCGCAGCGCGCCGGGGTTCACGTGACGACCGCGTCCCGTGCGCTCAACCCGGCGACCAGCTCGCTGGTCAACCCGGCCACCATGCGCCGGGTCCAGGCCGCCGCCCGCGAGCTGCGCTACCAGCCGAACGCCATGGCCCGCGGACTGAAGACCGCGCGGTCGATGTCGGTGGGCGTGCTCATCCCGGACCTGACCAACCCGTTGTTCCCGCCGATCGTGCGCGGCATCGAGGACGTGCTCGCCTCGGCGGGGTACACGACGCTGATCGCGAACACCGACAACGACGGCGAACGCCAGACCACGCTGTTCGACACCCTCCGGGCCCGTCAGGTCGACGGCATCATCGTGGCAACGGCGCACCGCGAGGACAGGATCTTCACCGACGCGTACGCCGAGGGCACCAAGCTCGTGCTGGTCAACCGCCGGATCGACCAGTCGGACATCCCCGCTGTGACCGGTGACGACCACGACGGCATCGCGATGGCCGTCCGGCACCTGATCGACCTGGGGCACACCAAGATCGCGCACATCGCCGGCCCGCAGAACACCACCACCGGACGGGCCCGGCTGCGGGCCTACCGCCAGTCCCTCGAGGACGCCGGGGTGCCGGCCGAGCCGTCGCTGGTGATGATGACCAACGGGTTCACCGAGGTCGAAGGCGCCCGCGCGACCCGGACCCTGCTCGACGCGGGCCGCCGTCCCACCGCCATCGTGGCCGCCAACGACATGATCGCCCTGGGCTGCCTGGACGTGTTCAGCGAGCGCCGGCTGTCCTGCCCGCAGGACATCAGCCTGGTGGGGTTCAACGACATGCCGTTCATCGACCGCCTCACCCCACCGCTGAGCACCGTGCGCGTGCCGCACTACCAGATCGGCGCCGAGGCCGCCCGCATGCTCCTCGACCGCCTCGGCAACCCCGACCTGCCGGCCAAGTCGATCACCCTCCCCGCGACCCTCGTCCTGCGCGAGTCCACCGCGCCGCCGTCCTGAGCGGGGTTCAGCGTCCGGTGAGGGCGCCGAGGTACAGCGACCCGATCCCGGGGTGGTCGAGGATCTGCTGGGCGGTGCCTTGGAGGCGGACTTTGCCGGTCTCCATGACGACGCCGTGGGTGGACAGGGACAGGCCGAGGCGGACGTTCTGTTCGACGAGCAGGATGGTCTTGCCCTGGTCGCGCATGGAGGTGATGAGCGCGGCGACGGCGGCCATGCTTCTGGGGTCCAGGCCCAGGGAGGGCTCGTCGAGGAGGATCACGGTGGGGTCGAGCATCAGGGACCGGCCGATCTCGACCATCCGCCGCTGCCCGCCGGAGAGGTTCCCGGCGGGGACGGACCCCCGTTCGGCGACGAGAGGGACCAGCTCCGCGACGGTGTCATAGCGTTGGGCGAGGAGTTTCTTCTGGCGGCGGATGAGATACCCACCCAGCAGTATGTTCTCGCGCACGCTCATGCGCGGGAACAACGCGCCGCTCTGGGGGACCTGGGCGATGCCGAGGCCGAGGATCGCGGGCGCGCTGAGCTTCTCGATTCGCTGCTCCCCCAACGAGATCACGCCCTCGCGGGGGCGCAGCAGGCCGCTGACCACGCGCAGCACGGTCGACTTTCCGGCGCCGTTGGGGCCGAGGATGCAGGTCACCGACTCGGGTTCGACGGTGAGATTCAGGCCCTGCAACACATCGCCGCCGCCGTAGCCCGCGTGAACACCTTGGAGGGTCAACATCAGGCGGTCACCTCGCCGAGGTAGGCATCGAGCACGGCCGGGTCGGCACGCACCACATCGGGGGGACCGGAAGCGATCACCGAACCAGCCGCCAGCACGATGATCGGGTCACACAGGTCGAGCACCATCGGGATGTTGTGCTCCACCACGAGGAACGTGACGCCCTGGCGGTTGGCCGCGCGGATGATCTCGGCCATCCGGCCGACCAGGCCCGGGTTGATCCCGCCCGCGGGCTCGTCGAGCAGCACCATCCGCGGCTCCAGCATCAGAACCTGGGCCAGCTCGACCAGTTTCTGTTGCCCGTACGACAAAGCGCCCGCCTGTTGAGCCGCGAACCGCTCCAGGCCAACGAACGACAACAGGTCCCGCGCCCGGTCGGCCTCATGCCCGCCGACCGCACCCGAGGCCAGCACGCCCGGCGCGAACCGTTCGAGCGGCGCGACGACGTTCTCCAGCACGGTCATGCTCTTGAACAACCGCGTCACCTGGAACGTCCGCCCCAGCCCGAGATGCGCCCGCTGCCACGGTTGCATGCCGTCGATCCTGGTGCCACCGAACGAGATGGACCCGGTGTGCGGGCCGCCGGTGCCGGTGATCAGGTTGAACAACGTCGTCTTGCCGGACCCGTTCGGCCCGATCAACGCCGTGATGGACCCCTGCGGCACAACGAGATCGACGCCGTTGACCGCCTTGAGGCCACCGAAAGCCTTGTGCACATCGTGAAGTTCCAGCATCGGCCCCTCGACCGCCTCCGCCGAGCGACTGCGCACCTCGATCTTCCGCTCCGCCATCGCCCCCACGTGATCGGTGTACTCGACCGGCGAACGTCGAGCGAAAAGCCGTTGCAACGCGGGCAAAATCCCCTGCGGCAGGAACAACACGACGATCACCAGCGCCAGCCCGAACATCAGCAACCGGCTCTGCGACTCACTGCCGAGGTTCGTCGCGGCCTCACTGGCGAACGACACGATGAACGCGCCCACGACCGGACCCCACAGCGTCCCCCGCCCGCCAACGAGAGCGCCGAGCACGACGGTCACGCTCGTGAGGATGTTGAACGCGCCCAACGGGTTCAGGAACGTCAGGAAGTACGCGTACACCGCGCCCGCGGCGCCGACGAAGAACGCGCTGGCCGCGTAGGCGAGGTTCTTGTACAGCGCTGTCGGAATGCCGATGGCCGCCGCCTTGCCCTCGTCCTCCCGGATCGCCACCAGCCCGGTGCCGAACTTGGTCCGCCGGATCCACGCGCTGAAGCCGAAAGCGAGCACCATCAGGCCCAGGAACGCGTAGTAGAACGGGATGTTCTGGATGTCCGCGTCCCAGAACGGCAGCTCCAAAGTGATCCCGTCGGATCCGTTGGTCAGGCCGTGCAGGTTGATCGCCAGCATCTGGAACACCAGCAGCAACGCGATCGTGATGATCACGAACGCCGGTCCCTTGGCCCGCAGCACAACGCTGCCGATCAGCAACGCCACGACGACCGCGACCACCCCGGCGACCGGCGCCAGCACCAAAGGATTGACGCCCCACCGCTCGGCCAGGATCGCGGCGGTGTACGCGCCGATCCCAAGGAAAACGCTGTGCCCCAACGAAACGTACCCGGCGAACCCGGAGATGATGTTCCAGCTGATGGACTGGATCGCCACCAGGAACGCGAGCAGCAACACGGTCTGCTCGTAGGTCGCGTCCGGCAGCACCAACGGAAACCCGATGAGTCCTAAGAGGATGATCAAAGCGCCAAGCTTCATACGGTGACATCCTCACGCAGCTTGGTGCCGAACAGCCCGTGCGGCCGAACCAGCAGAACCAGCAGGATCACGGCGTAGAACACCAACGTCGACCACCGGGGCGAGCCATAGGTCGCGGTCACCGTCTCGGCCAGGCCGAGAACCAGCGCACCGACCCAGGCGCCCCGCAGCGAACCCATCCCGCCGAGCACGATGATGCCGAGCAGCCGGGCGATCCAGTCGTAGTGCGAGGCCGGGAAGAACGGGTAGAGCACGGAGAGTATCGAGCCGCCCGCGCCCGCGGTGGCCGTACCCAGTGCAAACGATAGCGCCGCGATCGAGGACGCGCCGATGCCGACCAGGGCCGCGCCGGACGGGTTCTGCGCGCAGGCCCGGATCGCCCGCCCGGTCCAGGTCCGGTTCAGCACCAGGTAGAGCAGGCCCAGCACGACCAGCGCGGCCAGGCAGCCGAACACCTGGGCCTTGGGCAGGGCCACCCCGCCGAGCCGGAACGACTCGGCGAAGTAGGACGGGGTGGCCGACCGGAAGTAGTTGCCGGAGGTGATGTTGAGCAGGCCCTCGATGGTCAGCGCCAGCCCGAAGGTCAGCAGCATCGACATGGCCGGCGCGGACGAGCGCACCCGGACGATCACCAGCCGGTAGAGCACCCAGCCCAGCGCGAACATCGCCGGCGTGGTGGCCACCGCGAGCAGGATCGGGTCGATCCCGGTGAGCTGCCAGGTCTTCCAGGTCACCATGGCCACCAGCACCAGCAGCGCGCCCTGGGCCACGTTGACGATCCCCATGATCCCGAAGATCAGGGTCAGGCCGGAGGCCATCAGCGAGTACACGCCGCCGATCAGCAGCCCGAGCGCAATCGTCTGCAGGAGCTGGGTCATGGCCAGGCCGGCTTCGGGAAGACGACCTTGTCCGTGGTCGCGGCCTGTTTCGGCGAGACGACCTCGACCTTCCCGTTCTGCCACTGGGCGAGCATGAACGTGGTCTGCGGCTCGCCGTTGGCGGCCCACTTGAGCGGGCCGAGGATGGTCTCCACCTGGTTGCCGCGCAACCAGTCCGCCAGCGCGGTCTGGTCGATCTTGCCCACCGCGGCGACCGCGGCCTGCAGGACCTGGGCCGCGGCGAACCCGTCGGCGGCGTCCTCGGCGGGCGGTCCGTTGAAACGTTTGCGGTACTCGGCGGTGAACTCGGCGTTCAGCGGGGTCTTGGCGTTCTCGCTCCAGCTCGTGCAGTACATGACGCCCTCGGTCGCGCCCATGCCGATGCCGTCGCTGTACTGCTTCCCGTTGCCCGGCGCGTTGGTCTGGAACATCACCTTGGGCGAGAACCCGACCTGCTGCAGCGACCGCACCGCGCCGACGCCGTCCTCGAACTGCGCGCCCTGGGCGACCAGGTCCGGCTTGGCCCCGGCGATCGCACTGGCCAGCGGCTGGAAGTTGGTGGTGCTGGCCGGGTAGACCTGCGAGTACAGGGTCTTCACGCCCGCGCCTTCGAGCTGTTTCCGCAGCGACTCGATGGCCGGGCGGGTGAACGGGTCGTCCTGGGTGATGTACGCGGCGGTGGCCGGGCGCTGGTCCGCGGGCAGGCTCGAAATCCATTGCACCACGCCGTCGGCCTGGTGCGGGGCGGTCGCGGGCTGGGCGAAGAACAGCATCTTGAAGCCGCGGCTGAACATGTTCGGCGCGCCGCCGGCCGGCTCGACGTAGAGCATCCGGTTGCGCTCCGCCACCGCCGAGGCGGCGAAGTTGAGCAGCGAGGAGAAGCTGCCCAGCAGCAGGTCGGCCTTGTCCTCGGTGATCAGCTTGGTGTAGTCGGCGATGATCGTGTCCTGGTTGCTGGCATCGTCCATGATCTTCAGCTCGACCTGGCGGCCGAGCAGGCCGCCCTTGGCGTTGACCATGTCGCGCCAGATCTCGTAGCCGCGCTTGGCCTCGCCGCCGGGCTGCGAGAACTGGCCGGTGAGCGGCAGGGACGCGCCGATGACCAGCGGCCCGGTCGCCGAACCCGGGTTCTTGCCGCCCGAGCAGGCGCTCGCCGCTAAGGCGACGCACGCGACCAGGGCTGTTAACCACCTTCGGGTTGGTTGGCGTCCCATGCGCGTCTCCCTAGACGTCAGTGGCGGAAGGACAGCAAACGATTGCAGCCGGCACATCGTGCTGTGGGCCGCACCAGTCTGTCAACACTCGGTCATCGACGCACCTACTATGTTGATATTCGGTGAAATACGAACAAGCCGACAGTGGAATCCCCCGCCCACCAACGGGTTCAGCGAACCAACAGGACGCGAACAGGAATCCTTCAGATCAACTGCCTCGCGTTTCCGGATCAAAAGGTTCACGCTGGAGGGCATGACGATCCTGCCGAGCACGTCGCACTGGGGAGCGTTCCTGGCCGAGGTCGGGCCGGACGGGCAGCTCAAGGTCAGCCCGCACCCCGCCGACCCGGCGCCGTCCGCGTTGCTGGGCAACCTGCCCGCGACGCTCGGCCACCGCAGCCGCGTGTCCGCACCGGCGATCCGCCGCGGCTGGCTGGACAACGGCCCCGGCCCGGACTCCGGACGCGGACGCGACGAGTTCGTGGAAGTCAGCTGGGACAAGGCACTCGATCTGGTCGCGGCCGAGCTGGGCCGGGTGCGCGAGCGGCACGGCAACCAGGCGATCTACGGCGGTTCCTACGGATGGGCCAGCGCGGGCCGGTTCCACCACTCACAGAGCCAGCTGCACCGCTTCCTCAACACGATCGGCGGCTACACCTACCACAAGGGCACGTACAGCTTCGGCTGCTCGATGTTCGCGCTGCCGCACATCGTCGGCGACGCGAACGCGGTGCTGTTCGGCGGAACCGCCTGGCCGACGATTCTCCGGAACACCGAACTGCTGGTCGCCTTCGGTGGCATGCCGGTCAAGAACATGTCGGTCAGCCCGGGCGGCCTCACCGAACACACCTCGCCCGTCCACCTGGACCAGCTCGCCGAGTCCGAGGTCGAAGTGGCGCTGATCAGCCCGCTCCGCGCCGACCTTCCGTCCACAGTGGACGTGAAGTGGCACGCGCTCCGGCCCGGCACCGACACCGCGCTGATGCTCGGGCTTGCCCACACGTTGTGCACGGAAGGTTTGCACGACCGTGCTTTCCTCGACCGGTACACCACCGGGTACGACGAGTTCGAACGCTATCTCCTCGGTTCCGCCGACGGCGTGCCGAAGTCCGCCGAGTGGGCCGGCGCGATCACCGAGATCCCGGCCGCGGACCTCGTGGCACTGGCCCGCAAGATGGCCGCGTCCCGCACGATGATCACGATCACCTGGTCGCTGCAACGCATCCAGTACGGCGAACAGCCCATCTGGGCCGGGATCACGCTGGCCGCCATGCTCGGCCAGATCGGCCTGCCGGGCGGTGGCTTCGGGCACGGCTACGGATCCATGGGCGACATGGGATCGACCGGCCCCGAGGTGCGGACCCCGTTCCTGCCCCAGGGAACCAACCCGGTCGAGGAGTTCATCCCGGTCAACCGGATCGCCGACATGCTGCTCAACCCGGGGCAGCGCTACGAGTTCAACGGCGAGGTCCGGCACTACCCGGACATCCGGGTGGTGTACTGGGCCGGCGGCAACCCGTTCCACCACCACCAGGACCTGTTCCGGCTGCGCGAGGCGTTCACCAGGCCGGACACGGTGATCGTGCACGATCCATATTGGACAGCCTCGGCCCGGCACGCGGACATCGTCCTGCCGGCGACGACTTTCGTGGAACGAGAGGACTTCGGCTCCGGTCGCCGCGACTCGCGGCTGATCGCGATGCACCGGATCGCCGAACCGGCCGGTCAGGCGCGGGACGACTACGACATCTTCACCGGGATCGCCGAGCGGATGGGCGCGGCCAAGGAGTTCACCGAAGGCCGCACCTCCCGGGAATGGCTGGAGCACCTGTACTCCGAGTGGCGCACCGAACCGTCCTTCGCGGACTTCTGGGCGGCCGGCGAGCTGGAGCTGACCGGCGAGAACCCGGACTACACGCTGTTCAGCGACTTCCGCGCGGATCCGGACGCGCATCCGTTGCCCACGCCCAGCAAACGCATCGAGATCACCTCGGCGACCGTGGCCGGGTTCGGCTACGACGACTGCCCCGGGTACCCGGTGTGGCTGGAGCCGGAGGACTGGCTCGGCGGGCCGCGGGCGCAGCGGTTCCCGTTGCACCTCATCGCCAACCAGCCCAGCACCCGCCTGCACAGCCAGCTCGACGTGGGCCCGACCAGCCAGGCGGCCAAGGTGGCGGGCCGGGAGGCGATCCGGATCCACCCCGCCGACGCCGCCGCGCGCGGGATCTCCGACGGGGACATCGTGCGGGTGTTCAACGACAAGGGCGCGTGCCTCGCGGGCGCGGTGGTGTCCGAGGACGTCCGGCCGTCGGTGGTGCAACTGCCGACGGGCGCGTGGTTCGACCCGGTTGAGGATCACCCGACGGGCCCGCTTTGCGCGCACGGCAACCCGAACGTGCTCACCACCGACCGGCCCACCTCAAGGTTGACTCAGGGCTGCACCGGTCAGCACACGCTCGTGCAGATCGAGCGGTTCGACGGGGAGGCCCCGCCGGTCACTGTTGGCTAGAGCGTGTCCTGCGGATCTCGGTCGATAAGAGGCGAGATCGAGGTGGTTCCTGACGGTGCCGCAGGGCCGTCGGAATACTGGTTGTCTTTTGGCGGTCCTGCGGTGCCGTCAGGGGCCGCCTCGGCTCGGCTGTCGCGATCGAGATCCGCAGGACACGCTCTCGCCAGGAACTCCTGGGCGAGACGCTTGGGCGCGCGGAGGAGCCACGCCTCGGTGGCGAGCTCCTCCAGCTCGGGCACGCTGATCTCGTCCAGCAGCACCAGAACCGCCGGATACCCGTCGAAATGCGGGATCGTGAAGTAGACCGCCGGGTCGTCGGCGATCAGCGCCGCCTTGACGCCCTCGTCCGCGACCCGGACGCCGAGGATCGGGCGGTCCGGAGCCCGCTCGCCCAGGTCGGCCCGGTCCTTCCTGCCCAGCGGCCGTTCCCAGACGAACAGCTTGTCCTTGACACACCACTGGGCCGAGCCGCGGCTCACGCGTTCCGAGGTCTCCGGCAGGCTCAGCGCGATCCGGCGGACGTCGTCCCAGGTGCTCACGACTTGCCCAGGTGTTCGGCGAAGAACGAGTCGATCCGCTGCCAGGCATCCTTGGCCGACTCGGGTTCCGGGCCGATCCGCATGACCTTCATCAACGGCTGCAGCAGCTTCGGGCCGGCCGGGCCGTCGTTGAGGAACGAGTGGCCCGCGTTCGGATAGGTCTTCACGTCGTGTGGGATTCCCTTGCGGGTCAACGCTTCCTCCAGCTTGACCGGCATCTTGCGGAACGGGATGTCCTTGTACCCGTAGCTGGCCACGATCGGGCACGCGCCTTCCAGGGCCTTGTCCAGCTCGCGCGGCAGCACCCCGTAGTTCGGCGCGGAGGCGTCGAACCCGGCGTTCGCGGTGGCCAGCGCGAACCCGCCGCCCATGCAGAACCCGATGACGCCGATCTTCCCGGTGCAGTCCGCGGAGCCGGCCAGCCACTGCCGGGCCACGCCGATGTCCACGAACGCCCGCCCCTCCCCCTTGGCCAGCGCCCGGAACGTCGAGATCAGGCACTTGCGCACGCCGCCCGCGCTGAACAGGTCCGGCGCGAGCGCCAGGAACCCGGCCCTGGCGAGCCGGTCGGCCTGCCGTTTCATCACGTCGTCCAGCCCGAACGCCTCGTGCACGACGACCACACCGGGCCAGGGCCCATCGCCTTCCGGCTTCGCCAGATACCCCCGCAGCGGCTGCGAGCCGCCCTTCTGCCGGGCCAGGCCGGTCAGGTCGATGTCCGCCATGTCGTGCCCTTCCGTTCGGTTGATCACGACCGTAGTCCCCCGGGCAATTCCCGTCAGGGTGAATCCGGTCTACGATCGGGCCCCTGGCTGGGGGAGGTCTGTGATGGCCGTAGCTGCCGAAACGAAGTTGTTGCCGACGGTCGCGTGGCGCCAGGTCGGCGTCGTCGTCCTGGTTCTCCTCGCCGTGGCCACCGCGTTGTCCGGGCGGTACGGGTTCCACCGGGACGAGCTGTACTTCCTGGCCGCGGGCAAGCACCTGGACTGGGGATACGTCGACCAGCCGCCGTTGACACCGGTCCTGGGCTGGCTGTCGACGTCCGTCTTCGGTGACACACCTATGGGACTGCGAGTCGTGTCGACCTTGGCGGGCGCGGCGACAGTCGTGTTGATCGCTTTGGTGGCACGGGAAGTGGGCGGCGGGCGGACCGTTCAGTGGGTGTCCGCGGCGGCCACCGCGTTGTCGACGTTCGTCGTCGTGGTGACGCACATGTTGTCCACGACCACGATCGACATGCTGATCTGGGTCGCCTTGGGGCTCGCGGTGATGCGGTTGCTGCGGACCGGCGACGGGCGGTACTGGGTCGCGGTCGGGGCACTGATCGGGCTGGGCATGGCCAACAAGTGGCTCATCCTCTTGCTGGCCTCGGGTCTGGCGGTCGGCGTGCTGGTTTTCGGACCGCGCAAGGTGTTGCTGAGCGCCTGGTTGTGGGCCGGGGTCGCCGTGGCCGTGTTGGTCACGTTGCCGATCTTCCTGTGGCAGGCGGCGCACGACTTCCCGCTGCTCACCGTGGCCGGTGGGATCAGCGAGGATGACGGCCCGGACAACCGGATCCAGTTCATTCCCATGCAACTCGTGCTGCTGTCACCGATCCTGGTCCCGGTCTGGATCACCGGGATCATCCGGCTGTGGAAGGACCGTGCACTGCGGGCGTTCCCGGTCGCTTACGGTGTTGTGTGCGTGGAGCTCCTTGTGCTGGGCGGGAAGCCGTACTACTCGGTGCCATTGCTGATGTTGCTGGTTCCGGCGGGTGTTGAGCCCACGTTGAACTGGCTGCGCACGCGGGCTCGTCGTGTCCTCAGTGGGATCGCCGCCGCTGTCTGCGTTGTGGTCTCGGTTGTCGTCGGAATGCCCGTGCTGCCGCCGGCTTGGCTCGGTCCGGTGCTGGCGGTCAACAAGGAACCTGGCGAACAGGTCGGCTGGCCGGACTTCGCGGCCACGGTGAATCGCGGCTGGCAGCAGATCCCGGCGGACCAACGGGACAAGGCCGTGATCTTCACCGGTGACTACGGTCAGGCCGGCGCGGTCGAGCGGTACGGTCCCGCGCAGCCCTACTCCGGGCATATGTCCTATGAGGACTGGGGACCGCCCGCCGACAGCATGACCGGGCCGGTGCTGCTGGTCGGGCACTTCGGCGAACAGGCAGCGATCCGGCACTATGTGACCGGGTGCGAGGTCGTCGCCGTGCACGACAACGGGTACGGCATCGACAACGACGAGCAGGGCACGCCGGTGATGTTGTGCTCGCCGGTCAGTCAACCTTGGTCGCGGATATGGCCTTCTCTTCGGCAGTACTACTGACCTTCGAGGTCGCCAGGATCGACCCGCCGAGGATCAGCACGAACGCGATGACCGTGGTGATGGTCAGCGGTTCGTTGAGCACGAGCACACCCGCGGCGACGGCGATGACCGGGTTGACGTAGGTGATCACCACCGCGCGGGACGGCCCGGCCTCGCGGATCAGCTGGAAGAACAACATGAACGCCAACGCCGTGCAGATGATCGCCAGGCCGCCCAACGCGAACAGCACGTCCGTCGCCGGAACCCGTTGCGGCCAGGTGGCGATCGCGAACGGCAGGTAGACCAGCGAGCAGAACACCAGGGTGACCACGATGGTCACGATCGTCGGTACCTCCTGGAGCTTGCGGGCGGCGATGATCGGCGCGATCGCGTAGCCGACCGCCGTCAGCATGACCTCCACAATGGACCAGGCGTCGCCGCCGCGGAGGTTCGGCGCGGCCAGCAGGGCGACCCCGCCGAACCCGATCACCAGGCCGAGCCACTGCTTCGCGCCCGACCGCTCCCCCATCACGGCCAGCGCCACGGCCCCGACGATGGGAACGGCCGCGATCAGCAGTCCCGTCAACGAACTGGACAACGTGCGCTCGGCGTCCGACAGCAGCGCCCACGGGCCGACCACCTCGAGCAACGCGAACGCCAGCAGCGGCAGCCAGTGGCGGCGCAGGACCGTCCACTGGACGCGGCGCAGCGCCATCGGCAGCAGGATCACGGCGCCGACCGCGGTGCGGCTGAGCAGCAGAACGGGCACGGAGACCCCGCCGACCGCCACCTTGATCATCAGGTAGGGCAGTCCCCAGATCACGCTCATCAGCGCGAACAGGATCCATCCGGTACGTGTCACGGTCCCAGCGTCACGGACGGACGGCTCTGGTGTCTTGAACGCTGTTGCGGAAGACCCCAGGTGTGACGCCCACCACCCGGCGGAACCAGCGGGTCAGGTGGGCCTGGTCGGCGAACCCGGTGAGCGCGGCGGCCTGCGCGGGCCGGTGGCCGTCGATGAGCAGAGTGCGGGCCCGGCCGACCCGGTACTGCGACAGCCACGCATACGGCGGGATGCCCACGGTGTCACGGAACGCACGCACCACCTGGAACCGGGACACCCCCAGGTCGGTCGCGATCTGGTGCAGCGACGGCGGGTTCACCAGGTGTCCGGCCAGCACGTCCATGGTGACGCGGACAATTCGGTCATCCGGCACGGTTTTCCGCGACAGCCCGGCCACCGAATGCCGGGCGACGAGCTTGGCCAGCACCCACGACAGCTTCGACTCGGCTTCGATCGGATCCACCGAACGACTGAGGTCGGCATGTAATCGCCGGATCTGCCCGGCCAGCTCGGGATCCTCGATCACCGGCCGCGGAAAGCGCGCGGCCACCAGATTCCACTGTGGATACAGCACCCGGTACGCGAACCCATCCGCCACCGCCGCGGCCCCGGTGTGCACCTCCCCGGGCTCGATCACCACCACACTGCCCGGCCCCGAGTAGTGCGCCTCCCCGCGCATCTCGATCACCTCGACACCGTCCGTGCACACCCCGATCGCGAACTCCTCGTGCGCGTGCGGCGCGAACCGGTGCCGCACGAACCGCGCCCTGAGCAGGTCCAGCGGCGTGTCGTGCCCGGCATCCACCCGGGTCCAGACTGCCTGTTCCATCCCCCGAATGTAACCGTTCGCCCGCCTCAGGACTACGCCACGGGAGTTGTCCGGAATCTTGATTCCCAGTTCTGGCGCCACCTTCGGTGTGTCCACCGCGGAGGAAAGAGACACGGTCGGTGGATTCTCGGCCAGTCGATCACGGCGTAGCGTCGATCACCTTCCCATCGGGAGGGGGCTGATCATCATGAACACGACACTGATTGTCCTCAGTGGACTCATTGCGGGGGTGCTCAACGTCGCCGCGGCCGGCGGCAGCCTGATCTCGTTCCTGGCGCTCAGTATTACCGGCGTTCCGCCGCTGGCGGCCAACGCCACCAACCTGGCCGCCACCCCGGCGAGCTTCCTCAGCGGGATCCCAGCGGCGTGGCGCCATCGCCAAACGCTCCACAGTGGACTGGCGAGTGCGGCGCTCGGCACCGTGGCGGGGGTGTGGCTGGTCACGAGTCTCAGCGCCGGGACGTTCCGGCGCGCCGCACCCGTCCTGCTGGTCATGGCCGCGCTGGTGCTCGTGCTGCAACCGTGGCTGCACCCGAGAATCCAGCGCCACCAAGGAACCCAGCACCCGATCAGCAGAACGGTGTGGCTGTTCTGCACGGGGATCTACGCCGGCGGGTTCGGCGCCGGCGTAGGCATCCTCGTGCTGGTGGTCCTGGCGTACACGACCACCTGGCCGTGGCTGACCGTGACGGCGTCCAAGAACACCATCTGCCTGATCACCTCCATGGCCGGTCTTGGCACGCTCGCCCTGACCGGCGCGGTGATCTGGCCGCTCGCCGCCCTGCTCGCCGCGGCCATGGCGATCGGTGGCCTCATCGGCCAGTGGCTGCTCCGCCGCCTGCCCGAAGACCTGCTGCGCGGCGCCATCGCGGTGCTCGCCGCGTTCGGCGCGGGCCACATGGCGGCTACTTGAGGGTGGCCACCGCGTCGCGGTGCTTGAGCTTGGCCATCCTGCCGTCCGGGTGGTGCCACACAATGCCTTCGTACTGCGGGTGATCGAGCAGCCACGCCATCAGGCCGTCGAAGTCCCGGGGAACATCCGCGAAGGTGTCCGCGGTCTCGTGCCGGACCAGGACATGGCCCGGGTAGTTCTCCGGGTTGCCGTTCAGCTTCGGTCCACAAAGCTCGTACGTGCCCGCGACCTCGTCGCCGGTCCGCGCCTCGGTGAAGAACCTCACGAACGACGACTGCTCGACCGGCTCCCAGCCGACCGTTTTGCCGGTCGCCGGATCCTGTTGCACGGCAACGAACCCTGCCGGTTCCGCCTTGCCGGGCCGGACCTCGCGGCGCGCCCACCAGACCCCGTCGGCGTCCAGCCGCACGCAGGTCCCGTCGTACTTCCTGGTCGGCTCGCCCTCCCCGGCGATCACCCACCCGCAGGCGGGATGCACCTCCCGGATGACCTTCGTGAGGTCGGCCGGGTCACGGACGAAGAGTGTCGGGATCTTCTGCACGCGCCCATGGTCTCACCGGCCGCCACCGAAATTTCGCGCGGCGGCCGGTGATCCCGGGGGCTACTTGACGGCGACCGGGAGCTTGGCCGGGCCGCGGAGGTTGACGCGGCCGTTCCACTCGACGTCACCGGCCAGGGTCAGGCCGGGGAACCGCTGAACGAGCCGCTCGAACGCGATCCGGCCCTCCAGCCGGGCCAGCGCGGCGCCCAGGCAGTGGTGCGGGCCGGCGCCGAAGGACGCCTGGTGACGCGCCTCGGGGCGGTCGATCCGCAGCTGGTCGGCGTCCGGCCCGAAGAACCGCTCGTCCCGGTTGGCCGAGCCAAGGCAGGCAAGCACGAACGCGCCGGGCGGGATCTCCTTGTCCCCCACCACATGCGGCGCGAGGGTGATCCGGCGGGTCTGCTGCACCGGGGAGTCGTAGCGCATGAACTCCTCGACCGCGTTCGGCGCGAGATCCGGCTGCGCGTGCAACAGCTCGTACTGCGACGGGTTGCGCAGCAGGGCGACCACGCCGTTGGCGATCAGGTTGACCGTGGTCTCGTGCCCGGCCACGTAGAGCAGAACCACCTGGGAGACAAGCTCATCGTCGCTGAGCACGCCGCCTTCGTGCTCGGCGGCGATCAACGCGGTCATCAGGTCGTCGCCCGGGTTGGACCGCTTCCAGTCGATCAGCTCCCGGGTGATCCCGGACAGCTCGATGCTCGCGTTGATGATCGCGGTCATCGTCTCCTCGTCCGGCACCAGCTCCAGCGACCGGACCAGCGTCCCGCTCAGTTCGCGGACCCGCGCCGAGTCGGTCCGCGGCAGGCCGAGCATCTGCGAGATCACCGCGAACGGCAACGGGAACGCCAGTGCCTCCACGAGATCGACCGTGCCGGCCTCGGCCATCGCGTCCAGGCTGCTGTCCACAAGGGACACGATCTCCGGCTCGAGCGCGGCGATCGCCCGGCGGGTGAACACCTTCTGCACCAGGCCGCGCAGCCGGGTGTGGTCGGGCGGGTCGCGGTCGAGCATGGACTGGTTGAGGATCATCCCCTCGGCCGCCTCGAACACCTGGCTCTGCTCCTGGACCGCCCCGCCGGCCAGGTGGCGGTCCTCGACCGACAACCCGGCGCGCAGCAGCGCCGACACGTCCTCGTATCTGGACAGGAACCAGAAACCCATCGGGTGCTCGTGGATCGGGTCCCGGTCGCGCAGCAGCTTGTACTGGGGGTACGGGTCGTCGAAGAAGCCCGGCTCGTACGGGTTGAACAACGGCGTAATCGTATCGGTCATGAACATCTCCCCAGGTGAAGGACCTACACGACGTCTGTGACATACCCAGCGTATGTCCTAAACTCTGCGTATGTCCACCGTGCGGAGCCGGCGCGAGCAGTATTCGCAGGCCACCAAGACCGCGTTGCTCGAAGCGGCCACCCGGCGGTTCGCCGAACACGGCTTCGCGGGCACGTCGCTGGAGGACGTCGCGGCGGACATCCAAGCCACGAGAGGCGCCGTCTACCACCACTTCGCGGGCAAGAAGGCCTTGTTCGAGGCCGTTTTCGAGCAGTTGGAGGCGGCCGCGATCGACGAGTGCGTGGACGTGGTCGAGGCCGCGACCGACCCGTGGCAGGCCGCGTTCGACGCGCTGGACACGTTCCTCGGCCACTGCTGCGACCCGGTCTACGGCAAGATCGTCTGGCACGAGGCGCCGCTCGCGCTGGGCTGGCTGCGCTGGCGCGAATGGGAGGAGCAGTTCGCCTACGGGCTGATCCACGAGCTGATCGGCGCGTTGATGGACCACGGCGGGCTGGAGCGCAGGCCGCTGGAGACCGTCAGCCGGATCGCGTTCTCGATGCTCAGCGCCGCCGGGCTGGCGCTGTCCGAGGCGGCCGAAGCCGACAAGCCGCGGCTGCGCGAGGAGTACGGCACCACGATCCGCCGGATCATGACCGGGCTGCGGGTGTCCTGACTCGCTGGCAAATGGGGAAGCTTGCCCCGCGTGCCGCCGTGGGCTAGACGGGATACAAGGGACATTCCCGGCGAACCCACGGAGACGGTGTTATGGACCTACGGCCAGGAATCGCCGCGTTAGCACTCACTTTCGCGGCCGTGACCCCAGCACACGCCGAAACAACCGCGAGCTACATCGTGGTGCTCAACCAGTCGAGCGGTCTCGCGAACCGTTACGGCACAAGGGTCGAGCACACGTACGCGGCGCTGAACGGGTTTTCCGCACGGCTGAGCCAGTCCGAGGTGCGCGCGCTGAAGGCGGACAAGTCGGTGGCCGAAGTCGTGCCGGACGGCCAGGTTCACGCGTTCGGTGAGCAGACCAACCCGCCCTCCTGGGGCCTTGACCGGATCGACCAGCGGAAACTGCCGCTGGACAAGCGATACCGGTACGTCACCGAGGCCGCCAACGTCACCGCGTACGTGATCGACACCGGCGTTCGCAAGACCCACCAGGACTTCGGCGGCCGGGTGACCGGCGGCGTGGACATCGTCGACGGCGACGGCAACCCAGACGACGGCAACGGGCACGGCACGTTCATCGCGGGCATCATCGGCGGCACGTCGTTCGGGGTGGCCAAGAAGATCCGCATCGAACCGGTGCGGGTGCTGGACAACAGCGGCGCCGGGTCGATGTCGGACGTGATCGCCGGGATCGACTGGGTGACCCAGAACGCGCGCAAACCCGCTGTGGTCAACATGAGTCTCGGCGGTCCGGCGAACGCGGCGCTGGACGCGGCCGTCCGCCGGTCGATCGCGTCCGGGGTGACCTACGTTGTGGCGGCGGGAAGTTCGGCCGGCGACGCCTCGAACTTCTCCCCCGCCCGGGTCACCGAGGCGATCACCACCTCGGCCACCGGCCCGAACGACTGCGTGCACCCGCCGTCGAACTTCGGGCCGGTGATCGACATCTACGCGCCCGGCGTGAACATCACCGGTCCCTGGGGCACTTCGGACACCGCGACGCTGACCGCGAGCGGCACATCCTTCTCGTCGCCGCATGTCGCTGGTGGAGCGGGACTTTACCTCGCCACCCACCCGGCGGCGACGCCCGCTCAGGTCGCGAGCGCCCTGATCCGCAACGCCACCCGCAGCACGGTTTGCAACGTCCCACCGAACACGGTGAACCTGCTGCTATACACGCTCCCAGCGTAGCCGCAACGCCTGAGGCTTTCGGAAAACCAGACCCGTGGGTGAAGCGGGCGCGGCCAAGGTCAGGCCGGGCAGGGAACGCAGTTCGGTGAGCACCGTCCGCGTTTCCAGCCTGGCCAGATCCGCCGCCAGACACGCGTGCGGGCCTTGCGCGAACGCAAGGTGTTGGCGCGCATTGGATCGACGGACGTCGAACGTGTCCGGATCCGGGAAGACCGCCGGATCCCGGTTGGCGCCCGCGATCGACACCGTGACGAGATCACCCTGCTTGATCTCAGCGCCAGCGAGTGAAACATCTTGGGTGGCGTAGCGATCCACGACCGCGGCGGCCGGTTCGAGCCGGAGCGACTCCTCGACGGCGTTGGCCACCAACGAATCGTCCAGCGCCGCCCACTGATCCGGGTGGGACAACAGGTGCCAGGCGGCGTTGGTGATCATCCCCTCGGTGGTCTCGATGCCGCCGAACATCATCACGGCCGCGTTCGAGACCACTTCGGACACGCCGAGCCCACTCGCGGCGTCCCGCAGCAACGACTCCCGCTCCGCCGCGATCGACGCCCGCACACTCGCCGACAACAGCTCGAAGGCGTTGTGCCCGGCCGGACTCACGTCCTTGCCGGCCGTGACCCCTTGCACCGCGTCGACGATCGCCGAGTACCAGTCGAGCACGGTCGCCGTGTCCACCTCGGCCAGGCCGATGATCTCGGCGACCACGGTGACCGCGAGCGGGCCCGCCACCGTCCGCCGCAACTCGGCCTCGCCATCGCCGCGGACGGCGTCGACCAACCGCTTGGCGGCGGCGGAAACGGGTCCGGCGAACCGGGAACGCACCGCGGCGGGCCGGAACGACGCGGCGAACGGGATCCGGTGGCGGGCGTGTTCCTTGCCGTCCAGGGAAAGCATGCTCGGCCCGACCACCCGCGCGGTGGAGAACCGGGGATCGTCCACAGTGAACACAGCGGGATCCCGCATCACCTGGGTGGCCGGTTCGTACGCGGTCACCAGCCACCCGTTGAGCGCGGGCACCCACGCGACCGGGGTGTCCGAACGCAACCGCGCGAGCACCGGGTGCGGGTCCTCGGTGAGCCGGCCGATCGTCGCTTCTGCTTTCACACCAACCTCAATGGCTCATCAGTGATCCATGACTGACACAGACAATGACAGGGAGACAAAGACATACAAACACCTGACAAAATCGTTTCAACTGGTGTACCAAGTAACCGGCGACCATGCGACCGTTACCCTGGTCACAGCGCACGATCTACAACGGTGGCATGATTACCTGATCACACAGGTCCACCTTCTGGGGAGCAAGGAGGGCATTGGTGAGGCAAGGGGGTGTACCCCTGTCAGCCACTGCTGTCGAAGCCGACACCGTGCGTTTCGCACTGTTAGGCCCGGTGCGGGCCTGGCGGGCCGGGGCTGAGCTGGAACTGGGACCGCCGCAGCAGCGACTTCTGCTCGCCGTGCTGCTGGCCGGTGCCGGTGGACCGATCAGCCTCGACGAACTGGTCGACATGTTGTGGGAGGACAACCCGCCCGCGAGCGCGGTCAACGTCATCCACCGGTACGTGGGTGCGCTGCGCCGTGTCTTCGAGCCGGAGCTGGCCGCCCGCGCGACCGGCTCGTGGCTGATCCGCGACGGCGCGACCTACCGGCTCGCGGTCACGCCGGACTCGGCCGACCTGCTGGAGTTCCGCGAGCTCGCGGCCAGGGCCCGGCAGCACGACGCCGCCGGCCAGTCGGTGGACGCGGTCGCGTTGTTCACGCAGGCGCTGCGGTTGTGGCGGGGGCCGTGCGCGCACGGGATCATGGCGTCCGGCCGGGCGCGGACGATCTTCACCAAGATCGACCAGGAGTGCCTCACGCTGGTCTGCGAGGCCGCCGATGTCGCACTGGAGAACGGTCTGGGCGCGGACGTTCTGCAGTTCCTCCGGCAGGCCTCGAGCATGGACCCGTTCAACGAGGCCATCCAGTCGCGGCTGGTCCTGACGCTCGCGGCGACGGGAAACCAGGCCGCCGCGCTGAAGACCTATGAAACAGTGCGTGAACGGCTGGCCGAGGAGCTGGGCATCGACCCGGGTCCCGAGCTGGCCGCCGCGTTCCAGCGGGTGCTCACCCCGCACGAGCCGGCCGAGAGCCGCCCGCAGGTGGTCGAGCCGCTGGTCCGGCCCGCGCAGCTGCCGCCCGACCTGCCCGCGTTCGCCGGCCGCCGCACCGAGCTGAAGTACCTGCAGTCCCTGCTGCCGTCGGCCGACGAGCCCCCGCGCGGGCTGACCACGATCGCGCTGGACGGCATGCCCGGCGCGGGCAAGACGACCCTGGCCGTGCACTGGGCGCACACCGTCGCCGACCGGTTCCCGGACGGCCAGCTGTACGTGAACATGCGGGGGTTCGACCCGAACGGTGTCGCGCTGAGCGCGGCCGAGGCGCTGCGCGGGTTCCTGGACGCGCTCGGCATGCCGCCGGAGCGCATCCCCGCTGGCCTGGACGCCCAGACCGGGCTGTACCGCAGTTTGTTGTCACAACGGCGGGTGCTGGTGCTGATCGACAACGTCCGCGACCTGGAGCACGTCCGGCCGCTGCTGCCCGGTGCCGCGGGCTGCCACGTCATCGTGACCAGCCGCAACCGGCTGACCGGACTGGTCGCGTCCGAGGGCGCGTTCCTGTTGACGCTGGACACGTTGTCGATCGAGGACGCGCGCGAAACCGTGCTGCGCCGGCTCGGCCCGGAGCGGGT
This sequence comes from Actinocrispum sp. NPDC049592, assembly GCF_040675465.1. Classification (NCBI taxonomy): domain Bacteria; kingdom Bacillati; phylum Actinomycetota; class Actinomycetes; order Pseudonocardiales; family Pseudonocardiaceae; genus Actinocrispum; species Actinocrispum sp. NPDC049592. The sequence goes on along the minus strand of NZ_JBFAPA010000002.1, from coordinate 186,180 downwards.
GTCGGTCGAGGCCGAGGCGGTCGAGGAGCTGATCGAGCTGTGCGGGCGGCTGCCGCTCGCGCTGGCGATCGTGTCCGCGCGGGCCGCGGCGAACCCGCACTTCCCGTTGAGCGCGATCATCCAGAAGCTCAAACGCGGCGGCGGCACACTCGCCGGGTTCCGCGACGGCGACGCGCCGGACGTGCGCACGGTGTTCTCGTGGAGCTACCGGATCCTGAGCCCGGACGCGGCCCGGCTGTTCCGGTTGCTGTCGTTGCACAGCGGCCCGGCGACCTCGCTCGGCGGCGCGGCCAGCCTGATCGGGCTGTCCCAGTGCGAGACGTCGGACCTGCTCGACGAGCTGACCCGCACCCGGTTCCTCACCGAGGTGTCGCCCGGCCGGTTCGTCGCGCACGACCTGATCCGCACGTACGCCATCGAGCTGCGCAACCAGTACGACTCCGAGGCCGACCAGCACGAGGCGCTCGGCCGGCTGCTCGACTACTACCTGCACACCTCACACGCGGCGACGGTGATCCTGCGGCCGACCCAAATGCCGGAGCCACCCATGGAGGCACGGCCGGGGGTGGTGCCGGAGACGATCACCAGCCGCGAGGACGCGATGGAGTGGTTCGCCGAGGAGCGGCACGTGATCGGCGACCTGGTGAAGAACTCGTTCCCGCCGTACTGCTGGACGCTGGCGATCACGATGCAGCAGTTCTACCAGCGAAGAGGCCTGCTGCACGACTGGGCGGCGACCATGTCGGTCGGCCTCGCCGCGGCCACCAACGCGCGCGACGACGCGGGCCGCGCGATCATGCACCGCAGCCTCGCCGGCGCCATGCACTACCTCGGCCGCTCCGAGGACGCACTGGAACACCTGCGCCGCGCCGAGATGCTGTTCAACCAGCTGGGGTGGACCACCGAGCACGCTTTCCTGGACAGCAACTTCGGCACCGTCCTGGCCCGCCAGGGCAAGCACATCGAAGCAATCGAACGCCACCGCCACGCCCTGACGACCTACCAAGAAGTCGGCGACCGCAAAGGCCAGGCAATCGCGTTGCAGAGCATCGGATCGAGCCTGGCCCAACTGGGCAACCACGACGAGGCGCTGCCCATCATCCGCGACGCCATGGCCATCTACCAGGCGGAGAACGACCGCGGCGGCGAAGGCGACTGCTGGTCCACCCTCGGCGAGATCCACCACCGCCTCGGCGACGTGGAACAGGCAACCAACTGCTACAAGCTCGCGGGCGAGATCTACCGCGAACTCGGCAACCGCTCGGATGAGGTGGAGGCACTGATCCTGCTGGGCGACATCCTGCACGAAACGGGTTCTGCGGCGGCCGCGGACACCGCGTGGCGGCAGGCGCTGGTGATCATCGAGGAGCTGCGGCTGCCTGGCGCGGACGAGGTCCGCGCCAAGATCGCCGGGTAGCAGCTTCGTGCAGGTGATCGCCGCCAGCGGCGATGGGTCGGCCTGGTGGTCGGCGCTGCGGCCCGCAGTTGTCCACAGGGGCAGGGCTGGCCCCGAATTGTCCACAGGCGGGGGTCGGGGCGCCCGTCACGATGCTTCGAAGAAGGCCTCGTCGTCGGCCAGGATGCGTTCTTGGATGCGCAGGAGTTGGGGGCCGGGTTTGCGTGCGCTGTCGCGCAGGACCAGGAGGGCTTCGGCTCGGCGGCCGCTGCGGACCAGCGCGACCATCAGCAGCTCGCGCAGGGAGTCCCGGTGCGGATTGCTTTCCACGAGGTGGGCCAGTTCCGGGACGAGCTCGGCCGGTTCGGTCAGCCGCATCCGCGCGCGGATCAGGTTCTCGGTCGCGGTCAGCCGGCGTTCGGTCAGCCGGTCACGCTCCCAGGCGGCGAACGTCCCCGGCACCCCGGTCAGCGCTTCCCCACGCCACAGCGCCAACGCGGAGGCCAGCACGTCCGCCGCCGCCGAGTGATCGCCCACTGCCAGCGTCGCCACCCCGCGACGGTGCAGCTTGTCGAACTGCCAGCTGTCGGTCTGGTCCGGTTCCACCCGCAGGACATAGCCGTCGCCGGTCGAGGCGAGGATGGACTTGGCGTCCAGCCCCGCCTGCCGCAGGACTCGGCGTAAACCGGCTATGTGCGTGCGGACCCGGCTCACCGGTGCGCCCGCCGCGAGCTCCTCGACCTTCACCACCTGCCCGGCCTTGCTGGCCAGCATGGCGAAGGCGGCCTGCTGAGGACCTGGACCGGGGTTGGCGCCGAACGCCCGCACCGGTCCGAGCAGCTCGACAGCCGTCACGCGTCGGCCAGCCAGCCCCGCCGCTGGGCCGCGGCACCGGCCTGGAACCTGTTGTCGGCCTGCAGCTCGCGGTAGAGCGTGGAGATGCGGCGGGCCAGCGTGCGCGGGGCCAGCCGCATCCGGCGCGCGATCGCGGTGTCGGGCATGCCGGTGGCGAGGAGCCGGAGCAGCTCGAGCTGCTCGTTGTTCGGCCTCGTGAGGGTCTGGGTCTGCGAGATGTTGTCCACGATGACGAAGGTAGGCGGCCGTAGTGGATAAGTTGTGAGTGTTCAGTTACTGCCGCAGTCATATGGGTTCGAGTTGGATCGCGTTGGTTTCCCGGACCGAGGGGCGCGAGGCAGACGCTCATCGTGGCGACCAGGAACGCGCAGGTCAAGGACAGGATTTCCGACCCGCGACAGCCGAGCGTGGCGTGCGCCGCGGCTGATCGAGGCGGTGGTGACCGTTGGGAGCGCCGAGTCGGGCGACGAGACGGCCGCGCTGCACGTCCGCAGCCGGGTTGTCCTCGGTGTGCAGAGCGTCCCGACGATCGGCGAGGCGACGCCGCTGGTCCGGGGGTCGGCCGGATCGGCGATCGTGGTCAGTCTGCCGGACTCGACGGCTCGGCCGATCAGCACGCACGCCGACGCTACGCGAAATCCTGGCTGACATTCGTCGAATTGGGGTACGCGATGTTGTTCGGCGCGACTGTTCCAGCAGCCGGGCGGGCGCTCTGGTGAGCCGTTGCCCGCCAAGGCTTACGCGGCGGTGGTGTGCTGATCCTTGACGCGGTGCAGCAGCCAGTCGCTCTTGGTCTGGATCAACGCGTACCGGACGCTGTCCTCGCGGCCGTGCAGGGTGAACACGATCCGCTTGGGTGTCCGCGAGTGTTCTTCCCACCAGCCGGTGTCCGCAATGGACTTGTTCTCGTCCTCGTAGTCCAGATGGTCCATGTCGTGGTCGGGAACCGCTACGGCCAGCCGGTTCTCCGCAGGGTCGGGCGGCAGCCCCTTGGGCACTGCCCAGGACCGCAGCACCCCGTCCTCCTCCAGCCGGAGGTCGAAGTGATGGCGGGGCTTCCAGTGCTCGTGCAGGACGAAAGCGGGCCGGTCCACCTCATCGACTATAGGAACGTTTCCGCACGGCCGCCCGTTGCCTGGCCGGTGGGAGGAGACAGGGTGCGGACGAAGCAGAAGGACCGGGACGTGCCCGGGCCGGGCGACGCGTGGAACGAGATCCTGCCCCAGCTGTGGATGGGAGGGCACTACTACAACGACGGCAGTGAAATGCAGGCCGCCGAGATCGGGGACGAGTTCGACCTGGTCGTGAGCCTGTATGTGGTCCCGACGCTGATGCCGCCACCGCAAGTCGAACACCGCATCCTCGAGATCCCCGACCGGCCACTGAACGCCCCGCAGATCGCCCAGGTCCGCGAACTCGCTGTGTTCACCGCGAACGCCGTGCGGGCCGGACGGACCACTCTCGTGCGCTGCCACGCGGGCTACAACCGGTCCGGCTTGGTGGTCGCGCAGGCGATGGTGGAAATGGGCCACGACGTCGACTCGGCGATCGCGTTGATCCGCCAACGCCGGTCGCCCTGGGCCTTGCACAACGCGACCTTCGAGGAGTACCTGCGTACCGGGCTGGAGGTCGCCGAGCTGCTCAGCGGGTTGACCGAACCGGCCTGAGCTAGTGTGCAACGGTGATCACCAAGGAATGGCGTGAGTTCCTGCTCACCGGCACCAGGACCGGCAAGCTCGCGGTCGTGCGCAAGAACGGCCTGCCGCACGTGACCCCGATCTGGTTCCTGCTCGACGACAACGACGAACTGGTGTTCACCACCTACGGCAAGTCGGTGAAGGCCCGCGCCTTGTTGCGTACCAAGGCATTCACGTTGTGTGTGGACGACCAGACGCCGCCGTTCTCCTACGCGATGCTGGAGTGCACGATCCGGTCGATGGAGACGGGGGATCCGGGGAAACTGGCGTGGGCCACCAGGATCGGCGCCCGCTACATGGGTGCCGACCAGGCCGAGGCGTACGGCAAGCGCAACTCCGTCCCAGAGGAGTACCTGGTCCGCGCCGAAGTCACCAAGATCGTCGCCCAGGCCAACATCGCCGGCTAGCGATACAACACCTTGTGTGCGGCGCTGATGGCCGTCCGGTAGGCGCCCCCGGCCCAGCCGTCGCGGGCCAGTGCGGCACGGGCGGCGTTCGAACCACCGGCGCCGTGCACGGCTCCGCCCGGGTGCGCGGAGGATCCGGCCAGGTAGAGGCGGTCGATCGGGGTGTCGGCGCGGCCGGTTCCGACCGTCGGACGGAAGATCAACTGCTGGTGGATCGCCGCTGTGCCACCGTTGACCGCGCCCTCGACCAGGCTGGCGTTGGCCGCTTCCAACTCGGCAGGGCCGGTGATGACGCGGGCCTTGATGCGGGAGCCGAAGCCGGGCGCGTGCTGTTCGAGGATCTGCTCGATCCGGTCGGCGCGCCGCTTCAACCGGTCGGCCGTCCACTGGGTGCCTCGCGGAACCCTTGTGTACGCCCACATCGCCTCGGTGCCCTTGGGCGAGCGGGTGGGGTCGGTGGTGGTCATCTGGCCGACGATCAGGAACGGGTTGCGCGGCAAGCGACTGCAGTGCAGGTCGTTCGCGATCCCGGCGAGACCGTCGATGTCGGGTCCAATGTGGATGGTCCCGGCCAGGCGGGCGTCCGGCGCGGTCCACGGCGCGGGCTTGGACAATGCCCAGTCGACCTTGACTGTCGCGTAGTCCCAGTGAAAGCCGTCCAGATCGGCGATGAGCTTGGCGGGCAAGTGTTCCGCGCCAACGAGATCACGATACAGCGTGGTCGCGGGCACGTCGGCGAGCACCGCCCGGCGCGCCATGACAACCTCACCCTCGGCGTCCCGCACCCCCGTCGCCCGCCCGTTGGCCATCAGAACCTCAGTGACGCGACGGCCGCAGACGACCTCGCCGCCCTTTTCGGCAAGCCGCGCGACAAGCGCATCGGTGAGCCGGCCGGCGCCACCCTCGGGCACCGGGAACCCGACATCCTGGCCGAGCATGGCCATGAACCAGCCGAACACCGCGCCCGCGGACTGATCCGGCCCCAGATCGGTGTGCATGGTGTTGCCCGCGAACAGAAGCCGCCCGCCGAGGCCGCGGAACTTCTCGTCCCCCAACCGCCGCGCGGTCAGCAGCATCGACCTGGTGAACCGCAACGCGTCGCCGGTGCCCAACGTCCGCAGCAGCCCCGCACCGGCGCGGACCGGCGGGAACGACCCGAGCATCGCGTTGAGCAGACGTTCGCGAATCCGCTGCCACAGCGCGAACTCCGCGCGCCACGCGTCCCCGTCGCCCGCGGCGAAGTTCTCCAGCGACTTGGCGGTCGTGTCCAGGTCACGCGATAAGAGCACGGTCTGGTCGTCGGGCAGGACATGCGCGAGCACCTCGGGCGCGTGCACCCACTTCAACCCATAGTGCTCCAGCTCCAGCCCGGCGATCGCGGGCGAGGCCGCGCCGGCCGGGTAGAACGAGCTGTACAGGTCGTGGTGGTAGCCCTTGCGCGTGATGTCCGCGGTGCGCACGGCGCCGCCCGGTGCGTCCGCGGCCTCCAGGACCAGCACCGACCACCCCGCGTCCGCCAGGATGTTCGCGGCCACGAGGCCGTTCTGTCCGGAACCGATGACCACCGCGTCGACAACCATGACCATCATTCTGCTGCCGCGGGCCGCACCGTGCGTTGCAGGACGCGCGCGACGGGTTCGACGAGTCGCGCCGCGAGTGGGCCGATGATGGCCATGAGCAGCACGTATGCCGTCGCGAGGGCGGCCAGCTGGGAATCGACGGCATTAGCGGCCACGGCGAGCCCGGCGATCACGATGGAGAACTCGCCACGCGCCACCAACGCCGCGCCTGCGCGGGCCTGGCCCATCCGCGCGATGCCCTGGCGCCGCGCCGCCCACCACCCGGTGGCGAGCTTGGTGATGGTCGTGACCAGGGCCAACGCGACCGCGTAACCGAGCACCGGCGGGATCGTCGACGGGTCGGTGTTCAGCCCGAACACCACGAAGAACATGGCCGCGAACAGGTCCCGCAGCGGCTCCAGCAGCTTGGTCGCGTTCTCCGCGGTCGACCCGGAGATGGCGATGCCCAGCAGGAACGCGCCCACCGCGGCGGACACCTGCAGCTGAGCGGCGAGCCCCGCCACCAGCAGCGCGGCGCCGAGCACCCGCAGCAGGAACACCTCCGGCTCGGGGCTGTCCACCACCATCGACACGTATTTGCCGAACTTCAACGCGATCAGCAGCACGATGGTGATCACCACCAACGAGACGCCGACCGCCGTGAGCCCGCCGACGAACGACGCCCCGGCCAGCAACGCCGTGAGAATCGGCAGGTACACGGCCATCGCCAGGTCCTCGAACACCAGGATCGACAGGATCACCGGGGTTTCGCGGTTTCCCAGCCGGCCCAGATCGCCGAGCACTTTCGCGATGATCCCGGACGACGAGATGTAGGTGACCCCGGCCATGGTGAGCGCGCCGATCGGGCCCCAGCCCAGGATCAGCGCGACCGCGACCCCCGGCGCCGCGTTGAGCACGATGTCGACCAGGCCCGCGGTCCATGACCTGCGCAGACCCGTGAACAGCTCCTCGGCCGAGTACTCCAGGCCGAGCAGCAGCAACAGCAGCACCACGCCGATCTCACTGGCCAGGTGCGCGAACTCGTCGATGCCTTGCAGCGGCAGCAGCCCGCCGGAGCCGAACGCCAGGCCGCCCAGCAGGTACAGCGGGATCGGCGAGATCCCGATCCGCCAGGCCAGCCGGCCGAGCACACCCAGGCCGAAGAAGACCGCTCCCAGTTCGATGAGCGATATCGCGGTCGTGTGCACGCCTCAGCCGCTCTCGAGCACGGTCGCGGCCCGGTTGAGGCCCTCGGTCGTGCCGACGGTGACGAGCATGTCGCCGGCCACGAACTCGAAGTCCGGCCGCGGCGAGGGATGCACGGTCCCGCCTCGAACAACGGCGACGACCGAGACGGCCGTGCGCGTGCGCAACGCCGTATCGCCCAAGGTCCGGCCGTCGTACGGCGAGCCCGGGGCGAGCGGCAGCTGGCGGGTGGTGATGCCGGTCTGCTCCTCCAGCCGCGAAACCAGCTGCGGCGCACCGAGAAGCGTGGCGAGCGTGGCGGATTCCTCGATGGTGAGCGGGATCGAGGCGACACACGAGTCGGGGTCGTCCTGCTTGGAGACGATCAGCTCGACCTTGCCGTCCCGCGTGGTCACCACGCCGATCCGGCGGCCGCCACGGGACACGAAGTCCTGGCGCGTACCTATCCCCGGCAGGGGCGTCACCTCAACGTCCACGCCCCAACCATAACAAGGATTGACGGAGGGTGCGGCCGGGCGCCGCACCCTCCCTTTTGGAATCAAACACAGTGGGGCTACGGGAGCGCGTTCAGGAACGGCTCCATGTTGTTCATGAACTCCCAGTTGTAGAAGCGGTCCCAGTTGACCGACCACGTCATCAGGCCGCGGAAGTCCGGGGAAGCCCCGCCCCGCAACGTGTATCCGCCGCAGTTGGTCCCGCGCGCCAGGCAGGTCACGGCCTGCTGGTTCTGCGCCGGGGAGATGTAGCCGTTGCCCGCGCTGACCGCCGCCGGGACACCGAAGGCGATCTGGTCCGGCCGCAGGCCAGGGAACTTGATCCCGGTGCCGGCGACCGTGAACCCGGCCTTGATCATGTCGGTCATCGCGATGTGGAAGCTCGCGTCACCCATGTTGTGGTACTGGTTGTCCAGCCCCATCACCGGTCCGGAGTTGTAGTCCTGCACGTGCAACACGGTCAGGGCATCGCGCATCGCGTAGATCACCGGGAGGTACGAGCCGGTGCGGTTGTCGCCGCCGCCCGCGCCACCGTAGAACTGGTAACCGACCTGGACGAAGAACGTCTCCGGCGCCATGGTCAGCACGAACCCGTTGCCGTAGCGCGACTTCAGGCTCTTCAGCGCGGAGATCAGGTTGACGATCACCGGGGTGGTCGGGTTGCGGAAGTCGGTGTCACCGGCGTTGAGGAACAGCGAGTGACCCTCGAAGTCGACGTCCAGCCCGTTGAGGCCGTAGCGGTCGATGATCGCCGACACCGAGCTGACGAACTTGTCCCGCGCGGCCGTGGTGGTCAGCTGGACCTGGCCGTTCTGGCCGCCGATGGACAGCAGCACCTTCTTGCCCTGGGCCTGCTTCGCGCGGATCGCGGCGATGAAGTCGGCCTCGCTCTCCACGCCCGGGCACTCACTGACCGGGCACTGGGTGAACCGGATGTCGCCGGACGTGACCGAGGTGGGTTCGCCGAACGCGAGGTTGATGATGTCCCAGGCCTGCGGCACATCGGCCATCCGCAGGTACCCGGACCCGTTGGCGAAGCTCGCGTGCAGGTACCCGATCAGCGCGTGCTTGGGCAGCCCCGTGCTCGTGCAGCCGGACGTCGTCGCCGAGGCCTCACTCGTCTTGGCCGACTCGCCGTTGGCGTTGTAGGCCGCGACCGAGTAGCTGTGGCTGGTGCAGGCCGTGAGACCGGAGATCGTCGTGCTCGTCCCGGTCACCGTCGCGCGGACGGTTGAGCCTTCGTAGACGCGGTATCCGGTGACGGTCCCGGCGGAGGCGCCCCACGACAGGGCGATCGAGTTGCTCGTCACCGTGCCGACCGTCGGATTGCCTGGCACGCCAGGCGTTCCGGGGTTGCTGCCGCCCGGGCCGTCCAGGCTGACGTCGTCGGCGTTGTAGGTTCCGGCGGCGTACCAGCCGTGCAGGTACAGCTCGGCGCTCGTCTGGCCGGCGCCGGAGGTGAAGGTGAGGGAGAGCTGGGTGTAGCTCGTCGCCGCGGTCCACGTCGACGGGCCGCCGGTGATGCCCAGGTAGACCGGGTTGCCCCGGACCCAGGCGGACACCGAGTAGGTCGTGTTCGGCACGACCGACACCGTCTGTGAGCACTTGGCGATGTCCGACCCGGTCGCCGTCGCGGCGAGCGCGTTGCCGCCGGAGTGCACGGGGCTGGTCACGACCGCTCCGCCCGCGCAGGTCCAGCCGGACAGTGACCCGGCCTCGAAACCGGGGTTGATCAGCAGGTTGGCCGCGGTCGCGGGACTGCCGCCGGTGAGCACACCGGCGATGGCTAACGCGAGAACGGCGAAGAACGAGGACAGTCTGGATCGCTTCATGGCGGTCCTCCAGGCAGGGTTTGGCGGCACACCGTTCCACATTGTCTAGACCAATTAACGGCTGTTGTCCAGACCACAGCGGAGTGCAGTCCGGTCTTGTCAGGCTGTTGGCCTAGCGGTGGTCTCACAGCCGAGAGCTGGAGCGATGCCGAGTGCGGGCTGTCCCGGCGGGGCCGGGACAGCCCGCCAGGGCGTGGGCCGGTGCTGCTCAGTCCTCAGTGGACCAGTCGGCGACCCCGGCGAGCTCGTCGGCCAGGCCGGTCAGCCAGCGGCCGAGGCGGGCGACCAGGCGGTCGCAGTGGTCCTCGACGGTGTCCGGGTCCTGCTGGACGACCTCCCACGGCACGCCCATCCGCACGGCGACGGACATGCCCAGCTCGACGAGGGTCCACACCCAGGTCTGCCGTTCGGCCGCGGTGCTGATGGTGACGCGGGCGCGTTCCCGGTCGAGGGTGGCCAGGACGGTGTCGACGTTGTCGCGGGTGCGGAAGGCGGCGACGGCGTGGTCCTCACCCCTCGCGAGCAGCGGCAGCAGACCGGAGCCGTCCGCCACCATGTCGCGCAGCACCAGGAGGTGCTCACGCAGCCAGGTGGCGGTGAGCCAGGACAGCTCCCCCACGATGTCCTCGCCCGCCCTGCTCCACGTGCTTACGCCAATCCGATCGTTCGCCACACTCACTCCGCCGTCCGGGACCGTCACACATAGTGGACAACGCAAACCACCACCAGGCGGTTCACACTTCGCCGGTCACAGCTCAGCAAACGGGGGCGGCACACTAGCCCGAAAGGCCGGAAAAACGCAATTGACTCGCCGTCACACGATAGGGTGACGCGAGTCTTTCGACGAATCCGTGGGGGATTTTTTCGTGAACCAGGCTTTCCAGGTCGACCTGCGCGGCGTGGTCGACCTGCTCAGCAGGCATCTCTATGCCAGCCCGAGGGTGTATCTGCGCGAGCTGCTGCAGAACGCGGTGGACGCGATCACGGCGCGCCGGGCCGGCGAACCCGCCGCACCGGCGCGGATCGAGATCACCATCGACCGCACCGCCCTGCGGATCACCGACACCGGCATCGGGCTGACCGAGGCGCAGGTCCACGAGCTGCTGGCGACCATCGGCCGCAGCTCCAAGCGCGACGACCTCGGCTTCGCGCGGCACGAGTTCCTCGGCCAGTTCGGCATCGGCCTGCTGTCCGCGTTCCTGGTCGCCGACGAGGTACAGGTGCGGACACGTTCCGCTTCCGGCGCGCCGGCGGTGGAATGGGTCGGCCGCGCCGATGGGACCTACAGCATTTCCCCGTGCGCTCAGCAAACAACCGGTACGACCGTGTACCTGAGAGCGCGCAACGGTTCCGCGGAATGGTTCGAACCCGCGACGGTCACCGAGCTGGCCCGGTTGTTCGGTTCGATGCTGCCGTTCGACATCACCGTTCAAGGCCAATTGGTCACCTCCGCGGTGCCGTGGGCGGACGACAACCGTCACGCTGGGCAGCGCCAGGCCGACCTGGTCGGGTACGCGCAGGACACGTTCGGGTTCACGCCGTTCGACGTGATCGAGCTCGACGTTCCCGAGGCCGGGCTGACCGGCGCGGCCTACGTGCTGCCGTTCCCGGCGAACCCGGCCGAGCACTCCGGGCATCGCGTCTACCTCAAGCACATGCTGCTCACCGAGAGCGCGACCGGGCTGTTGCCGGACTGGGCGTTCTTCGCGCGCTGCGTGGTGAACTCGACCGAGCTGCGGCCGACCGCGAGCCGCGAGGCCCTGTACGACGACAGCCTGCTGGAGGCGACGAGCGCGGCGCTCGGCGACCAGCTGCGCGGCTGGCTGGTCGGCCTGGCGCGCACCGACCCCGACCGGCTGAGCCGGTTCCTCGGCGTGCATCACCTTGGTGTGAAAGCACTCGCGCTGCACGACGACGAGATGCTGCGGCTGGTCGACCAGTGGTGGCCGATGGAGACCAACGTCGGCCGGATGACGCTGGCGGAGTTCCGCAGCCAGTACGGCGCGATCCGGTACACCACGACCACCGACGAGTTCCGTCAGCTCGCCGCGGTCGCCGCCGCCCAGGACATCGCGTTGGTCAACGGCGGCTACACCTATGACAGCGAGATCATCGAGCGGCTCGCGGTCGTCGAACCCGGCCAGGCCGTCGACCGGCTCGACCCGGCGCGGCTCGCCACCCGGTTCGGCGCCGTGGAACCGGCGGACGAGTTGCGCAGCCGGTCGTTCCTGCTCGCGGCCCAGCGCACGATGGACCGGCTCGGCTGTGAGGTCGTGCTGCGGTCGTTCGAGCCCGCTTCGCTTTCGGTGCTGTACTTGGTGGATCGGGCGGCCGCGTTCCAGTCCCAGGTGCGGGCGACCCGGGACCGGGTCGACTCGTTGTGGGCGGGCGTGTTGTCGGCGTTCGAGAAACCCGCCGACGACCGGCCGCAGCTGGTGCTCAACTACCGCAACCCGTTGGTGCGCAGGCTGTCCAGCCTGTCCAATCCGGACCTGGTCGCGTTGGCGGTGGAAGCCTTGTACGGCCAGGCTTTGCTGCTCGGCTACCACCCGATCCGGCCCGCCGACGCGGCCCTGCTGAACCGTTCGTTCATCGGCCTGCTCGACCAGGCCGTCCCCGCGGAGGAGAGCCGGTGAGCCGCACCGAGCAGGAGCTGTGGGACATGCTGTCCCAGGCCGGGCAGCTGCCGGAGGGGCGCGCCAAGATGGCCGCGCTGGAGACGGTGATCCAGCACGCGGACGCGGAGAACCTGCCCGAGCTGCAGTACCGGGCCCGGATGAGCGCGACGCGCGCGTACAACTACGGCGGCGAGCCGGCCAAGTCGATCGTCACGTTCTCCTGGTGCCTGGCCGCGCGCGACCGGGGTGAGGCCGATCCCAGCCTGGACCACTCGTTGTACTGGTACTTCAAGTGGATCGTCACCACCATCGTGTCGTTCCCGCAGATCCCGTTGGAGCAGGCGCAAGCCGTGCTCGACGACATGGAACAGCGGTACCGGCTGGCCGGGCACACCATGGGTCCGGTGCACCAGCATCGCGAACTGCTCGCCCGGCATGTCGGTGACCGGGCGGAGGCTTCGGAGCAGTACCGGTTGTGGGGTATGGCTCCTCGCGGTGAGATGTCCGACTGTGCTGCCTGTGAACCGACTTCGCGCGTGGATCATCTTGCTTGGCTGGGCCGGGACGCTGAGGCGGTTCCGCTGGCCGAGAGCGTGTTGAGTGGGCGGATTACGTGTATTGAGCAGCCGCAGACGATTCTGACGTCGTTGTTGGTGCCGTATCTGCGAACTGGGCGGACTGCGGCGGCTGCTGACGCGCACCGGCGGGCTTATCGGGCGTTGCGCAGTTCGCGGTCGGAAATGGAGGGTGTGGCGGGGCACGTTCAGTTCTGTGCGCTCACCGGGAATCCTGCGCGGGGGCTGGAGCTGGTGCAGCGGCACCTTGGCTGGCTGGATGAGCCGCCGAGCCCTGAGGCGGATATGCTCTTGTCCGCTGCGGCGGCGCGGGTTTTGGCGTCGGTGGACGATGATTTGGGCGTGTTGCGGCCGGGGTTCGGGGATCGTGCCGCGAGTGAGGTTTCGGCGGCTTCTTTGCGGGATGAGCTTTCCGCGCGGGCTCGTGAGATCGCTCGGCAGTTTGACGCGCGCAACGGTTCTGCTGAGCAGAGTTCGGTTGTGGACGGTATGCTTTCCGCTGCTCCCCTCGTGGATCACGTTCCGTTGTCGGCATTTCCGGTCAAGGAGGGTGCGGCTCCGGCACCGTCCTATCCGGACACTGCCGAGGAGCTGGCTGATCTGGCCGAGCGGGAGCGGGAACTGCTCAACTCGGATGCCGCTGCGGCCGTGTGGCGGCGGTTCGACGAGATCATGCCTTCGCCTACCGGGTTGTTGCTGGCGCGGCGGCTGGATGGGCGGGTGCCTGCCGGCGATGATGACGTGGACTCGGCGCGAGAGGATTGGGAGCGCGCGGCCGAGCTGTTCGCCGAGGCCGGAGATTCGGCCCGGCGGTGGAACTCCTTTGCCCGCACTGGGTCTGCCCTGCAGCACGTCGGGCAGGTGGACGCCGGTATCGCGCGGATCGAGGCGGCGATCGCCGGTCAGGCGGGTAACGCTCTCGGGCTGCACCGCGCCTGGGGGCGGCTCGCTACGACCTACATGTCGATGGGTGAGGTCGACAAGGCCAAGGCGGCCGGCGCTCGGGCGCACGAGTTCGCCGAGCAGGTGGGGACGGCTTCGGAATTGGGGCAGTCCTTTATGAGCCTGGCGATTCTGCACGGGAGTAGCCAGGAGGACTTGGAGAAGGCTCGGGAGTTCGCTGGGCGGGCCGTGGCTTTGCTGCGGGAGGCCGGGTCGGTGGAGGGGCTGGCTCGCGTTCAGCTGTTGGAAGCTCAGATATACGCGGGAATGGGGGATTTCGAGCACGCCTACGGTTTGCTGGCTGGTGTGGTGCCGCCTGCTTCGAGTACGGCCGTGCAGGCGACTCTGCTTGATACGCGTAGTGCGTTCGCGATGGAGCTGGACCGGCCTGCTGAGGCTGTTGAGCACATCACTGCGATGACAGCCATTGCTTCACCTGGTGGGTACACGTTGTCGCGCTTGGCGGCTGCTTGCGTGGAGCTGGATCGGTATGAGCAGGCGGCGAATGCGGCGGAGCAGGCTCTTGCTTTGCTGCAGGAGGACGAGGATGAGACGGCGACTGTGAAGTTCCTGCTGTCCAAGGCTTACACGCAGCTGGGGCTTGCCGAGCAGGCGCTGGAGTTGCTGGAGGATGTCGAGGCGCACTGTCTGGCGCAGTCGAATATTGTCGGTGCTGCTCAGATGCGTGGGCTTGCTGGGGATCTTTTGGATGGTTTGGACCGGGATGCTGAGGCGGCTGTCAGTTTTACGGGGGCCGCGGATGCGTGTCGCGAGGCGGAGTGGGTTCTGGATGAGTTGATCAATCGGCGGCGCGCGGCCTTGTCGTGGCATTGGGCGCGGCGGCCGGAGGAGGCTCGTTCCGCGTTGGCTCTGGCGGACTCCCTGGCGGCGGATCTGGCTTCGTCGGCGGAGGCCGCGGTGGTTTGGGAGCGGGCGATGCTTGGGTATGACGGGGCTCGGATTTTGGCTGGGGGGCAGGAGCTTGACGCGGCTCTTGTTCGGGTTGGGCCGGTTGCTGAGGCTTTTCGGTCTGTTGGGGCTTCGACTGAGGCGGCTATTGCTGTGGCGATGCAGGGGCGGTTGCTGGCTGATCTTGGGCGCGGGTCGGAGGCGGTTCCGGTGTTGAGGCAGGCTTTGGCCGAGTTGCCTGAGGAGGCTGAGCAACAGCGGGAGGGGGTTCGGCAGCTGCTGGCCGACTTGGGTCAGTCCTGACCGCGATTGCACGGATAGCCGAGCATCTCGACGCGCGCACCGACCCGGACGCTTATGACTTCCCGGCTTTGCACGGGTTGTGTTGCGTTCTTTGGCGGCAGACGGCACTTTCTGGCGGCGCAGTCATGACCTGGAGACCGACGAACTGGTGGAGTTGGCTGGGGTGAAGAGATGTCCTCGCCGGACAGGCAGACCACCAAGAGGGGCAAGGGCAACGGATCCTTCGGATCCTTGGGTGGGGTTGGTGCGTGTCCTGTCCCTCCCGTATGGCCTGCCGGAGGTGATCACAGGTGTCAAGGGGGGATCCGTATGGCTTCCAGCGTTTGTGCTTTGGGAGGGCGGATCCCCCCTTGACACCTGTGATGAGGCTTCGCCCAGGCCATACGGGAGGGACAGAACACGAGGCCGGGGTCTGTTGCGCTGCGCTTGTGCTTGTGGGCGTGGGTCTCCTACCGTCGCTAAGCTTCTGGGTATGCACAAGTTGGTTGTTCTGTATCCGGAGCCTGTTGATCGCGAGCACTTTCGCGAGTACTACGTCAACACCCATCTGCCGCTGGTGGCCAGGATCCCTGGGGTTCTTGCCTACCGGTACAGCTTCGAGGTGCAAGCGCCCCGGGGAGAATCCCCCTACTTCGCGGTCTTTGAGGCCGACTTCGCCGACCTCGAGTCCTACCGGGCGGGGATGTCCACGCCGGAGGCCGCGGCGGTTGTCGCGGATGTGCCGAACTATGCCACCGGTGGCAGCCTCACGCTGACCTACTCCACAAAGGACTGACCGCCTGACTGACTATCAGCCTGCCAGGGCGATGGTGTGGCCGGTGTGCTCGACCTTTGCTCGGAGGTAGCTGAGGTTGGTGGGGGTGGTGAAGACGCCGGTGGGGACGTGGCCGCGGACGGTGATGCCGAGGTTGCTCAGTTGATGACCCTTGTCGGGGTTGTTCGACAGGAGGTCGATCGTGTCGATGTTCAGGGCGCGGAGCATTTGGGCTGCTGCGGTGTAGTCACGGCCGTCCTCGGGGAGACCCAGGGCGCTGTTGGCCTCATAGGTGTCCAGGCCGTGGTCCTGGAGGGCGTAGGCGTCCAGTTTGTTGTACAGGCCGATGCCTCGGCCTTCTTGGCGGAGGTAGAGCAGCACGCCGCCCGCCACTGACATGCGCTCGACGGCTTCGCGTAGCTGGGGGCCGCAGTCGCAGCGGGCCGAGCCGAACACGTCGCCGGTGAGGCATTCGCTGTGCATCCGGACCAGTGGGGTGGGGCCGGGGTCGCCGAAGACCATGGCGACGTGCTCGGCCTGGTCGGCCAGGCCGTGGAAGGTCACCGCGTCCGCGACTGTGCTGAACCCGTCGCTGAACCGCAGGGGAATCCGGACGCGGGTCCGGATGTTGGCACTGGCAGACGCAGTGGGTGTCGTCATGGTCGGCTCCGATCAATACTTGAACCTTCAACCAAGTCAGACGCTACACCGATTGTTCGAGTTTGAACAACCCATGTGATCATGGCCACTGGTAGAAAGCAGCCATGGAGACCCGGCAGCTGGAGTACTTCGTGGCTGTGGCCGAGGAGCTGAGCTTCACGAGGGCCGCGCAACGCCTGTACGCGGTCCAGTCAACCGTCTCGGCCGCAATCAAATCGCTAGAGGCGGAGGTCGGCGCGACGCTGTTCGACCGGTCCACCCGGCGGGTCACCCTCACGCCCGCAGGTCAGGCGTTTCTGGTGGAGGCGCGTGCGATGCTGGACGCGTTCGCCCGCGCGGTGGCCGCTGTCCAGGACACCGCCACGGGTCTGCGCGGCAGCCTGCGGATCGGGACGATGACCGGGATGAACGTGTTCGACCTGCCCGCCGTGCTGGGTGTGTTCCACCAGCGCCATCCGCTGGTCGACATCCACGTCACGGTCTCCACCAGCGGGTCCACCGGGCTGGCCGAGGACCTGCGGCACGGCCGGCTGGACATCGCCCTGCTCGGCCTGCCCGAGACCGACCTGACCGGGTTCACCACCCGTCCCCTCGCCCGCCGCCCTTACCTCGTGCTGCTCCCGGCCGAACACCCTCTGGCCGGCCGCGCGGAGATCGACCTGCACGACCTGATCGACGAGTCGTTCGTGGACACCCCGGCGGGGTTCGGCAACCGGATCGTGGTGGACCGCGCGTTCGAGCGGTTCGGGGTCCGCCGCCGGGTCAGCGTGGAGGTCGACAGCCTGTTCGCGATCCCCAGCTATGTGCGCACGGGTCTCGGCGTCGCGGTGACGCCTGAGCTGGACCTGCCCGAGACGCCGGGTGTGATCTCCGTGCCGGTGGCCGGGACACAACTGTGCTGGCTGATGACCGTTGCCACGGCTGGGAACAAGGAACCCAACGTCGTGACCCGGACATTGCTGGACCTCATCGACGCGGAACTAGACCGCTAGACCGATCGAGCGACAGAAACCCGGACGATAACTACACTACGTCGGCGTGCGGTTCTCACTCCTTGGCCCAATCAGGGCATGGCTGGGCGACGAGGAGCTGGAGACCGGGCCGCCCACGCAGCGGGCGCTGCTCGCGTTCCTGCTCGTTCACGCTGGTCAGCCGGTCGCATTGAGCGAGATCGTGGATGCGTTGTGGCCGGACGACCCACCACGGACCGCAGTCAACATCATCCACCGGCACATCGGCATGCTCCGCCGCCTGATCGAGCCCGACCTGCCCGCGCGGGCCAGCGGCAGCGTGCTGTTGCGCAGCTCCGGCGGCTACCGGCTCAACGCCGGCCCCGACGAGCTGGACCTGCTGCGGTTCCGCGACCTGCACTCGGCCGCGCGGGCCGCGACCGGCGCCGATGCAGCCGCTCTGTACGCCGAGGCGATCGGGCTCTGGCACGGTCACGTCGCCGCGGACCTCCCGGACAACGTCCGCGCGCACGCGGCGTTCGCCGAGGTCGAACGGGAGTACCTGGCCGCGTTGCAGGAGGCCGCGGTGCTCAGCCCCGCGCGGATGCTGTCGCGGTTGCAGCAGGCGTCGGCCGGCCACCCGCTGGACGAGGTGCTGCACGCGCGGCTGATCGAGGCGCTGGCCGCGTCCGGGTACGAGACCGAGGCCCTGCAGGCCTACGAGGCGGTCCGCGAACGGCTGGCCGACGAGCTGGGCATAGACCCGGGCGCGGAGCTGCGCGCGGCCCACTCCCGGGTCGTGCACCCGCAGGCCGCGTCCCGCAACGGCCGCCCCACCCAGCTGCCCGCCGACCTGGCCGGGTTCGCCGGGCGCGCAACGGAACTGGCGCATGCCGCCCGGGTGAACACCTCGGCGATGACCACGGTGGCGATCTTCGGGATGGCCGGGGTCGGCAAGACGACGATGGCCGTGCGGCTGGCGCACGAGGTCGCGCCCGAGTTCCCGGACGGCCAGCTTTACGTGCACCTGCGCGGGTTTGACCCGGGCGGCCAGGTGACCAGCTCGGCCGCGATCCGCGGGTTCCTTGAGGCACTGGGGGTTCCGCCGAACCGGATGCCCGGTGATCTCGAAGCTCAGGCCGCGTTGTACCGGAGTCTGCTGGCGGGTAAGCGAATGCTCGTCGTGCTCGACGACGCCCGCGACACCGAGCACGTGCGCCAGCTGCTTCCCGGCACGCCGGGGTGCATGGCGATCATCACGAGCCGCAGCCAGCTGCGTGGCCTGGTAGTTCGGACCGGAGCCATGCCGGTCGCGTTGGATGTGTTGTCCAGCAACGAAGCTCGCGATCTCCTGAGCCAACGGCTTGGCGCCGGACGGGTCGCCGCGGAGCCGGTGGCCGTCGAGGAGATCATCGACCACTGTGGACGGTTGCCGCTCGCGCTCGCGGTCGTCGCCGCCCGCGCGGCCACCTACCCGGACGTCCCACTAGCCTCGATCGCCGCCGAGCTGCACGGCTCGGCCAGCCTGGACGCGTTGGGCGACTGGGAGATCGACGTCCGCACGGTGTTCTCGTGGTCGTATCACGCGCTCAATACCCAGGCGGCGCGGCTGTTCCGGTTGCTGGGCGTGCATCCCGGGCCGGACATCTCGGTGGCCGCCGCGGCGAGCCTGGCCGGGCTGTCACTGCACCAGACAATGTCCCTTTTGGATGATCTGACCCACGCGCACCTGGTCAACGAGTTGATCTCCGGCCGGTACATGTTCCACGACCTGCTTCGCACGTATGCCGCCGAACTCGTCGACTCAGCCGAGGCCGGCCCGGCGCGGGAACGCCTGCTCGACCACTACCTGCACTCGACGGTCGCCGCGACGACGCTGCTTTTCCCGTTCCGCGAACGGGTTCCGCTGTCGGTGCCGCACGCGGGCGCGATCATCACCGACCTGGTGGACCACAACCACGCGGCGGAGTGGCTGACCGAGGAGCTCGCGGTGCTGCAGGTGTTGCCCGTGATGGCCGCGGAGGCCGGGTTCGACGGGCACGCGTGGCGGATTCCCCTGACCATAGAACGGTTTCTGGACCGCCAGGGCCGGTGGCAGGAGCAGGTCGCCCTGCAGCGCGCCGGGTTGAGCAGCGCGGAACGGGCAAACGATCGCTATGGCGTGGCGCAGGAACACCGGGCGCTCGGGTTCGGCCTGGGCCGGTGGCGGCGCTACGAAGAAGGAGTGCGGCACCTCACCCGCGCGGCGGACCTGTTCGCCGCCGAGGAGGACTTCGACAGCCAGGCGCACACCTACCGCAACCTGGCGTTCCTGTCGAACATGCAGGAACACCACGACCAGGCGCTCGAGCACTACCGGCGGGCCCGCGAACTGTACGAGATCACCGGCAACCAGAACGGCCAGGCCTTGCTGTACAACGAGGTCGGCTGGACCTACATCCTCCAGGGCGACTACGAGAAGGCGCTGCCCGAGTGCCTGCTCGCGATCGACCTGCACCGCGCGATCGGCAACCCCAACGGCGAGGCATCGGCGGCCGACAGCGTCGGCTACGCCCTGCACCACCTCGACCGAAACCTCGAAGCCATCCCCTACCTCGAACAAGCGCTGCGCATCTACCAGGACATCGCCGACCGCCCAACCGAAGCGGACACCCTCTCGCACATCGGCGACGCCCGCCTCGCCCTCGGCGACATCGAGGCCGCCCGTACCGCCTGGCAACAGGCCCTGGCGATCCTGGAGGAAGTCGGCCACTCCGACGCCGAGGAAGTCCGCGGCAAACTCCAGACCCTCGACACCCGCGCCCCGGCCTGATCGGTCCGAACAGGACGGGGCCTGCATCTCCTACGTGCTCACCGGCACAGGGCTTCGATGGTCTCCTCGAAGTCGGTGAACTCCTTGCGGGCGGCGGCGACGACCTCGGCGGCGGTCTTGCGCGCGCCGGGGGCGTGGCGTTCGGCGATGGCGGTCATCTCCTCGTTGGGTTCGAGGGGGAGGCCGTCGTTGACGTACTCGTCGACGGCTTCCATGGGGCCGAGGCCGCCGGCGAGCAGCCACAGGAAGTCGGCGAGGTTGCGGGCCACCACGCCGGTCTCGCCCTCGCTGCCGAGGAAGACCACGGGTTGCTCGGTCAGCGGTTGTCCTTCGCGGACAAGCCAGAACGCGGCGTAGCCGCCGGTGCCGTCCTGGCCGAAGACGCGGAACGCGTCCCCGGTGACGTCGGGGTTGCCGGTCCAGGAACGCAACCAGTCGGTGGTGTCCTCGGCGGAGTTGAACTCGTCGAACGGCTCGTAGTCGACGCCGCCGCCCTCCTCGTAGAACTCGAACTCGACGTCGTACACCTCGGCCAGCGCGGCCGGGAATGCTCTGTCATCCACGCGCACAGGCTAAACGTGGTACTCAGGGGCATGCTCATCACCTCCCGGTCCGCGGCCGAGTACACCGCGATGTTCGACCTGCCGGACCTGAGTGGGGTGCCGGTGCTGGACTGCTGTGCGGGGGCGTCGAGCTTCGCGGCCGAGAGCGCCGGGGAGGTGGTCGCGTGCGATCCGGGCTACCGCAACGGGTACGCGAGCCTCGCAGACGAGGTCGAGGCCGGGTTGCGCGGGGTCGAGGGGATCATCGACGACCACCGGGACGACTTCGTCTGGAGCTGGTACGGCGACCGGGACCGCCGGATCGAGCTGCGCCGGACCGCCGCGCGGCTGTTCCTCGATGACGTCCGGGACAACGCGAACCGTTATGTCGCGGGCGCATTGCCGTGTCTGCCCTTCGCGAACAAGAGTTTCGACGTGGCGCTGTGCTCGCACCTGTTGTTCACGTGGTCGGACGTGTTCGACGAGGACTGGCACCGGCGGGCTTTGGCCGAGCTGGTCCGGGTGGCCCGGCGCGAGGTGCGAGTGTTCCCGCTGGTAGTCCAGGGAACGGGGGCGCCGGTGCCGTTCCTGCCGCGGCTGCTGGACGAGCTCGGTCCGGCCGCCGAGGTGGTCAAGGTGCCGTTCTGCTTCCAGCGCGGTGCCGACGAGATGCTGCGCATTTCCATTGCACCCATTGGGTGATACGGCCCAAGTCCGGGCGGCGCAGCGGCTACAACGTAGAGATGAGCAACTCTCGCAAGATCGACCGTGGCGAAGGCGGCTGCCCCGTGCACCGCGACGCCGACGGGATCTGGCAGATACACGAGTTCAACGCCGCCAAAACCGTTCTGCGCAGCACCGACACCGTCCAGGCCGGACTCGGCGTCGAGTTCATGGACAGGATGCCGGCGAGTATCCGCAGGCCAGTGCTCTACCGGGACGGCCCGGAACACCGCGAGCACCGTCGGCAGACCGCCAAGTACTTCACCCCGCGGCACGTGGACTCGCACTACCGGGAGCTGATGGAGCGGTATGCCGACCGGGAGATCGCCGCGCTGCGCCGGGACGGCAGCGGCGACCTGGCCGAGATCAGCTTCCGGTTCGCGGTGGACGTGGCCAAGGCGATCGTCGGCCTGACCGAGAGCCGGCCCGGCACGGACAAGCGGCTCGCCCGGTTCTTCGTCGGCCGTGACGTGGCGCCCGGGTTCTCCTCGCCGACCGCGGTGTACAACCTGTGGCTGCAGGGCTGGTGGTGGACCTCGTTCTATGTCAACGACGTCCGGCCCGCGATCAAGGTCCGCCGGCACGCCCGCCAGGACGACCTGATCTCGCACCTGATCGACGAGGACTGCACGAACGTCGAGATCCTCGCCGAGTGCCTGACCTTCGCGTCCGCGGGCATGGTGACCACGCGCGAGTTCATCAGCGCCGCCGCCTGGCACCTGTTCGGCGACGTCGAGCTGCGCAAACGGTTCCACGAGGGCGACCAGGCCCAGCGGTACGCCCTGCTGCACGAGATCCTGCGCCTGGAGCCGCCGCTGGACCGGTTGAAGCGGCGCACCACGAAAACCCTTGAGCTGCCGGACGGTTCGACGATCCCCGATGGCGAGTTCGTGCACATCAAGACCTCCGCGGTGAACACCGACGAGACCGCGGTCGGCCCGGAGCCGTTGGAGGTCCAGCCCGACCGCGCGATCAGTCCCGGGCTGTCGTTCGGCGAGGGACCGCACAAGTGCCCGGGGATGTACGTGGCCATCCAGGAGACGGACATCTTCCTGACCAAGCTGTTCGCCATCGACACCCTCGACCTGGCCGCCCCGCCGAAGGTCACGCACAACGCGGTGTTCGAGAGCTACGAGATCCGCGACATGGCGGTCACCGTTCGCTGATGTACGCCCGCGCGCGGGCAGTGCGCACGGCGTTCGACAGCGTCTCGATGTCGTAGGCGCCCCGGTGCCGCCGTCCGTTGATGAAGAACGTCGGCGTGCCCGACACCCCGCTGAGGTCCGCTGAGTCGACGTCGTCCGAGATCCGGGCGGCGCCGACCCGGCGGCGCACGTGCTCGGCGAACTTCTCCACGTCCAGCTCCAGCTCCTGGCCGTAGCGCAGCAGATCATCCATGGTCAGCTCGTCCTGGTGGGTCAGCAGCAGGTCGTGCATGGGCCAGAACGCGCCCTGCTTGGCCGCCGCCTCGGCCGCCTCCGCGGCGAGCTGGGCGTTCGGGTGCACGTCGGTCAACGGCAGGTGCCGCCACACGTACCGGACATCCCCGAAGTCCGCCAGCAGTTCGCGCACAACGGGTTCGGCCAGACCGCAGTAGGGGCACTCGAAGTCGCCGTACTCGACCACCGTGACCGGGGCGTCCTCCGGGCCGCGAATGTGGTCGCGCTCGCTGACCGGTTCGCTCAGGTCGACAATGGACTCACTCGTGCCCAGCAGCAGCCGCAGCCTGAGTCGCTTGGGCAGCAACGAGGTCACCCGGAACACCAGCCAGCTCAGCAAGGCCGCGCAGACCGCCGCGGACAGCACGCCGAGCTTGGCCTCCTCCAGCCGGTCGCCGGTGAACGCCAGGGTCGCGATCAGCAGCGACACGGTGAACCCGATGCCGGCGATCGCGCCGCCGCCGGCCACGCCCGCCCAGCCGATCGGCGGCCGCAACCGGCCCCGGCTGAGCTTGGTGGCCAGCCAGGACAACCCGAGCACGCCGATGGGTTTGCCCAGGACGTAGCCGAGGAAGATGCCCCACGTGACCGGCGAGGTGAGCGCCCGCGCCAGGAAGTCGCCGTTGATCCGCAGGCCCGCGTTGGCCAGCGCGAACAGCGGCACGATCAGGTAGCTCGTCCAGGGGTGGAACAGCTGCTGCATGCGTTCGTTCGGGGAGATCGCCCTGGCCACGCCGACCTGCGCGGTCCGGGCCAGCTCCGGCGTCGGCTGCTCGCGGAAGAGCCGGAACAGGTCGGTCGCCCGTTCGAGGTCGCCGCGGGCGGCCGGGTAGGCGTACGTGACCAGGCCCATCGCCAGGCCGATCACCACCGGCTCGACCCCGGCGTGCATCAGCGCACCCCAGGACACGAGGCCGAGCAGCAGGTAGAGCCCGCCGCCGCGGATCCGGGCGAACCGGATCACCAGGGCCACCCCGAACGCGGCCACCGCCACCAGCAGGGCCGGCACCGAGATGTGCGTGCTGTAGGCGATCGCGATGACCGCCAGCGCGACGATGTCGTCGACGACCGTGACGGTCAGGAAGAACGTGCGCAGCCGGGCCGCCGAGCGGGCGGCCACCAGCGTGATCATGCCGAGCGCGAACGCGGTGTCGGTGGACATCGCGGCGCCCCAGCCGTTCACGGTCGGCGTGCCGGCGTTGATCGCCAGGTAGATCAGCACCGGGATGACCATCCCGCCGACCCCGGCCAGCAGCGGCAGCATGATCCGGCGGCGGTCGCGCAGCTCGCCCATGTCGAACTCGCGCCGCGCCTCCAGGCCGACCACGAAGAAGAACAGGGTCATCAGGCCGTTGTTCACCCACAGCCGCAGGTCCTGGCCGATCGACCAGTCACCGGCCCGGATGGACAGCTGCGTGCCCCAGAAGCCCTCGTAGGACTCCGGCGCCACGTTCACCCAGACGAGTGCGATGACAGTGGCGGCGAACATCACCACCGCGCTGCCGGTCTCGGCGCGCACGAACGCCCGCAGCGGCGTGGGGATGTTGCGTGCCCATGCCGTGCGACGGGACCATCGCCCGCCGTTGCCCTCCGTCTCGCTCATGTCAGGGATTCTGTCCGAAACATTCAAGACCGGCGTGCCATCGTGAACAGGTGGACATCAACGCAGCAGCTTCCTTCCTGACCGGCCACGGCCGGCTGCTTGACCGACGACGGTTCCAACTGCTGACGGGGCACGGAGATTCCGCGGCGGTACTGGCCGCTGTGGACGGTTACCGCAATCCGGACGGCGGCTACGGCTGGGGCATGGAACCCGACCTGCGGGCTGCCGAGAGCCAGCCCGGCGGGGCCTTGCACGCGATGGAGGTGTTCGCCGAGCTCGGCACACCCACGCCACAGGCCGCCGAGCTGTGCTCGTGGCTCGCGACGATCTCGCTGCCCGACGGTGGTGTGCCGTTCGCCCTGCCGGTGGCCGACCCGACCGCGTGCGCGCCGTTCTGGCTCGAGGCCGCGCCGGAGTCGTCCTTGCACAGCACGGCCTTCGTGACCGCGATGGCCTTGCGAGTGGCGAAGTTCGACACCGCGGTGGCCTCGCATCCCTGGCTGACCTCAGCCGTCGCCTACTGCGAACGTGAGATCGCCTCGCTGACCTCGGCGCCGCATCCGATCGCCCTCTCGTACGCCGTGCAGGTCGCGGATTGCCTGGACTCACGGGAGCTTTTGGACAAACTCGGCTCGTACCTGCCGGACGACGGGGTCCTGCACGTCACGGGCGGCGCGCCGGACGAGTACCTGCGGCCGTTGGACTTCGCGCCGTTCCCCGGCCCGGCGCGGTCGCTGTTCTCCCCCGCGGTGATCAAGGCGGATCTGGCCCGGGTCGACGGTGAGCAGCAGGCCGACGGCGGCTGGCCGGTCCCGTTCGGCAGCTTCTCCCCCATGGCCACGCTGGAGTGGCGCGGCTACGCGACCGTCAAGGCCGTCGCGGTCATAGCCAGCGGTTCTTCCTGAACACGCGGTAGAGCAGCACGCAGACCACCAGGACGATGACGATGATCGTGGGATAGCCGTAGCGCCAGTCCTTGAGCGGCAGGTTGTCGAAGTTCATCCCGTAGATGCCGAACACCATGGTCGGCACGGTGATGATGGCGACCCACGAGGAGATCCGCCGGACGTCGGTGTTCTGCTGCAGGCTGATCTTGGCCAGGGCGGCGTCGACCAGGCTGGTGAGCACCTCGTCGAAGGTCGCCACCCGCTCGGAGACCTGGATCAGGTGGTCGGCGACGTCCTGGAAGTAGGGCCGGACCTCGGCGAACAGCTCGGTCTCCGACAGCCGGCGCAGTGGCGTCAGCAGTGGCGTGACCGCGTGCCGCAGCTCGAGGACCTCGCGTTTCATCATGTAGATCTGCTCGGCACCGATCTCGCTGCGCGGCTCGAAGATGACCGACTCGACCTGCTCGATGTCCTGGCCGAACGCCTCGGTGACCGCCAGGTAGCTGTCCACCACCCGGTCGGCGATGCCGTGCAGCACGGCTGACGGGCCGCGGCTGAGCCGCTCCGGGTTGGCCTCCAGCTCCCGGCGCAGCGACCTCAGCCCGGAGTGGTCGCCGTGCCGGACCGTGACGATGAAGTCCTTGCCGACGAACGCCATGATCTCGCCGGTCTCCACGATCTCGTTGGCCGTGGTCGGCGACTCGTGCTCCAGGTAGTGCACGGTCTTGAGCACCATGAACAGGTTGTGGTCGTAGCGCTCCAGCTTGGGCCGCTGATGCGCGCACACCGCGTCCTCGACCGCCAGCGGGTGCAGGCCGTAGGTCTCGGCGACCTTCTGCATGTGCTCGAGATCGGGTTCGTACAGGCCGATCCAGGCGAACCCGTCACCCCGCCGCCGCACCTCGGCGATGGCCTCCGCGTGCGACCACCGTCCGGGCAGCCGCTTGCCGCCCACGTACACCGCGCAGTCCACGACGTACACCGACATCGGCACCGGAATGGTCACGCTCTGAGAATAGGCAGGATTCCCAGGTCACGGCAGGTCCATCCGGTAACGGGTCACGGCCGGATGGTTTCGGCGGTGTTGATCAGCTGGTCGGCGAGGGTGTGGAAGGGGTGGCCCTCGGGGGTGGCCCGGCGGATCTGCTTGGCCAGGGCGGTGGCGGTCTTGCGGTCCTGTTTGGTGCCGGTGGCCTGGTAGCGGGCGAGGTGGACGGCGCTGAGCTCGAGGGTGCGCTCGATGTGGTCGGGGTGGTCCCGGGAGGTGGCTTGCACGGCGTCCTGCCCGAGGGAGACGGCCGCGTCGAGGTCGGCGAGGTTGTGGTCGCGGTAGAAGCGGGCGTGGTGGGCCTGTTGCAGGGCGGAGATCCGGGTGCCGAGCCCCGGGTCGTCGCCGGGGGTGGTGGACACGGCGGTGGCCAGCAGCGCGAGGCCTTCGTCGAGGTCGGTGGGGACCGTGGTGCCGTAGATGTGCCGGGCGATCAGGGTGCGGCCGAGGTTGGACTGGTGCATGGGGTGGTTCTCGTGGGCCGGCGGGCTGGTCGCGAGGGCCTTGCGGAACGCCTCGGCGGACTCGTCCAGGTCCTCCGGCGTGCCGGTCAGCCCGAACCGCACCTGGTACAGGCCGCCGACCACGCTCGGCGCCTCGGGGTAGTTCGGGTCAGGCTGCGGGGTCGAGAGCATCAGCTCGATGGCGGCGGCCAGCGTCGCGTCGAGGTCGTCCAGGCAGCCGGTGCACCCGAACCGCAACCGCAGCGCGTC
The DNA here is from genome assembly GCF_040675465.1 of Actinocrispum sp. NPDC049592. Lineage (NCBI taxonomy): Bacteria > Bacillati > Actinomycetota > Actinomycetes > Pseudonocardiales > Pseudonocardiaceae > Actinocrispum > Actinocrispum sp. NPDC049592. The sequence goes on along the minus strand of NZ_JBFAPA010000002.1, from coordinate 159,256 downwards.
CACCAGATCCATCCGGGAGCGCCACGTCCCGGAGGCGCGGATCTGGTGCCTCGCCGAGAAGATCACGCGGTTGATCTCGTCCAGCGGTGATCCCATGAACGTGAACACGGCGACCTTGTGCGGATACAGCGCCACCGGCCGGTTCGCGGCCTCGTCCAGCTGCCGCAGCTGCGAGGGGATGTCCGGGAACTCGCCCCGCACCCGGTCCAGCATCGACTCGGCCAGCTCCCGTTCGGGCTCGTGCTCGTTCACCAGTGACCGGGCGTAGTGCAGCATCCCCGCCGCGTGCCACATGTCCGGAGTGCTCTCGGTGTTCGACTCCCACAGCCCTTCGATGTCGCGTACGCACGCCGGGTCCAGCAGATCATCGGGATCGGAGTACTTGGCGAACCGGCCCACCCGGCCCCGCACGGCGGCGAGCATCTCCTCGTAGGTCACCCCGCCCATTGAACCCCGCCGAGGTGACGAACAGGATACCTGTCCACAGTGGACCTCGACACTTGACAGACCGGCGGGCACACGGGATGTTGGGATCTCCGCCGCCTCGATCCGCCGCACGGACGAGGAGGAGTCCATGACCAGTGTGTTCAGCCGCCGCGCGGTGCTGCTCGCCGCCGCGGCGACCCCGATGTACCGAGCGTCCGCCGATGTCACGGCGAACGCGTTCACGCTGCGCTGGCACCCCGACCCCGCGAAGGACGGGCTGAAGGCGTTCGTGGGTGTGGAGGACGACCGGTCGAACTCGCATCCGGGGGTCAAGCACATCTTCGCCGAGGCCACGCAGTACCGGTTCGTCATGCACAAGTCCGACCGGGACGGTTCCGACCGCCAGCGCCAGGAGGTCCGCGGCATGGCGGTGAACGGCACCCGCACGGACATGAAGAAGAACGAGACCTGGCGCTACAACTACCAGATGTACATTCCGGCCTCGCTGAAGGGAACGACCAGCTTCACGCACATCTTCCAGGTCAAGCACAACGGCGTCGCCTCGCCCGCGGTGACGATGTCGCTGTTCCGCAGCGGTGGCTCCGAGACCGTGGAGACGCGTCTTTTCGGTGCGGGCCAGGCGAAACTGGGCTCGACCAACCTGGCGCCGCTGCGCGACAAGTGGATCGACGTGGAGATCGAGGTCAAGGTGGCCGACGGCTCAGCCGGCCGGGTCCGCTACGCCCTGAAGGACAACGGGAGCACGGTCGTCAACGCCAGCCGCTCGGGGATCGACACCTGGATGGGCGGCAGCGAGGCGCATCCGAAGTGGGGAATCTACCGTTCGATCAACGACTCCGGCCAGCTTCAGGACACTTATCTGTTGCTGCGCAACATGCAGGCCTACCGCGACGAATGACCCAGAGCCGCGTGGTCGGCGCTGTGCCGACCACGCGGCGCGTTGCTAGGCGGGATTGTCGGCGCGGGAACCGATTGGCGTGGCCGCCGCGGTCACAGTGTGGGTGCCAGCAAGGGTTTGCCAGCTGGTGGTGTAGGCCGGGCGGACGGTTTGGTCCACCCGCGGGTCTGGCTTGGCCGACGTTGGTGTTGAGGTGTGGTGGAAGTCGGCCTGGACGCGGTCGGGGGTCACGTCGATCAGGGTGAAGCCGTGGCCGAGGCCGTCCAGGTACTTGATCCAGGGGTTGACCTTGGTCAGGGTCGAGGTGATTCCGCGAGTCGCGGCGACGACCTGTTCGACCGGCGTTCCCGCGGGCAGCGAACCCCGCACAAGCTCGTAGAACCCGTCAGAAGTCACCGAAGGACACACGAACTCGACACCGGCGGACTTGTAGCCGGCGCCGAGGGAGGCCGGGATGTCCATCGCCCACGAGGAGTGGATGTCGCCGGTCAGCACGACCACGTTGGCCTGTTGCGCGGCGAAGTGCGAGATCAGCGCCGCCTGGTCGGCCTGGTAGCCGTCCCACTGGTCGGAGTTGATCATCGTGAGGTTCGCCGGGGCACCGAGAACCGCACCGGGGAAGCGAACCGGGGTCAGCACGACCTGGTTGCCGATGAGGTGCCACGGTTTGCGCCGGGAGACCCCGTCACGAAGCCAGCGCATCTGTTCCGGCTCCAGCAGATGCCGTGCGGGATCGGCCAGCTTGGCGTCCACCTCGGGCACGCCAAGGGGAATGAACCCGCCGCCGGTCTTGGTGTACGGCGCGAGATCCACCTGGGCGCTGCGGTTCTGCCGGGTTTCCACAATGGACAGATCGCCGAGCGGGCCGAAGGTGAACCGCCGGAAGAACCGGATCCCGCGGTGCGGCACATCCCACTGGGTCGGCAGCCGGAACGGCATCCACTCCAGGTACGCGCGATAGGCGTCCCGGCGCCGCTGCGCGAAGCTGCCCTCGCCGGCCGAGTGGTTCTCCGCGCCGGTGTCCCAGGCGTTGTTGGCCACCTCGTGGTCGTCGAAGATGGTGATCCACGGGTGCTGCCGGTGCGCCAGCGCCAGGTCGGGATCGGCCTTGTGCAACGCGTGCCGCAACCGGTATCCGGCCAGGTCAACGGTCTCGGTCGCAGGCTTGCCGTCCCGCTTGCCGATCAGCTCCGGCGGCCCGTACCGGTCGGCGCCGTTGCCGTACTCGTACACGTAGTCGCCGACGTGCAGCACGAAGTCGAGGTCGGTGCGCTCCCCCAGCGCCCGGTAGGCGGAGAAGTACCCGCCCGTGTAGTTGCTGCACGACACCAGCGCGAACCGCAACGCGTGCAGGCGGCCGTCGTCCGGCGCGGTCTGCGTGCGGCCGACCGGGCTCGTCTCACCCGACGCGCGGAACCGGTAGTAGTACCGCGTGTACGGCCGCAACCCGCACACGTCGACCTTCACCGTGTGGTCGGTCGCGGAGGTCGCCAGGGCGGTCCCCGCCTGCACGACGTGGCGGAACGAGGGGTCGCGCGCGACCTCCCACCGGACCGGGACCGGTCGCCCGATGCCACTCCCCGGCACCGCATCGGGAGACGGGGTCGCCCGGGTCCAGATCACCACGGCGTCCCCGGTCGGGTCGCCGCTGGCCACGCCGTACCCGAAGATCCCCCGGGAGGCCGGGGCGGCGGCCGCCTCGGCGTCGAACACGCGTAAGGACACGGCGGCCGCGGCCGCCCCCTTCAACACCAACCTTCTGCTGGGCGTCATGCGGACACCTTTGTTCAGGTGATCACCGCCGACAACCGCCGATCGGTGAACTCCCGGATTATTCCCGCTGTCCCACCTGCTGACACGGCACCCCGGAAAGCCGGTCCCCGGCGCAGGATGGCCGGAGAGCCTGCTGGAGGGACCACGACATGTCACGACTGCACCTCGCGGTGGCGCTGGACGGCACCGGGTGGCACCCGGCCTCCTGGCGCGAACCCGACGCCCGGCCGGACCAGCTGTTCACCGCCGGGTACTGGACCGGCCTCGTGCGCACGGCCGAGTCGGGCAAGCTCGACTTCGTCACCATCGCGGACGCCCTGCACCTGGACCGGGAGCCCGGCCGGCTGGACGCGGTGCTGATCGCGTCCCGGGTCGCGCCGCTGACCAGGAACATCGGGCTCGTGCCCGTCGCGGTGGTCACGCACACCGAGCCGTTCCACCTGTCCAAGGCGATCGCGACCCTCGACTACGTCAGCAAGGGCCGCGCGGGCATCGCCGTGCAGGTGTCCACCAGCGTGGAGGAGAACCGGCATTTCGGACGGCGTGAGTTCCCGATCGCCGAGGCCGACCTGGTCGCCGAGGCCGCGGACTACGTCGAGGTGCTGCGCCGGCTGTGGGACTCCTGGGAGGACGACGCCGAGATCCGGGACGTGGCCACCGGCCGGTTCGTCGACCGGGACAAGCTGCACTACATCGACTTCACCGGGAAGTGGTTCTCGGTCAAGGGCCCGTCGATCACGCCTCGACCGCCACAAGGCCAGCCGATCGTCGCCGCCGAAGAGCCCGTGGGCGAGGACGTCCGGTTCACCGACGCGCCCGGCGACCTCAACTTCCGTGACGTGGTGGTCTTCCTGGACACCACCGAGACCGAGGCCAGGGCCCGCAAAGCACGCCTCGATGCGCGGGCGTCCGCGCCGGAAGGGTTCGTCGGCACACCGGAGGCGTTGGCGGACCAGCTGATCGCGTGGCAGAACGAGGGCCACACCGGGTTCCGGTTGTGGCCGGGCGTGCTTCCCCACGACCTCAACGCGATCGTGGACGGTCTCGTCCCCATCTTGCAGGAGCGCGGGGTGTTCCGCACCGAGTACGAGGCGCCGGCCCTGCGCGGGCTGCTCGGCCTCGACCGGCCCAAGAACCGTTACGCCGCTTAGAAAGGACGCGCGATGCCCAAGCAGATCCACCTCGCCGCGCACTTCCCCGGCGTGAACAACACGACGGTGTGGAGCGACCCCAAGGCGGGCAGCCACATCGAGTTCGACTCGTTCGTGCACCTGGCGCAGACCGCGGAACGGGCCAAGTTCGACTTCTTCTTCCTCGCCGAGGGCCTGCGGCTGCGTGAGCAGAACGGCGTGATCTACGACCTGGACGTGGTCGGGCGGCCGGACACGTTCACCGTCCTGGCGGCGCTGGCGGCCGTGACCGACCACATTGGACTCACCGGCACGATCAACTCGACCTTCAACGAGCCCTACGAGGTGGCCCGCCAGTTCGCGTCACTGGACCACCTGTCCGAGGGGCGCGCGGGCTGGAACGTTGTCACGTCGTGGGATGCGTTCACCGGCGAGAACTTCCGGCGCGGTGGGTTCCTGCCGCAGGACCAGCGGTATGCGCGCGCCGAGACGTTCCTGCGCACCGCGTGGGAGCTGTTCGATTCGTGGCGGGGCAACGAGATCGTCGCCGACAAGCAGGCCGGCGAGTACGTCAGCTCACCGCGGGCGGGCGCGTTCCGGCACCAGGACGTCCACTTCGACATCGAGGGCCGGTTCAACGTCCCGCGCAGCCCGCAGGGCCGCCCGGTGATCCTGCAGGCCGGGGATTCCAATGAGGGCAGGGAGTTCGCCGCGGCCACCGCCGATGCGATCTTCTCGCACTACGGCACTCTCCAGGAGGGCCAAGCGTTCTACACCGACGTGAAACAGCGCCTCGCCAAGTACGGCCGGACCCCCGACCAGCTGAAGATCCTGCCCGCGGCCACGTTCGTGCTCGGCGACACCGACGCGGACGCCCGCGAACGCGCCCATGAGGTGCGCCGCCAGCAGGTCAGCGGCCAGACCGCGATCAAGTTCGCCGAACAGCTGTGGAACAAGGACCTCAGCGACCTCGACCCGGACGGCCCGCTGCCCGCCTTCGACCCGGTCGTCGGCGAGACCATCGCCAAGGGCCGCGCCAGCGTGCGGATGTACCGCGACCCGGTGAAGACCGCCCGGGAATGGCGGGAGATCGCCGCGGCCAAGAACCTCTCGCTGCGTGAGGTGATCATCGAGGTCACCGCCCGGCAGAACTTCATCGGCTCCGCGACCACCATCGCCACCAGCATCAACGAGCTCGTCCAGGCCGACGCCGCCGACGGGTTCATCCTCGTCCCGCACGTCACCCCCGGCGGCCTGGACGAGTTCGCCGACACCGTCGTCCCGATCCTGCAAGAGAAGGGCGTGTTCCGCACCGAGTACACCGGTCCGACCCTCCGCGACCACCTGGGTCTCAACCGCGAATGAACGCGATCACCTCTTCGTAGACCTTGTCGCGGTCGATTTCGTTGAGGATGTTGTGCAGGTCGTCGGGGTAGATGACGGCGCGGGCATCCGGCAGGAGTTCGGCTACGCGCTGGGCGCCCGCGGCGGGGGCCATGTCGTCCTTCTCGCCGTGGACGAGCAGCACCGGGACATCGATGGTGCCGAGCACTGTGGACACCCGGCCGGCCGCGAGTCCCAGTGCCTGCAGGGTTTCCAGGCGGATACCGCCCTGCCAGGTCAGCGGGTCGTCGCGGATCTGGTCGGCGTACCCGGCGTTGCGGGTCATCTCGCTGGGGTCCTTGCGGAGGTCCATCGGGTCGATGCCGGTCGCGAGCAGCGCCACGAGGCCGTTCGGCACGTCCGGCAGTTGAACGAGCGAGGACCCGGCCAGCACCAGGCCGTCGGGGCGGACACCGTTGGGCAGCAGCCGTTCGGCGGTCAACAGCGTGGTGACCATCGCGCCCAGGGAGTGTCCGATGAGGACGAAGGGCAGCGACGGGTGCGCCTCGCGGGCGAGACCGAGCACGGCTTCGGAGTCGTCGAGCAGGGAGTCGATGTCGTTGATGAGGACACGGGTTCCCCCGCTGCGGCCGTGCCCCGCGTGATCGTGTGCCCACAAGGCGATCCCGGCCTGGGTGAGGGCCTCGGCGAACGGTTCGTAGAGGCCGATGTGCTCGCCCAGGCCATGGTTGAACACCGCGAGAAACGAGGGGTCGTCCGGGATCCACGAACGGTAGTGGACGGTCCCGGTCGATCCGGCGAACTCAGGCACTGGATCCTCCCGCGGCCTTCAGGCCCTGGTCGAGGTCGGCGATCAGGTCGTCGGCACCCTCGATGCCGACGGACAACCGGACCAGCCCGGGCGTCACCCCGCTGGCCAGCTGCTGGTCCGGGTCGAGCTGGGCGTGCGTGGTCGACGCCGGGTGGATCACCAGGCTGCGCACGTCCCCGATGTTGGCGAGCTGGCTGAACAGCGAAAGCCCGTCCACGAACCGTTTCCCGGCGTCCACTCCCCCGGCCAGCTCGAACGCCAGCACGGCACCGGGTCCCCGCGGCAGATACCGTTGAGCCGCGGAGTACCAACGGTTCCCCGGCAGGCCCGCGTAGTGCACCTGAGTCACGCCGGGCTGCGAGGCGAGCCAAGTCGCGATCGTCTGGGCGTTCGCGGTGTGCCGTTCCATTCGCAACGACAACGTCTCGATCCCTTGCAACAGCAGGAAACTGTTGAACGGCGACACCGCCGGTCCCAGATCCCGGACCAGCTTGGTCCGCAGCCGCAGGGCATAACCGAGCTTGCCGAACGACGAGAACGCCAGCCCGTTGTAGTTCGGATCGGGATCCCGGAACTGCGGCCAGGAATCGAACGAGAATCGTCCACTGTCGACGATCACGCCACCGATCCCGGTGCCATGCCCGGACAGGAACTTCGTCGTCGAATGCACCACGATGTCGGCGCCATGGTCAACAGGCCGAGACAGGTACGGCGTGGGAACGGTGTTGTCCACGATCAAGGGCACCCCGGCCGAATGCGCGACCGAGGCCACCGCGGCCACATCGAGCACGTTGCCGAGCGGGTTGCCCACGCTCTCGGCGTACAAGGCCTTGGTGTTGGGCCGCAACGCCGCCTGCCACTCGGCCAAGGAGTCGGGATCCCGGACGAACGTCACCGAGATCCCCATGTCCTGCAACGTGTACGCGAACAGGTTGTACGTGCCGCCGTACAGCGTCGCCGCGGACACGATGTGGTCCCCGGCCCGCGCGATGTTCAGCAACGCCAACGCGGAAGCCGCCTGACCGCTGGCCACGGCGACCGAGGCGTACCCGTTCTCCAAGTCCGCCAACCGTTCCTCCACGACCGCGGTGGTCGGGTTGGACAGTCGCGTGTACGCGTGCGTCTGCAAGTCCTGCAACGCGAACACTTCGGCCGCATGGGAAGCGTCCCGGAACACGTACGAGGTCGTCTGGTAGATCGGCGTGGCCCGCGCGCCGGTGGCCGGATCGGGCTGGGCGCCGGCGTGGATCTGGCGCGTCTCGAACGACCAGCGCGTCATCCGGTCACGTCCGCCCACCAGCGCTCGGCCACCTTGGGATGCGACCGCAGCCAGCCCACCAGCGCGTTCTCGCCGAACTGCGCGTGCAGCGGGTTGTCCTTGTCCTGGCTGACACCCCGGGCCTGTGCGGCCAGAGAAGAGGGCAGCCGCAACGGTTCCACCACCGCGTCCAGGCGCGGCCCGAGGAAGAACGGCACGGAGAACCGTTCCACCCCAGCGGGTGGCGAGATCACCCGGTGCCGGGTCGCGGTCAGGTAGCCCTGGGTGGCGATCTCCAGCATCTCGCCGATGTTGAACACGAAGCTGCCCGGGATCGGCGTCGCGTCGATCCAGCCGCCGTCCCGTGCCTGGACCTGCAGCCCGCCGACCGAGTCCTGCTGCAGCAACGCCAGGTACCCGTAATCCTTGTGCGCCCCAACGCCTTGCGTGGCGTCCTCGGACGTGCGACCCGGGTACCGGACGATCTTGACGTGCGTCGAGGCCTCCTCGTCGAACCACGTGTCGAAGTAGCCCTCGTCCTGGCCCAACGCCGCCGCCAGCGCCCGCAGCACCTCCCGCGACACCCGCAGCGCCTCGTCCTGCCACGCCAGGGTGACCGTGCGCAGCTCGGGCAGCGACGACGGCCACTGGTTCGGCCCGATCAGCCGCTTCCAGGCCGGTGCGGACACATCCAGGGCCGCGCGCTCCGGGCCGATGTCGATCTGCTCCCGCCAGTCCGGTTTGCCCCCGGTGTACTCGTAACCGGTGCGCGTGTAGCCGCGGAACTGGGGCGAGTTGATGTTCTCGATCGCCAGCCGTTCCTCGACCGGCAACGCGAAGAACCTCCGCGCGACCTCGAAGATCCCCTCGGTCAACTCGTCCGGCACGCCGTGCCCGACGACGTAGAAGAAGCCGACCTCGTGGGCCGCGTGCCGCAGTTCGGCCAGGAAGGAGTCGCGGTCCGGGCCGCGCAACCGGGTCAGGTCCATCAGCGGCAGCGGCGCCTGCTCGTACGTGGTCACCTTCGCAGCGTAGGTGGCCTGCCAAGCGGCTCTCACATGCCGGACACCTGCGGCATCACCTCGGCGGCGAAGAACTCCTGGTCCTCCACCGAGCCGAGGTCCAGCGAGAGCAGGGTGAACCCGGCCGCCGCGACCCGGCGGAGCTGGTCCACAAGGGACGGAACATGCCCGAGGTTCACCCGGAGGTTGCACGCGATCCTCAGCTCGTCCGGGTCACGCCCGGCGGCCCGCGCCCCCGCCCGGACCCGTTCCAGCATGACCACCGCCTGGCCCAGACCGACGCGGTTGAGCGAGGGCAGCCAGCCGTCGGCGACCTGGCCGGTCAGCGCGAGCGCGTTGGGGCCGTGCGAGCCGAGCCAGATCGGGATCGGACCGGCCTTCGGGGAGATCTGCGCGGACCGGACCGTGAAATGCCGTCCCTCGAAGGTGGTCTCGTCGCCGGTCCACAGCCGGCGCATGATCGCGATGGCCTCGCGCTGGGCGCCGATCTTGCCGCCCGGGGTGCGCACCGGCAGGCCGAACGCGGTGAACTCGTGGTCGTGGCCGCCCGCGCCGAGCCCGAGCACCAGCCGTCCGGGCGCCATCTGGTCGAAGGTGGCCGCCATCTTGGCCAGCACGGCCGGATGGCGGTAGGGCAGGGCGAACACGTTCCCGCCGAGCTTGATCGTCCTGGTCTGCCCGGCCAGCCAGCTCAGCGTGGTCCACGGGTCGGCCGAGGGCTGCGTGCCGTGCAGGTGGTCGCTCAGGCTGAACAGCTCGAACCCCAGCTCGTCCGCGCTCTGCGCGAGGTCGAGCAGCTGGGCCGGGTCCCGGCCGGCGACCAGTCCTCCTGCCCCGAACCCCAGTCTTCGTTGCATTCCGAAATGATTTCACGACGACACGATTCTGCCCAGGCTATGGTTCCCGGCATGCGGCCACCCACCCTGCTCGCGCTGCCGTCCTATCTCGCCGGTCACGTCTCCAAGATCGGCCGCCAGCACCTTGACCAGGCACTTTCCGATCGCGGCCTGCGTCCGCCGCACTTCGCGGTGCTCGCCGCGCTGGCCGATTTCGGCCCACTTGTCCAGCACGAGGTGGCCGACCGCCTCGGTCTCAACCGCAGTCATCTCGTGGGCTACCTCGACGTGGTCGAGCACCTGGGCCTGGTCTGCCGGGAGCGCGACCCGGACGACCGGCGGCGCCAGCACGTGCTGCTGACGCCGGCCGGGCGGCAGGTGTTCGAGGACCTGGTCGGCGTGGCCGTCCGCGCGCAGGACGAGTACCTGGGCGCGCTCACCGAACCGGAGCGTGAGGTGCTGATCGACCTGCTCCGGCGGATCGTGCTGGCCGAAGACGAGGAGTGAACGTCAGCCCAGCGGCCACTTCATCAGGACCGTCGTCCCCCGCCGGTCGTGGTGCAGGTCGAACGTGCCCGCGAGGACGTTCATCAGGTACAGGCCGCGACCGCGGGTCCCCGGGTCCGCGGGCGGTTTCTGCCAGGTGCCGTTGTCCGCGACGATGATGCACACCGTGCGCCGGCGTGCGTCGTAACCGGCGAACAGCGTCACGGTGCCGGCCTCGGCCGGCGGTTCGAACGCGTGCTCGATCGCGTTGGACATCGCCTCGTCGACCGCCAGCACGATGTCGTCCGTCTGGTCGGGACTCAGCCCGACGTCGGCCGACCAGCGGGTCAGCTGCGACCGAAGCGGTCCGAGCACCCCAGGTGCCGGCTCCATGGTCACGTACACAGTGGGCTGACCAAGGTCTGCGCCCGCCAGCGCGGCAGCGGCGTGACGGGGCAGCCCACGCCCCCAGTCGCGCAGCGGCTGTCTAGTCGTCAGGAACGTGTTCGAATCCAGCATGCCGCTGCGGCCTCCAGGGGATAGTGACCATCACGGCCCCGGGGTACCCCAACCGGACGCACTTAATGCAACCCTCGTACGGCCCATGCCCGTGCGGGCAGCGAGATCCGCCCGTCCGGGCCGGCCACCAGCCGGGACCGCAACTCCTCCCGCAGCTCGGCGCGGTGGCTCTCGTCCAGGGACATCGCATAGCCGGGGGCCGGGCCGGTGCCGCCGAGGAACGGCGTCCAGTAGTCGTCGAAGTCGCTGAACACGGTCTGTACGGTGATATCGCGCACTTCGACCTGGCGCAGGCCCGCGTCCGTCCACAGCCGACTCAACGGCTGGGGTGCGCAGACCGGGAACCGGCGGCCCTCGTCCAGTTCGGCCGCGGCCGGGTCGAGATCCGCGGCGGCGTCCCAGAAGTGCCGCATCATCGCCATGCCCTCGGCGTAGTCCCAGACGTAGGCGGCGACCGTCGAGCCGACCCGCGCGAACTCGGCCACCGCCCGCTCGGGTTCCGGCACGAAGTTCAGCGCGAGACCGCTGACCACCACGTCGAAGCTACGGTCGGGAAACGGCAGCTCACGGGCGTCTGCCTGATGGAACTCGGCGCCGGGAACGGCGGCGGAGGCCACCTCCAGGAACGGGCCGGACGGGTCGACACCGACCACCTCACCGGCGGGAACGGCCGCGGTCAGCACGCCGGTCCCGCAGCCCACGTCGAGCCAACGGCCGCCGGCGGGCAGGTCCAGCCAGCGGACGAACGCCTCGGCGACCGGACGGCTCCACCGCCCGACATACCGCTGGTACGCATCCCCAGCTGCCCAAACGTCGTGTGCCACGCCGCTGAGGCTACGCGGGCCTTGACGCGGGCGCCCGGCGGCGAAAAGGTAATCCTTGATCCGCCGCGAAGTGCCAGCGAAACGTTGTCAACCAAGGAGACATCGTGGGCAGGTTAACTCGCCGGAGCATGTTCACCGCTGGGGTCGCGTTGCCGTTCGTCGGCGGCGCCCAGACAGCCCTCGCCGACCCCGTCGTCACCTACGGTCGCGTGTTCGACGTGACCAGGTTCGGTGCGAGAGGCGACGGCACCACGATCGACTCGGACGCGATCAACCGGGCGATCGACACCGCCGCGCAGAACGGCGGCACGGTCTACTTCCCGGCCGGGACGTACGCGAGCTACTCGATCCGGCTCAAGAGCAACATCGCGCTGTACCTCGCCGCGAACGCGACGATCCTCGCGGCCACCCCGGCCAACGGCAAGGGCTTCGACCTGGCCGAACCCGGTGCGGGCAACCCGTACCAGGACTACGGCCACAGCCACTGGCACAACAGTCTGATCTGGGGCGAGGGGCTGCAGAACATCACGATCCACGGACCCGGCAAGATCGACGGCAAGGGCCTGGTCAGCGGCGGCAGCCGCGAATCGGAACCGTTGCAGGGCAACAAGGCGATCTCGCTGAAGCTGTGCCGGAACGTCTACATCCAGGGCGTCACCATCGTCAACGGCGGCCACTTCGGGATCCTGCCGACGGGCGTGGACAACTTCCGGATCGAGGGTGTCGTGATCGACACCAACCGGGACGGCATCAACATCGACTGCTGCAAGAACGTGCGGATCGCCAACACGACGGTCAACTCCCCCAACGACGACGCCATCGTGCTGAAGAGCTCGTACGCGCTCAACCAGGTGCGGGACACCGAGAACGTCACCATCGACAACTGCTTCGTCAGCGGCTACGACCTCGGGACGCTGATCGACGGCACGTTCAAGACCGGCCCGTACAGCCGGACCGGGCGGGTCAAGTTCGGCACCGAGGCCAACGGCGGGTTCCGCAACATCGCCATCTCCAACGTGATCTTCGAGTACTGCCGGGGCCTGGCGCTGGAGTCGGTGGACGGCGGCCTGCTGGAGGACGTGACCATCAGCAACCTCACCATGCGGCACGTGCAGATGCCGTTGTTCCTGCGGCTGGGAGCGCGGATGCGCGGTCCGGCCGGGATCCCGGTCGGCCAGCTGCGGCGGGTGAACATCAGCAATGTCATGGCGTACAACGCCGATCCCAAGTACCCGTCCTGCATCTCCGGTATTCCCGGCCACACCATCGAGGACATCCGGATCAGCAACGTCCGCCACCACATGGCCGGCGGCCTGACCCCGAACGACGCCCCGATCAACCCACCGGAGCTGGAGAACGCCTACCCAGAGCCGTCGATGTTCGGCACGTTGCCTGCCTACGGCTTGTTCATCAGGCACGCCAAGGGCATCACGCTGGACAACGTTCAGGTCAAGTACGAGCAGCAGGACACCCGCCCGGCCTTCGTCGTGCGCGACGTGACGGACCTCGACGTCCACCACTGCCGCGCCGACAAAGCCGCTGGTACCCCGACCTTCTGGCTCGACGCGGTGAACGACTTCGCGGTGACCACAAGCCGTCCCGTGGCCGATACCTACCTGGACCACGTGGACCACAAGGAGCTGTGATCCCCGGGGCCCGGCCGGGATATTCGCTTCGTATCCCGGCCGGGCCCTGCGCATCACCGGAAAGACCTAGCACTGCTCCCGCGGCGGGAACCCTGAGGTGTCTGGGGTTCGGTCGCGGTAGGTGTGTTCGGCGAAGGACAGGAAGCGGTCGAGGTCCTGGAGGGTGGAGGCCAGGCCGAAGGAGACGCGGACGGCACCGGCGGTGGGCAGGCCGATGAGGCGCAGGTAGTCGTCCAAAGTGGAGGATCGGAGCCTGCGGAGGCCGCGCAGGCGCTCCTTGTGCAGGTCGAAGGCGTTCTCGCCGGCGCCGGGGTTGCAGAAGCAGCCGGTGCGCAGGGAGATGTTGGCGTCGGTGGATTCGGCGGCGATCAGGCGTTCGTCGACGATGTCGCCGGTGGGCGTGAGGAAGTTGAAAGTCACGGTGCCGCCGCGGGCTTCGGTCGTCGAGGGGCCGTAGCGGCGGATCATGGGTTCGCCGTTGCTGTGCCTGAGTTCCGCGATCCGGTCGAGGAACCAGCCGGTCAGGCAGCGCACGCGTTGGCCGATCAGCGGCACGCCGATGCCCGCGAGCCAGTTCAGGCCCACCTCGATGTCCGGGATGGCCAGGAAGTTCACCGTGCCGTCCTCGAACGCGGCCTCGGCCGGGGCCATCGTGTGCCAGTCGGCCTGGACGCTCACGGCCTGGATCGTGCCGCCGGAGAACCACGGGCGATGCAGGCGCGCCAACGCATCCCGCCGGGCGACGAGGGCACCGACGCCCGTGGGGTAACCGAACAGCTTGTACCAGCTGATGATCACGAACTCCGGCCGGACCGCGCTCAGGTCCAGCAGGTTCGTCGGGAGGTACGCGGCCGCGTCGAGCAGCACGTCATAACCCTGCCGTTGAGCCAGAGCGACCCAGTCGAGGGGATGCTGGACACCGGTGAAGTTGCTCTGCGCGGGATACGCGAACAGGCCACGGCCGCGGGACAGCGCCTGGTGGATACGGGCGGTGGGGACGCGCAGGTCCGGCGGCACCATCGGCACATATGTCGTGCGGGCGTGCCGTTGCTTGGCGAACTCGCGGATCCCGTTGATGGAGTTGTGGTTGTCGAACGTCAGCACCAGACGGTTGGTGCGGGAGAACGGATACGCCTCACCGACCAGACGCGCGGCGGCGGTGGCGTTCGCGGTGAAGATGACCACGTAGTCGTCCGGCGAGGCGTTCAGGTGCCGCAGGACTCGGTGGCGGGCGCTCTCGACCAGTTCGGTGGCCGCCAGCGAGGTCGGGTTGACCGAGTGCGGGTTGCCGAACAGCTTGCCGCTCAACCGGTCCTGGTGCGCCCGCAGCTGACTCCGGGCCGCGAGCCCGGAACCGGTGTAGTCCAGGTAGATGTGATCGTGCTCGTCCAGATAGCCGTACTCGGTCGAGCGCAACTCATCCAGCACGTGCGTCACCGCGTAATCCGGGTAGCGGGCCAGGAAAGACTCGCCGGTGATGGTCATCGCCGCACACCCACCTTGCGCCGCAGCACAGCGACCGTGCCGACGCTGGACGCGACGGCGAACGCGGCCAGGATCACCCAGTCCACCCAGGGCGCGGTCGCGAAACTGTCCCCATAGGACGCCAGCAGCGGCGGGCCGAGCGGGGATCCGCCGTTCTGCCACAGGTTCGGCAGCCCGGCGATGTTGCCCAGGGCTTCGAAAGCCCACCGGTTGGTCATGGCGTAGCTCAGCCACCGCCCGACCTCGGCCATCACCGGCACCGGCAGGAACGCGCCCACGAACAACACCTGCGGGAAGCAGAGCATCGGCAGCATCAACGCCGCCTGCGACGGGTTGTTCACCACGGCCGCCGACAACAACCCCAAAGTCAAGGCACACAACGAGGTCAGCGCGAGCGTCAGGAACATCGCCCCGGTGTCGGCGGACGGCAACCGATCCGTCGCACTGAGCAAGCCCAGCAACAGAGCATCAACGACGAGCAGCAACGGCAGCAGAGACGCCACTTTGGACAGGACGTACGGCAACAACCGAAGCCCGGCCCGGCGTTCGGTCCGGAGAATGGCGAACTCGTCGGCGATCTGCGACAGACCATAGGTGAGCCCGAAGAAGAACCCGCCGAACGCGATCCAGAACAGGATCATCACCGTGGTGCTCGGGCTCGGGTGCGCGAAGTCGAACGCGCCCGGCTGGAACAGCATCAGGAACATCAGCGCGATCACCACCGGCGACCCGGCCAGGATCGCGAGCGTGAGCTTGTTGCGCACCAACAATTCGGCGTTGCGGCGCGTGAGCAACCACCACTGCCGCCAGGCCCCGACCGACGGAGCCACCACCGGGCGGGCGACGGACTCCATGACGCGGTTCGTCTGCGGCCACGGCGAAACGCCCTCGGCGAGCCGGTCGTAGATCTCCTCGTAGCTGGCCGCCTGGAAGTGTTCCCGCGCCTGCAAAGGAGGTCCGGCGAAGGCCAACTGGCCACCGAAGGCGACCGCGAGCACCTCGTCGCTGAACGAGATGTCCCCGGGATTGTGCGTCGTGAACACGACTGTGCTGCCCCGCGCCGCAATGGCCTTGAGGTGCCGCATGACATCACGCGCGGTCACCGGGTCGAGACCGCTGGTGGGTTCGTCCAGGAACAACACCGCCGGATGGCCCAGCAGTTCAACGGCGACGCTCGCGCGCTTGCGTTCGCCGCCGCTGAGCGTGGCCACGCGTTGCGTGCGCAGATGCGTGAGCCCAAGCACGTCAAGCACTTCGGCGACAAGCGACGAGACCTTGCCAGGGCTTGCGTCCGAACGCAGTAACGCCGCGTACGTCAGCGCGCTCTCCAACGGCAGCTGTGAGTGCACGATGTCCTGCTGCGGCACGTATCCGACGCCGGTGGCGTTGTGCCGGACCTGGCCCGCGCTCGGCGCGCGCACCCCGGCCAGCACCTCGAGCAGCGTGGTCTTTCCCGCTCCGCTCGGGCCGATGATGGCGACCAGTTGGCCGGCCGCGATGTCCAGGGTCACCGGCTGCAGGATCGTCTCGCCCTTGCCCGCGACCCAGGACGCCGCACTGGATTCCACACGCAGTTCCCCGCTGGCAGTCACCTCCCCATGATGAGAGCGCGATCATGTAGTTCGCCCGGAACCGAAGAAATGTTGGCGAGTTGTAGCCCGATCTGGCGATAAATGTGGCTCAACCAAGCCAATTGGGCGTCACCAAAGCGTCACTTCCGTTACCATGCCATGAGATCCTCAGGTGCCCGCGCGCAGGGCGTCGACCGGTTGCATCCGGGCTGCGCGCAACGCCGGGTAAACGCCTGCCAGCAGGCCGACGATCGCGCCGGCGACCGGCGCCCCGGCGGCCAGCCGGAGATCCAGCACGGGTGTCCACTCGCGACTGACCGACACCACGACGACGGTGATCATCCCGGCGCTGGCACCGAGAATGCCGCCGAGCAGGCCGATCGCGCTGGACTCGACCAGGAACTGGGCCGCGATGTGCCGCCGGGCCGCGCCCAGCGCGCGGCGCAGCCCGATCTCACCGGTCCGTTCCAGCACGGTCACCAACGTGACGTTCGCGATCCCGATCGCCCCGACCACCAGCGATACCAGGCCCAGCACCAGGAACAGGCCGTTGACGTCATGCTCGACCCCGCCGCGCAGGGACGCCGGATCCGGCGGGGCGAGCACCCGCAGCTGGGCGTGGTCGTTGGGGCTCAAGGCAAGCGGCGCCTGACCGGCGACCAGCTGGGCCGCGCCGAGGGCGGTGTGGATCAGTACCTCGGTTGGGTTGCCGGTGCGCAGGCGGTCGTTCGCGCTGGTGTACGGCAGGATCACGGCGCTGGCCATGCCCAGCTCGGACGCGCGGCCGATGTTGTCGATGATGCCGATCACGGTGAACGGCTCGTTGTTGACGAACACCGTGGGCGCGTCGTCGATCCGGGTGATGCCAACGAGTTTCGCCGCGGACTCACCCAGGACCGCGACCCGGTCGTGCCGGGCGACATGGCCGTCGTCGAAGAACCGGCCCTGTTTGATCGACGCATCAAGCACCTTGAGCAGGCCTGAAGTCGCCGCCACCGCGGGCAGCGTCCGGTCGGTGACGGCGGTCGGGTCCTTCAGGTCGTTGGCCCGGACCTGTGCGCTGCTCGTCCGCGTAGGCCGGGCGACGGCGGCGGCCGACTCGACGCCGTTCAACCTGGTCAGATCGGGCAGGGCGGCCCACGTGACGTACGGCGGCGCTGAAGGGTCTCGCTGGTCCGGGATGGCGACGGTGACCTCGGTGGCGCTGGCCTCGTCGAACCGCCCGGCGATCTGGTTGCCCGCGGTCGCGGCGACGCCGAGCGTGATCACCAGCGTCGTGATGCCCAGCACCGTCCCCAGCACGGTCAAAGCCGAACGCAACGGCCGCGCGGCGATCCCCGCCAACGCCTCGCTGGCGAGATCCCGCCAGCCCATCGTCGGTTTCACCTGAGAACGCTGCCCTGGAACGAAGTACTGCCGTCGGATAGCACACCGTCGTCGATCCGGACCCGCCGGTCGGCCCGCATGCTCACCTCTTCGTCGTGTGTGATCACCACGAGCGTCACGCCCTGGGCGCGCAGCTCGTCGAACAGGTCCAGGACCGCGTTGGTGTTAGCCTTGTCCAGGTTTCCGGTCGGCTCGTCACACAACAGCAGCGACGGCTCGCCCAGCAACGCCCGCGCGATCGCGACACGCTGACGTTCCCCGCCGGACAACCGGTCCGGCCGGAACAGCGTCCGGTGCCCCAGCCCGACCCGCTGCAAGGCCGCCTCCGCGCGCTGGGTGCGGCTGCGGCGCTCACCTTTCTGGTACAGCTCGGCAAGGCCGACGTTGTCGACGGCGCTTCGGTGCGCCAGCAGGTGGAACGCCTGGAACACGAACCCGATCCGGTTGCCCCGCAACGCCGTCCGGCGGGCGTCGTCGAGCTCGGTGGTCTCGATGCCGTCCAGCCGGTAGCTGCCCTTGTCCGGCCGGTCGAGCAGGCCGAGCGTGGTGAGCAGGGTGGACTTGCCGGACCCGGACGGGCCCACAATCGAGAGGTACTCCCCTTTCTCGACCCGCAGCCGCACGTTCTTCAAGGCGCGCACGGGTGGGTCGGCGTCGAAGGTCCGCTCGATCTCGGTCAGCTCGATGACTGGGGTCATGACGTGCCCACCACCACTCGGTCGCCTGCGTTGAGCGAGCCCTCCTCGGGTGTCACCTGCACCGAACCCTGAGCCGTCAGGCCAAGTTTGACCTGCACATCCCGGGTCTGGCCGGGTGCGGACTCGACGTGGACCCGGGCCCGGCCATCGGAGTTCGTCACGACCGCCGCGACCGGCACAGTGAGCACATCCCCGTCGGTCGCCCCGACTTCGACGGTCACCTTGATCGCCTGCCCGGAAAAGGGCGCCAGCGCGGCGGGATCGTTGGCCACGAACCGCAGTGGCGTCGACGGCGGCCCGGAGGACGAGGAGTCGTCCGGCTTGGCCGGCGCTTGTCCGCTGGCCGGTGGCGACTGTTGCGTTTGGACAGCAGCGTCCCGGCCCATCGCGTCCAGCTTGCCCGGCAACGCGTTCCCGTCGGGCAGCTGAAGTGAGGCTGTGAGTCCAGTGTGGAGCAACTGGGCGTCCTGGTTGGGCAGCGAGCTCTGTACGACGACCGTCGAGTCGGTGACTGTGCCGATCTGGCCGGTCGCCGGGGCGCCCGCCTTGGCGGACACGGTGTCCAGCCGCACTGGCAGCTGGGGCAGGAACAACACCTCCCCGGACGGCACGCTGACCTGCGCGGGATCGTTGGGCGCGGTGACCGGATCGTAGCCTGCCTTGGTGTACAAGCGTTTCACCGCGGTCGCCGTAGCCGCGTCGAAGGTCCCGTTCACCGGCGAGCTGTGTCCCAGTGCCTTCAACGCCTTCTGCAGTTGCTTGACGTCATCGCCCTTGGCGTTCAAGGCGAGCGTCCGGTACATCGGCACGGCGCCGGTCAGCACGAACACCGGCCGGCCGCTCACCTCCAGGGCCACGTCGCCCTGTTTGAGGGTGGTGCCCGCGGCAGGCGCCTTGGTGATCAGCTGGGTTCCTTCCACCCCGCCGACGGTTCCGGTGAGCTGCAAGGGGGACGGCGCTCCATAGGCGACCGTTCCCTGTGCCACCACCGTGCTTTTCAACGTCTTGCGCTCAACCGGCGCGGTCACCAGCGACGCAGGCGGTGGCTGGTGTGCGGCGGCCGCGTCGGCGGGCGACTGGACGTGGCTGCCCACGAACCAGCCACCCGCCCCGGCCACCACCGCGATACCGGCGACCAGCAGGATCACCCGTTTCGGGTTGGCCGCGAAGGGTCCTGGCATGTCAGCCGTTGCCCCCTGGCGCGGCCAGCAGCGCGGCCATCAACGGCTTTTCCACCTTCAGGTAGTCCTTGCCGCACTCCAGGTCGTCCAGCGACTTGCGGATCTCGTCCTGCAGGCCCTGCTGGGCGCGGGCGGGGTCGATCTTGTCGCCCAGGTCGGTGCGTTCCTTGAGGATCGCCTGCTGAACGGTCGACTCGACCACCCCGGGTTTGGTCGACGGCACCTGGAAACCCTTCTGGCGCAGGCAGGACCCGTAAGCGGCGGCGGCCGACAGCAGTTGCGGGTCGGTGTCGAACTTCTGCTTGACCTTCTGGTACTCGGCCTCCTTGGCCGGGTCCGGCTTCTGCTCGGGCCGCGGGGGGTAGACCTGCTCGGCGGCTTTGCCCACGCAGCCCAGGTCGACGGGGCCGGTCGGCTTCTTGCCCGCGTTGGCCTTGAGCGACTGGACGTCACCGTTCAGCGCCTTGTCGTAGGCGTCGCGGCGGGCCGGGTCCAGGCCGTTGCGGATCGGTTCGTTGGGGTCGGGCGGGATGGGGGTGTTGCCGACCGCCGGGTCGTCCGGGAACACGTCCCGGCCGTACACACCGTATCCGTACTTCTCGCGGTACTTCTTGAGGTCCTCGTAGGGCGCCTGGGACGGGTCCCCGACGCCAGCGGTCGACCGGTTGGCGTCGATGTGGGTGACCGGGCGCGGGATATAGGTGAAGCCCTGGGCCTTCATGCAGTCCGCGGTCAGGTTCTGCACCTTGGCCTGGTCCTGCTCGTCCTTGGTCTGCGCCTGGGCCGCGGCGGCGCTGCCGGACGGCTGCTGCTGCGGCTGCTGCTCGGGCGCGTTGCTGGAGCACCCCGCGGCCAACGCGAGCACGACGGCCAATCCACTCAAAACACGCATGCAAGATCCCTTCTCGTGTGCAGAGGGTTACGAGCGGCATCGCGCGAAAGTTGACCGGCGGGGTTGTCAACCTTTTGGCACACTCGCCCGTAGTAGAGGGGCGTGATGACTGGCAAGGGCACGCATGGCCGCAGCTGACGAGCAGTTCGTCGAGTTCGTGCAGGCGTACTCGACGCGGCTGCTGCACGCCGCCTTCCTGATGACCGGCGACCGCCACCAGGCCGAGGACGCGGTGCAGACCGCCCTCGCGCGCACTTACGCAGCGTGGTCACGCGTCCAGCGCGACGACGCCTACGCGTACACCCGCAAGGTGCTGGCGAACCACGTCATCGACGCCTGGCGCAGACCCATCCGCGAGCACGCGACCGACCACGTGCCGGAGCGGCCGGTGCGAGGCGACGTGGCACACGAGGTGATCCAGCGGCAGTGGCTGCTGCGCGCGCTGGACTCGCTGGGCGCGCGGGAACGCACGATCGTGGTCATGCGGCACTTCTTCGACCTGTCCGAGGCCGAGGTCGCGCGGGAGCTGCGGGTGACGGTCGGCACAGTGAAGCGCGCGAACTCACGGGCACTGGCCAAGCTGCGGGTCACCGTCCAGCCGGGACAGACATCCATGGTCGCTGGGGAGGGAACGGCATGACGGACCTCGAGGCGCTGCGCCGCGCGTTGCAGGCGCCGCCGGACGAGCAGTTCGGCGAGCTGGACGTCACCAAGATCATGGCCACCGGCACGCGGATCCGGCGGCGCCGCCGGGTGCTGGTCGGCGGCGGCGCGATGCTGGCCACGGCGGCCGTGCTGGTCGGCGTGGCCGTGATCCCGCAGCTCGGCGGCCCGGCTCCGGCCCCTCCGGCCGACACCCTGACGACCGCCCCACCGCCGTCGTCGACCGCTCCGTACACACCTCCGCCACGGCCGCCGCTGGGCGACGTCGTGTACACCGGGATCAAGGACGCGCAGGGCGAGGTGATCCTCTACTTCGTGCGGACCGACGTGCCCAATGTGCCGTTCGGGCTGGTGGCAGCGCACATGACCGCCTCCGGTCCCCGCTCCGGGGTGCTCAACAACGAGACCCAGCGAGCGGGCGACGCGCCGGGATTCCACCCGATCATGGGCGGCGGCTCGGAGACGGGCACGTTCCTGCCGGTGTTCGGGTACTTCGTGGGGCCGGCGGCCCGGATCGAGACCAAGGTGCTCGGCAAGACCTACCGTGCCCGGCTCGCGCGGTGGAGCGAGAACCCCTCCGTCGTGGTGTTCTGGTGGCCGCGGGAGGCCGTGCCGGACCAGGAGCTGCTGAGCAAACCGGTGGCCTACGACGCGAACGGACGGCGGCTCAACTGAGCTGCTGGAAGACCTTGTCCAGCTTGCCGAGCGCGGGCACGAGGTGGGTCGTCGCGTCCGGCAACCGGGCGGTGACTAGCTGAGGGTACGGCTGTCGGCGAGTTTCACAGCCTGCGCAACGCCTCATGCGTCGGAGTGCCTGGCTCGGCGGTGTACAGGATCACGCGGTGGTCGGTTCCGGGCACATCCAGGATCTCGCAGTCCAGCTCCAGTTCACCCACCACCGGGTGAACTGTCCGTTTAGTCAGGCTTCGCTGCACCCCCACATCCCCCGCCGCCCACACCCGCGCGAACTCCGGACTGTCCGCCATCAACCCGTCCACCAACCGCTTCACCCCCACATCCCGCGGATACCGCCCACCCGCCCGCAGATCCGCGACACACCGCCGAGCCAACTCCCGCTTGTGCCCATCCCGGAAGTCGGACTCGTCGAACAACCACCGCAACATATTCCGCGGCGCCCTCCCCTCCCCCACCAACGCTGTCATCACTCCGTTCACAGCCACCACGTCATAGCACCCGTCAATCACCATCGCGGGAACATCCCCAAGCCGCCCAAGCAACCGCAACACACTGCCCGGCACCTCTCCGGTGCGCTCAATCCGCCCCGGATGCACCAACCGCAACAGGTAATCGCGCTCCTCCCCCGTCAACCGCAACGCATCCGCCAACGCCCCCACCACCTGATCGGACGGCTGAGGCCCTCGCCCCTGCTCCAACCGCACGTAGTAGTCAACGGAAATCCCCGCCAACAACGCCACCTCCTCCCGCCGCAACCCCGGCGTCTGCCGCCTCCCACCCCCAACCAACCCAACCTCCGCAGGCCCCACCCGCGCCCGCCGGCTCCGCAAGAACTCCCCCAACGCCACCCGATCCATGCCCCCATTGTTCCGGAAGAACCAAGGACCACGCGCGCAAGCGCGCCAGACCCCGGCCTCGTGTTCCACCCAGCCAAACCCAAACAGGGTGGTACAACCAGTCCTACCCCACCCACCTCCACCCCTACCAAACTAAAACCATGACGATCTTGGTAACCGGAGCCCGAGGAAGAGTCGCCCGCAGTCTCATCCAGCAACTGCAGGCAGCGGGACACGAGGTACGCACGACCTCAACCACAGACCCAGCAACGGATCTCAACGGAATCCACAAAGCCTTCCTCTACGCCACAACCCCCGAGCGATACCTCTCCATCCCAACCCTGAAGCACGTAGTCCTGCTGTCCGCCCTAGGAGCCACCAACAACAACGACGCCATCCAAAGACTCCACGCCGAAGCCGAACAAACCGTGGCCGAGTCCGACATCCCGTGGACCTTCCTACGCCCAGGCGGTTTCGCCACCAACCGCCTCAGGTGGGCAGAATCGATCCGCACCGAAGGCGTGGTCCGCAGCCCGTTCGGAGACTCACACTCGGCGTTGATCCACGAGGCCGACATCGCCGCAGTCGCGTTGCACGCCCTGACAGAACCCGGCCACGAGAAGGCAATCCACACACTCACAGGACCCGAGTCCCTCACCGAACGACAGCAAGCCGAACTGATCGCCAAAGCAACCGGCCGCCCCATCGTCTTCGAGCCGCAGTCCATCAACGACTTCCGCAACTCCCTCCACATAGGACCCCCAGAGGTGGTCGACGCGGTAGTGAACCGGCTCACGGCACTCATCGACCACCCCCACGAAACAACCAACACCGTCACCGAAATCACCGGCCGCGCCCGAACATTCGCCGACTGGGCCAAAGACCACGCCGAAGACTTCACCCCGCGCAACGAAGGATAGCCGCCACGGTCTTGTCCACATCGGACTCAGTCGTATTCCAGCCCGAGACACTGATCCGCATGACCCGACGCCCCCGCCACACAGACGGCCCACACCAACAAGTCCCATCAGCCTGAACATCGGCAATCAACCGAGCCGTCGCCGAGTCCGAACCAGCGGCAACGAGAACCTGGTTCAGCACAACATCGTTGAGCACCTCCAACCGCCCCCGCACCCCATCGGCGATGTCCCGGGCAAACCGGCAGGACCGCGACACCAGATCTGCCACCCCAGCACGCCCGAGAGTCCGCAAAACGGCCCAAATCTCGATCTGCCGGGCGCGCTGGGATGACTGAGGTGTGTGATGCATGGCCTCGAAGGCGTCGTCCGGCGGCAAGTACCCAGCACTGGCAGCAAAGCTACGACGGAGATCAGCGGGATCCCGCACGAACACGATCCCGCTGTCATAACTGACGTTCAGCCACTTGTGCGCATCTGTAGCCCACGAGTCAAACCCATCCAAGCCCGAAGTCGAAGCGCCAAGCGAGGGATCAGCAAGAGCCCACAACCCAAAAGCCCCATCGACGTGCAACCAGGCATCCCGCTCCCGCCCCCAGGAAACGATGTCCTCAAAAGGATCGAACGCCCCCGTGTTCACCTCCCCCGCCTGAGCACACACAATCACCGGCCCCGACAACGCGGGCAGAGCGGAAGCGATCATGCGCCCCTGCGAGTCCACCGGAACCCGATGCACCCGGGAACGCCCAAGCCCCACCATCCCCAAGGCCTTGAGCAAAGTGGAATGCGCAGCCTCCCCGACGACCACGGAAACCGGAGGCGCCCCGAAAAGCCCGTCCGCCTGAACATCCCACCCAGCACGAGCCAGCTGCCGATCCCGAGCAGCCGCCAACGCGGCGGTGTTGGCCATCGACGCCCCACTCACGAACAAGGCCGTCGCAGGCAACCCCAGCAAGGAACTCAGCCACGCCGAAACCACCGAGTGCAGCTTCGCCGCAACGGGACTCATCACCGGCAAAGCGGAGTTCTGGTCCCAAGCCATCCCCAGCCAGCCGCTGGCCAGAGCGACCGGCAAGGTCCCACCAGTCACGAAACCGAAGTACCGCGGCCCAGTCGAAGCAGTCGTCCCCGGCGACCCGAAGTCGTCCAGCAGAGCCAAAGTCTCCATCGGATCACACGACATCTCCGGCAGCGCCTCATCGAACGCCGAAAGGTCAGCGGTCGAGGCCACCGGCCGCGAGGAGACACCAGAGACATACCGCTGACCGCGAGCAGCGGCCTCAGCCAGCAACCGGGACACGTCCATGCCGATCAGTCTCCCTCGAACAACCCCGAAACCGTACGCAACCCGGCCACCAAATCCGCGCTGGACAACGCATCCGAAGGATCGATCAGCCACTGAGCCATCACACCCAGCAACAGCGCGTGATAAACCGACCCGACCACACGCCTGTCCCCCGCCGAGGGCTGGAAGATGCCGGCCAGCTCCCGCCGCCCCTCCCGCAACGCGGTGACCAGGAACTCCCCCTGGTCCGGCAGCTCCCGCAGCTCGGCGAGCAGCCGGAACTGGGCCAGCCACATGCCGCGCTGGGTGGAGAACGACTCGATCACCCGCCGCCAGGTCTCCTCGAACCGTTCGACCGCGGACATCCCCGGGTCCAGCGAGGCGGCGAGCGCCCGTTCCATCTCCTCGCCCCATTCCTTGGCCGACTCGACCAGGGCGAGGTTCAGCAGGTTGTCCTTGCCGCCGAAGTGGTAGCCGATGGCCGCCAGGCTGGTGCCTGCGGCGGTCGCGATGTCCCGCGCGCTGGTCCGGCGGTAGCCCTTCTCGATCAGGCACTGCTTCGCCCCGGCCAGCAGATCTTCCCTATTTCCCATGGTCAGAGGCTAACACAGATCGTCTAAGACATTTCGTCCTAGACAAGCGTATAAAAGTGCCCTACCGTTGCTCCCATGACAAAGAAGATCCTGATCAGCGGCGCCGGTATCGCAGGGCTCACCACCGCGTACTGGCTCACCGAGCACGGCCACCAGGTCACCGTCGTCGAACGGGCGACCGAGATCCGCGATGGCGGCTACAAGGTCGACATCCGGGGCGCCGCGGTCGATGTCATCCGGCGGATGGGCTTACTCGAGGACGTGCGCCGGCTGAGCACCGAGGTGCGGGAGGCGGCGTTCGTCGACAAGGACGGCAAGACCGTGGCGACCATGGACGCGGACCTGTTCGGCGGCCGGGCGCACGACGACGTCGAGGTCCTCCGCGGCGACCTGACCCAGCTGCTGTACCGGAAGACCAAGGCGGAGCTCGTCTTCGGTGACTCCATTGTGGACATCAACGACACCCGCGTAACCTTCGAAAGCGGCCGGACGGACACGTTCGACATCGTCATCGGCGCGGACGGTCTGCGGTCGGTCACAAGGGAACTCGTCTTCGGCGACGGCGGACTGCGCGAACTGGGTTACTACGTCTCGATCTTCGACGTGCCCAACCACCTGGGCCTGGACCGCGAGGAACGCACCTACGTCGAACCCGGCCGCACCGCGCTGATGTACAGCACCCGTGGCGACGCCAACGCCAAGGCGATGTTCCTGTTCGCGTCCGAGCCCCTCGACTACAACCGCCGTGACGCCGCCCAGCAGCGAAAACTCCTCGCCGACGCGTTCACCGGCGCGGGCTGGGAGGTCGAACGCCTGCTGGCCGCCGCACCCGAGGCCAAGGGCTTCTACTTCGACTCGTTGAGTCTGGTCGAACTGGACACCTGGTCGAAGGGCCGGGTCGTGCTCACCGGTGATGCCGCGTTCTGCGCGACGCCCGCCTCGGGCCAGGGAACCAGCCTGGCGCTGGTCGGCGCGTACGTGCTGGCCGGTGAGATCGCCGCGAACGACACCCACGAGCAGGCGTTTGCCGCCTACGAGCAGCAGATGCGCGGTTTCGCCGAGGCGAACCAGAAGCTGGGCCCGGAGAACGTGCGCGGCATGGTGATCGGCAAGCGCTGGCAGATCCGCGCCCAACTGGCCGTGCTGCGGATGCTGCCCAAGCTGCCGGGCAAGGAGAAGATGGCCGGCCGGATCGCGGACAAGATCCACCGCGCGGCCACGGCGATCACGCTCAAGGACTACTGATACCGAGCGGCAACGCCGCATACCCACACAGTCATGGGACGACGACAGTCCGAACTGGACGCTGAGGTCGGGCACGAAGCCGTTGGCGTGGCCGGCGATGTGACCAAACTCGAGGACATGGACCGGTTGTACTCGGCGTCCAAGGCGGCTGTCCGCTCGTTGACGCGGACCTGGGCGAACGGCGATCTTGTTCCTCGCGTCAGCCGACAGCAGCTACGTCACCGGCGTCGAACTGGCGGCCGACGGCGGCGCCACGCAGACCGGCGACTGGCTGTAGGAGGTTGCGGGCAGTCCGCACCAACGCGGTCACGGCCGGGCCTTTAGCCGGCCACGCAAGGACGAGGTCGGTGGTGGGCACGTCGGTCACCGGGACGAAGTACGCCAGCTCGCGTGTCACGACCCGTTCCACGCCCTTAAAGTAACAATCACTATGGAGATCTGGATCAACCCGAGGTGCTCGAAGTGCCGCTCGGCGCTAACGCAACTGGACGCTGAGCAGGCCGAGTACACCGTCCGCCGATACCTGGACGACCCGCCGACCGAGGCCGAGCTCACCGACGTGCTGGCCCGCCTCGGCCTCGAACCGTGGGACATCACCCGCGTCGAGGAGCCGGTGGCCAAGGACCTGGGCATCAAGCAGTGGCCCAAGGACCGCGACCGCTGGATCAAGGCCCTGGCCGAGCACCCCATCCTGATCCAGCGCCCCATCATCACCGCCGACGACGGCACAGCCACCGTCGCCCGCACCCCCGAGGCCGTCCAGGACGCCATCCACCGCCGCTAGCCCACCAGCCGGCTCGCCTCCACCCAACCAATCGCCGCCGCCCCCGCGTGTCCCCCTTTCCTCCGGGCCGTGTCCCCCTTTCCTCCCCCGCGTGTCCCCCTTTCGTGCGGGGTGTGTCCCCCATTCGCGGCCCTCGAGTTCGACGTTCGCGGCCCCCGAGTTCCGCGTTCGGCCGCCCCGTTTCCAGTGCCGGGGATTTCGGGGTCGCCGAATGTGGGACACACCCCCCGCGAACGGGGGACACGCGGGTGGGCGGGGTTATGTGGCTGATCATCCGGGTGTCCGCCTGACCTCGAACGGCTCGAACCCGATCGTCGTCACCCCGCCCGCCCACCGGACCGTGATCTCGTCCGCGGTCGCTTCCGGCACCTCGGCGTCGACTTCGGGTTCGGTCTCGGCCAGAACGGCGATCGCGGCGAAGATCGTCGTGCCCGCGATGGGCGCGCAGAGGCGGGGCATCCGGGCCCACGGGGTGAAGGCCGTGCCTTGCGGGGCGCGGGCTTCGTCCTGGTCGGTCCAGCCGTGGATGCCGGTCAGGAACGTCGTCAACGGGTCGTCCGGGCCGGTGGCCCAGCCGGTCTCCTCGGCCCAGGCGCCGTGCGGTGCGCCGGTCACGCGGTGCACCCGGAGCTCGTAGGGTCCACTTGCGACGGTCACGCTCTCGACCTTGAGCCCGGGCACCATCGGGGCGATGTCCGGGAACGCGGGCAGGTGCCAGGAGGCGGCCCAGGTATCCTGGGCGTCGATGGGGTGCATCCGGCGGCGGACACTGCGGGCGTCGCCGATCCGGACGCAGAAGTGGTTGTCCGGGTGGTTGGCCTTGGCCGTGGGGCCGGTCCGGGTGGAGTAGGCCAGGCGGCTGTAGTGCGGGTCGACACCGGCCGCGACCTCGGCCTCGTCCGGCTTGACGTGGTCGCTGCCGTGGTTGTGCAGGCGGACGATCCCGTCCGCGGTGGTCTGGATCAGCAGTCCGGGCGCGGGCAGTGCCAGAACACGGTCGTCCGGCTGAAGGTCCTCAGTGGACGTCCATAGTGGATGGTCATCGTCCGCGAGCAGGCACACGAACGCCTTGGCGGCCCAGTACGGTGAGGCCGGGCCGGAGTAGTTCTGCAGGGTGGCCGCGTGCGGACCGTGCCAGCCCAGGCTGAGCAGGCCGTCCGGGCCGACTGAGCCTCGGTCGAGGAAGTACCGCAGCGCGCCGCTGATCACCCGCCGCGACTCCCCCGGCGTCAACGGGGTGTGCCCGGTGACAGCGCCCAGACCGACCGCCGAGGCAGCAGCGAACCTGTATGTCAGCGACCGTCCGAAGTGGATCGGGGCGCCGTTGCTGTCGAACAGCAGACCGAAGCTCTCCAGGTGTTCACGCAACCGTGAGCCATGGACGCCGGTGGTTCCGGCCAGGTGGGCGTCGAGGACCGGATAGAGGTGCAGGGCCCAGCCGTTGTAGTGGTCGAAGGCCCGGCCGTCGCCGTCGGCGTACCAGCCCTGGCCGCGGTACCAGGTCTCCAGGAGTTCCAAGGCGCGGGAACGAGCGCGCGCGGTCTCGGCGTCCGCCCGGCCGACCGACTCGAGGAATCCCGCGACCGTGTACGGGAAGAGGTACCAGTTGTTGGGCGCGGGGACGTGCCGGAGGGCGCCTCGGAGCCACTCCTCGGCGCGGTCCTTGGCGTCGTTGTCCAAGCGATCCCAGAGCCATGGGCGGGTCAGCCGCAGTCCCAATGCGACAGACGCCGACTCGACCATCGGCTGACCGAACACGGTGTGGTCACGGATGAGCGGCCACGACTCGGCGTCATCCCGGCCCGGCGTCAGCGTTCCGGCGACCAAACCGGACGCATACCGGTCGAGCCGGCCGTGCGGGTCGTCGCCGTTCGAACCGGCAACCCGGAAGGCCGCGGCGAGGAACGTTCGCGCGTAGCCCTCCAGACCGTCGGATCGGACGCCGCTCTTGGACGGCGGCCCGGGCAGGTCGAGCAGCGCCCCTTGGGGCGTGGCCCAGCGCCAGGCCGCGTCGAGCAGGCCGTCGGCGGCGGCCACCCAGTGGTCGCGGGTGAAGCCGGTGTGCGGGCTGAGCTCGCGGTCATCGCCAGGCAGTTTCATGCGAGCTGGCCGAGCCTTTCGCGCAGGACGGGATGGGCGAACCCGGCACCGGCGGCCCACCGGCCGACCTCGCCGACCGCGAGCTCGGCCAGCCGCCGCCATTCGTTGCCCTGGGAGCCGGCGAGGTGCGGGGTGATGATCACGTTGTCGCAGCGGAACAACGGGTGGTCCGGTGGCAGGTTCTCGGGTTCGGTGACGTCCAGGATGGCGCGGATCCGGCCGTCGACGGCGGCCTCGGTGAGCGCGTCCTGGTCGATCACGGCTCCCCGGGCGGTGTTGATCAGCACCGCGTCCGGCGGCATCGAACCGATCAGCTCCCGGCTCACCAGACCCGTTGTGCTGGGCAGCAACGGGGTGTGCACGCTGACGATGTCGCTGCGCGTGAACAGCTCCCCGATGCTCACGCCCACCGCGCCCAGCGCCGAGGCCTCGTCGTCGCTGACGAAGGGGTCATGCAGCAGGATCCGCAAGTCGTAGGGGCGCAACAGCTCGATCACCCGGCGGCCGATCAGCGAGGCCGACAGGATGCCCACCGTGCGCCCGTAGTTGCCGACCTGTCTGGCCGTACGGAGGAAATCGTCCCGTGCGCCGGTGCGCAGCTCGCGGGCGCGTTCGAGGACTCGCTTGCCGGACAACAGGATCATCGCGACCGTGTACTCCGCGACCGGCAGCGCGTTGGCCGAGGCCGCGGAGGACACCTCGATCCCCCGGTCCCAGCATGCTTCGGTGACGTGCCCACGCACCGAACCGGCGGCGTGCACGATCGCACGCAGCTTGGGCGCGAGGTCCAGGGCGGCCTCGTCGACCGGCGGGCAGCCCCAGCCGGTGACGAGGACCTCCACGTCCTTCAGGACAGTGGCGGCGTGTCCGGTGCCGAAGTCGTCCAGAACCGGCGGCGGAGCGAGGTCACAGACACCCCGTAAGGCGGCCAGGGCACTCGGGTCGAGTACTGCCTCGGCTGCTTTCGGCGCCATGGCCAGCGCGGCGCGCGGTTTGTTCACTTGACGGCTCCCGCGGTCAGACCTGATCTCCAGAACCTTTGCAGTAGGACAAAAGCGATGATGAGAGGCAAGATCGCCAGCAGGGCGCCCATGATCACGACCGGGTAGTACTCCGGCGAGACCGTGGCCGAGCTGTTCCACTGGAACAGTCCCAGACTCACCGGGTAGAGCTTCTGGTTGGACAGCATCACCATGGGCAGGAAGAAGTTGTTCCAGATCGCCGTGAGCTGGAACAGGAAGATGGTGATCACGCCGGGCAGCAGCATCCGCAGCGACACCCTGGCGTACATCTTCAGCTCGCCGGCACCGTCCATCCGCGCGGCCTCGAGCACTTCGTTGGGCACATAACCCTGGCTGAAGATCCGTCCCAGGTAGACGCCGAACGGGTTGAACAGCACCGGGATGAACACCGCCCAGAACGTGTTCACCAGGCCGGTCGCCGAGGCGATCAGGTACAGCGGCAGCGCGAGCACGGTCTGCGGCACCATCACCGCGGCCAGCACCAGCCCGAACGCCTTCTCCTTGTGCCGGAAGTGGTACTTGTCGAACGCGTACCCCGCCGCGACGCTGATCATCGCCGCGAGCGCGGCGCCCAGCACGGCGTACAGCAGGCTGTTGACGTACCAGCGGCCGTAGAGCCCACCGTCCATTGTGAACACGTTGCGCAGGTTGTCGAAGAACGAGAAATCCTTGAACGACAGCACGTCGCTGTTGAACAGGGCGTCCCGGTTCTTGGTCGCGGCCAGCAGCAGCCAGAGCACGGGCAGCAGCGTGTACAGGACCGCGATGCCCATCACGAGGTTGACGGCCGTGCGGCCGAGGACGCGGTTCATCGGGCCTCCTGCTGACCGGCCTTGTTGGTCCACCGGGTCACGCCGTAGGACAGCGCGATCGTGAAGACCAGCAGCACCACGGCGGCGGCCGCGGCCAGGCTGTAGTTGTTGCGGGTGAAGGCGGCGTCGAAGATGTACATGTTCGGCGTGAACCGGGAGTTGATCATCGGCGTGGACTGGTTGAGCAGCATCGGTTCGGTGAACAGCTGCAACGCCCAGATCAGGGTGAACATCGTGACCATCACGATCGACGCCCGCACCAGCGGGGTCTTGACCTGGACGGCGACCCGGACCGGCCCGGCGCCGTCCATCACCGCGGCCTCGATGGTCTCGTGCGGGATCGCCTGCAGCGCCGCGTAGAAGATCACCATGTTGTAGCCGAGGTTGCTCCACAACGCGATGTTCACAATGGACGGCAGGACCGTGCTGATGCCCAGGAAGTTGACGGTGATGTCGGCCTTGCCCAGCAGGTCGATGATCGGGCTGAGCCCGGGTGTGTAGAGATACAGCCAGATGATCGCGGCGATGATGCCGGGAATGGCGTGCGGCAGGAACAACGCCAGCTGCGACCACCGCTTCAGCCGCGCCACACCGGAGTCGAGCAGCAGCGCCAGCGCGAGCGCGCCGACGACCATCAACGGGATGTAGATCAAACAGTAGAGCACCACGACCAGCAGTCCATTGAGGAACGTCGGATCCCCGAGAACCGCGAGGTAACTGCGCAACCCGATGAAGATGGTCCGCTCCGGCCCGAAGCCGAGCCCCGGCTCGTCCGCGCTGAACAGGCTGAGCCACAACGCGGTGCCCAGCGGGACCAGGAACACGAGCACGAACAACACGAAGAACGGCGCCATCAGGATGACACCCGCTTTGCGGTCCCGCCGCTGGGTACTGGCCCTCG
Organism: Actinocrispum sp. NPDC049592; assembly: GCF_040675465.1. Classification (NCBI taxonomy): domain Bacteria; kingdom Bacillati; phylum Actinomycetota; class Actinomycetes; order Pseudonocardiales; family Pseudonocardiaceae; genus Actinocrispum; species Actinocrispum sp. NPDC049592. Next base: position 127,195 of record NZ_JBFAPA010000002.1, on the reverse strand, counting down.
TCCCGGCCGACGGGGCGGACTCGGCCACCGCGGGCCGGTTGACTGTCATGGTCATCGCGAACCCCCGTTCAGCTGCTGTGCTCGGTCGTGGACAGACCGAGGGACTTCAGGTCGGGAATGGTGCCGTCCTGGGCGGCGCGCAGGCTGTCGATGATCGTGCCGTCGCCGCCGCTCATGTGCGCGAACCCGTCGTTGCAGACCCGTTGTGTCGCGGACATTCGCGGGCCCCAGGTCCAGCCGTCGCGGATCTTCTCCGCCTCCTCGGCGAACAGCTTGTAGATGTCCTGGCCGCCGTAGTAGGCACGGTCGAACGCCGCGTTGCCGACCGGGACGAGCGCGGGATAGGCCGGGAAGGCGCTACTCGCGCCGCTGGTCAGGCGGGCTTTCAGCGAGTCGGGGTTGGTCACCTGCCACTCGATGAACGCCATCGCGGCCTCCGCCCGCTTGCTGTCCTTGCTGATGGCGAAGGTCGAGCCGCCCTGGGTGCCGAGAACCGGCTTGTCCCACACCGGCAGCGGCGCGATCCGCCACTGGCCCTTCTGCTTGGGCCGGGCCTTCATCTGGGCGGCGGCGTCCCAGGCGCCGGAGAACCGCACGAGCACCTGGCCGTTGCCGATCTGCGCGTCGCTTTGCTTGCTGGCGCCCGGGTTCACCCACACCAGGTCCTCGTCGACCAGCTTCTGCCAGTACTCCGAGACCTTCCGGGTGGGCGCGTCGGCCATGGACACGTTCCAGGCGCCGCCACTGATGTCGAACCACTGGGCCCCGGCCTGCCAGCAGTGCGCGGCGTAGGTCATGAACCCGTCCGTGGCGAACAGCACGGCCCGTTTCCGCGCGTCCTTCTGCCGCACGGTCCGGGCCAGCTCGGCGAACTCGTCCCAGGTGGCAGGCGGGTGCAGGCCGAACTTCTCGAACAGGTCGCCGCGGTAGTGCATGACCATCGGCTCTACGTCGAACGGGATGCTGAAGATCTTGTTGTCGAACGTGGTCAGCCGCAGCGCCTGGGGCAGGACCTGAGCGCGCAGACGGTCGCTCATCAGCGAGGTCAGGTCGGTGGCCACGCCGTCGATGGCGAAGCCGGGCAGCTGCGGGTACTCGATGGTGCAGACGTCCGGGGCGTTGCCGGCGCGGGCGGCGTTGCTCAGCTTCGCGTAGCCGCCCTGGTCCCCGCCGGGGATCTGCTGGAAGACGACTTTGATCTTGTTCTGGCTCTTGTTGAACGCGTCCACCACCGGCTGGCTGCCCCGCAGGGCCGACCAGAAGGTGATCTCCACGGGTCCGCTGGCGGACTTGGCCGTGCTCGGCGAGCACGCGCCTAGGAAAGGCAGCGCGAGTCCGGCTGCGAGCACGGACCGTCGACTGGGCATCGGTGCCTCCCACGACTGCAGGGCGAGCACCCATCCTGATCGGCTGAGCGATAAACGGTCAATAGAACAGCGTCAATCGGTCAAACGATCAGTCGATCCGCGGACGGTCAGCTCGGGCAGCAGCTCGATCCGCCGCGGCCGCCACGCCCCGGGCCTGGCCAGGCGCTCCAGCAGCAGTTCGGCGGCCACCCGGCCCACCTCGGCCTTCGGCGGTGCGATCGCGGTCAGCGGCGTGCTGCCCAGAGCGGCCACCACATCGTCGTACGCGACCACCGGGCAGTCCTGCGGCACCCGGATCCCGGCCTCGGCCAGCTGCTGGACGATCATCAGCGCGTCCTCGTCGCCGTGCAGGATCGCCGCGGTCGCCCGGCGGGACCGCAGCACCGAGGCGAACTCGGGCGGCTCCTCGTCCGGGTCGGCCCCGGCGCCGGGCGCGCTGAGCACGATGGTCCAGTCCTCCAGCCGGGCCGCGGCGATCTCCGCGAACGCCGCCCGCAGCACCCGCGCGGTCGGGCTGTCGTCCCGCGCGGCCAGCACGATCCGCCGGTGCCCCAGTGACAACAGGTGCTCGACGGCCAGCTGCATGCCGTACCAATGGTCCGAGCACACCGAGTCGGCCGCGTGCAGCGCACTCCCCCGCCGCGGCCGCCGCTCCATCACCACGATCGGCAGGTCCACCCGGGCCAGCCAGCCGTAGGCGTCCTCCTCCTCGGCCAGGGTCCGCCACCGGGGCGCGATCAGCAGGCCCTGGACGCCCTCGGCCAGCGCGCGTTCGACGATCGGCCGCTCGGCGCCGGCCACCTTGGGCACGATGTGCAGCACGATCCGCAGCCCGGCGTCCTCCAGCGCGGACCGGGCGCCGTGCAGGGTCTCGTAGAGATAGGTGTGCCGCTCGGGCACCATCAGCGCGACCGCTCCGCCGTCCACCGAAGCCGGCGCGCCCGGGCTCTCGACCGGCAGCAGCGACCGGGCGACCCCGTGACCGCGGCGCAGCTTGCCGGCCCGGGCCAGCTCCTCCACGTCCCGGCGCACGGTGACGATGGAGACCTGCAGCTCCTCGGCCAGATCGGCGACCCTGGCCGCGCCACGGGACCGGACCACCGCGAGGATCCGCTGGCGCCTGGCGTCACTCGGTTGTCTCATCGCCTGCCCGTGTTCGTTTGAGCGTTTCTGGAACAGGGTATCGATCGATTACACCATTTGCGAGGGGGTTTGCATGCGGTCGACGCGCCCCCGCCTTTCGTTCGGCGGATGATCCCCATAACCTCGCGTCGTGCTGCAACCACCCGTCCGGCGCGCGGGCGTCTTCACGCTGCTGCTCGTCGGCACCATCACCGCCTGCCTGGTCGCCATCGGACTGGTCGCCCTGACCAGCGCGCAGACCGGCGGTACCGGGCAGGACCCGTTCACCCTCAACGTCATCCTGGTGATCCGGGTGCTCGCCGAGGCCGGTGGCGTGCTCACCGCCGGCTTCTTCCTGTTCGCCGCTTTCCTTGTGCCGCCGCAGGAATCGGGTGTGCTGTCGGTCGACGGGTACCGCGCGCTGCGGGCGGCGAGCTGGGCGGCGGCATTGTGGTGTGTGGCCGCGGTGGTGTCGGTGCCGTTCACCGTGGCGGACGCGTTCCTCCGGCCGCTCACCACGTTCTCGGACCTCGGACGGCTGCTGACGCTGGCCTTCGAGCTGGAGCAGACCAAAGCGTGGATGCTCACCGCGGGAGTCGCCCTGCTGCTGGCGATCGCGGCCCGGGTCACGCTGATGTGGCGCTCTACCCCGGCTTTGCTGGCGCTGGCGGTGCTGGGTCTGGCGCCGGTCGCGGCCAGCGGGCACTCGTCCAGCGGCGGCGACCACGACTGGGCCACCGCGAGTCTGTTGTGGCACTTGGCCGGCGCGGCACTCTGGGTCGGCGGGCTGGTCGCGTTGCTCGCCTACGGCCGCCGCAAGGGCGCGCATCTCGGGCTGGCCGCCCGGCGGTTCTCCGCAGTGGCGTTGACCTGCTGGATCGTGATGGCGTTGTCGGGGGTCATCAACGCGTTGGTGCGGTTGAAGATCTCGAACCTGTTCGTGACCCCGTACGGGTGGCTGACGGTGGCGAAGATCTCGGCGCTGGTGGCGCTGGGCGTGTTCGGGTACTTCCAGCGCGAGCGCGGGGTCAAGGGCATCGAACGGACCGGCAGCGGGCGCGCGCTCGTGCGGCTGGCCGGGTTCGAGGTGCTGCTGATGCTGGTGACGATCGGCCTGGCGACCGCACTGTCCCGCACGCCACCACCGGACCACGGCGCCGACAATCCGTCCACTGTAGAGCTTCGGATCGGCTACACCCTCGACGGGCCGCCGAGCCTGAGCCGGACCTTTGTGGACTGGCGGTTCGACCTGATCCTCGGCACGGCCGCGCTGGCAATGGCCGCGCTCTACCTGCTCGGCGTGCGCCGGGTGCGGAACTGGCCGGTGGCCAAGACCATCGCGTGGCTGGGCGGCTGCGCGGAGCTGGTGCTGGCCACGTCGTCCGGGATCGGCCGGTACGCGCCCGCGGTGTTCAGCATCGACATGGTCAGCAACATGCTGCTGTCCATCCTGGCGCCGGTCCTGCTGGCCATGGGCGCGCCGTTCTCGCTTGCCCTGGAATGCAAGCCGAAGCTGCGCAAGTGGTTCGGCGAGCTCGCCTGCGGCCGGGTCGCGCAGCTGCTCACCCATCCGGCGACCGTGCTGACGTTCTTCGCCGGGTCGTTCTTCGTGCTCTACTACTCGGGTTTGTACGCCTGGTCGCTCGATGTGCCGCTGGCTCATGTCGGCATGAACGCGTACTTCCTGGTGACCGGCTTCGTGTTCTTCTGGGCCGTACTCGGCCTCGACCCGTTCCCCCGGCCGCTTTCCCTGGCACAGCGCCGGAAGATGGCGATGATCGCGGTCCCGGTGCAGGCGCTGTTCGGGGTGACCCTGTTGCTCACGGACACCGTCATCGGCGCCCGATTCTATGGAACCCTTGGCCTGCCATGGACTTCGGACCTGCTGGAGATCCAGCGCGTCGGCGGTGGCGTCGCCTGGGGCGCCGGGGTGGTGCCGCTGCTGCTCGTGGCCGCCGGCCTGCTCCTCAACCCCGCCAAGGCGGAGGTCAAGGAGCCGGCCGGCGTCTAGCCGGACCTCAGCTGGAGACGCGGATCTCCAGCAGGGTGGCGGAGTGCCCGCCGGAGCCCTCGCCGATGCCCTCGGCACCGCCCGGGGCCACGGTCTTCGTGCCGCCCTGACCGTCCACTGTGTAGTTCGCCACGGTGGTGTGCCGGGTGTCACTGAAGATCAGGTACGTGTCGTTCAGCTCCAGCGTCAGGTAGCCGGTCGCGCCGGTCACCTTGAAGCAGAACGGGTCCCTGTTGCGCGCCCGGACCTCCAGGTAGTCACCGCTGGGCGAGCAACTGGTGAACAGAATGTGCCCGTCGCCCTTCTTGAGCAGGATGCCCTTCTCGGCGAAGATCTGCGCCGCGCCCGGGTAGTCGTAGGTCTCCTCGAGCGTGGGCGGTTCGTCGGCCGCGGCGGCGGTGTGCACCACCGGAGCCGCGGAAACGCTTGCCGGAACAAGGAAGGCCGCCGCACCGGCAGCAACGAGAACACCCAGTTGCGCACGAGTCCGCACTGGTTCAACCCCCCATATGTGTCATGTGTGCATCGCGGGACGCATGAATCGTCCCGACCCCAGAGCATGACCTAAGCAGGCGACGGCCGGACACCGCAACTGTGAGGACTGACACAGCCGAGTCGAATCGGAACACGGTTACTCTCCGTGCGGCAGAGTCTGACCGACTCAAAGTTCTCTTGGGGGATAACTTGCGCATGCGCAGATTCATGCTGCCCTCGTCGCGTTCCGTCATCGCGGCATCCCTCGTGGCCTCGCTGGCACTGGGACTCGTCCCGATGCAGGCCACGCAGGCGGCAGCGGAGGAAACACCGGTCAGTGCCCGTTCGCAGGCACTGACGTACATGAAGACCGGCGGCCCGGGTGTGGCCAAGGCGGCCGAGGCCGCGCTCGCCGGGACCGACGCCGACGTGCAGGCGTTCCTGGACACCGGGCGCGCCAAGGCGGAGGCCGACGACGTCCAGGTCCGGGTGGCCCAGCTGTTGTCGGCGGGCGGTCCGGGCGTCAAGGCGGCGGCCCAGAAGGCGCTCGGCGCAACCGTCGAGGACCAGAAGAAGTTCGTCGCGAGCGGCTGGCAGCGGCCGGCCCAGGACGACCTGCAGATCCGCGTCACCGACGCGATGAACCAGGGCGGCCCGGGCGTGAAGGCCGCCGCGCAGAAGGCGTTGCGCGGCACGGTGGACGACCAGCGGCGGTTCCTGCTGGCCGGCCAGTTCGACGCCAAGGACGACGACGACGAGATCCGCGTCGCCCAGATCATGACCATCGGCGGCCCCGAGGTCCGCAAGGCGGCGCAGCGCGCGCTCGACGGGACCCGCGACGACGTCCAGTACTTCCTGGTCTATGGCTACGAAGTGGCCGCCGCCCGCGACCAGGAGACGCAGTCGGTCTCGCAGCTGGTCGACATCGCCCAGCTGGCCGGGGACCGCAGCGCCGAGCAGACCAGGGCCGCCCAGGCCGCGGCCGAGCAGGCGATCAACGCGGCCAGGCTGGCCAAGGAGGCGGCCCAGCGCGCGGCCGCGGAGACCAAGGCGGCACAGGACTCCTCGATCCGCGCGGCGGACGCGGCCGGCCGGGCGGCGGATGCCGCCAAGCGGGCCGCGGCGGCCGCGCAGACCGCGATTCGTGCTGCCGCGGCGGCGAATGAGGCCGCTCGGGTGGCCTCGAACGCGGCCAGCCAGGCAGCCCAGGCGGCCAACATGGCCGGGCAGGCGGCGGCTCGCGCGAGCAGTGCGGCAGCCGCGGCGGCCAACGACCGCAGCCAGGCCGACGCGGCTTCGGCAGCGGCGAAGGCCGCCCGTGACGTGGCCAAGGGTGCGCGTCTCGCCGCCGAAGCCGCCGACCAGGCAAGCAAAGCAGCGACCGCCGCGGGTCAGGCCGCGGCCGCCGCGAGCTCTGCCGGTGCCAACGCCGACGCGGCCGCTGGTGCCGCGGGCGAAGCCGGTGACTGGGCGGCCAAGGCGGGCGCGAGCGCGGACCAGGCCCGCAACGCCAGTGCCCAGGCCAAGCGCAAGGCCGCCGAGGCCACCCGCGCCGCGGGCCAGGCACAGGCCATCGCCAACGAGGCGGCCCGTTATGCCGCCCAGGCAAGGGATGCCGCCAACCAGGCCGCCCAGCACGCCGACAATGCCGCTGCCGCGGCGGACGAAGCGGTGAAGCACGCGGGTGAGGCGCAGGGCGCGGCCGACCGGGCACAGGCGTCGGCCGATCTGGCCAAGCAGTCCGCGGCCGAGGCACAGGGCGCTTCGGACCTGGCGCACACCATCGCCGACACCGCCCGCAAGTCCGAGGCGGAGCGGCTGGCCCAGCAGAAGGCCAGGGCCATCGAGGAGGCCAAGGACGCCAAGGAGGCGGAAGCCGCGCAGCAGGCCCAGTCCGCGTGGGTCGCGGGCCGCACGGCCGCGCTGGACGCGGAGGCCCAGCGCCTGCTGACCGAGGCGCAGCAGCCCGGTGCGCCACAGTCCACTGTGGTCACCAACGGCCGCAAGGTCGCCGCCAGGGCCACCCACACCGGTGGCGGCTGGATCAAGGCAGCGGCCGACGTCGCCCTGGTGGGCAACGACACCGACGTGGTCAAGTTCGTCCAAACTGGACTCGCCGTGGCGACCGAGCAGGACGACCGCGCGAGCGTCGGCCACATCGCCAACAACACCGGCAGCCCGGCCGAGCGGGTCGCCGCGATCGACGCGCTCAGCAGCGACTACGGCTGGGTCAAGGACTTCCTGACCGACCGGCACTACGCGGGCAAGGACGACGACGACCAGATCGCCATCGCGCAGATGATGAACAGCGGTGGCGCCGGGCTCAAGGCGGCGGCCCAGGCGGCGCTGCGCGGCACCCCGGCCGACCGGGAGAAGTTCCTCACCGTGGGCCAGTACAAGGCCCGCCAGGAGGACGACCAGGTCGCGGTCACCGCCGCGATGAACACCGGCGGGCCCGAGGTCAAGGCGGCCGCCCAGGCGGCCCTGTCCGGCCCGGCCTCCTACCAGCGGACGTTCCTGCAGGTGGGCCTGGTCAAGGCGCAGCAGCGGGACGCCGACACGGCCAGCCACGTCGCGCAGATCGAGTCCTACCTGGCCCAGGCCGCCAAGATCGCCGCGACGGCCAGGCAGAACGCCGCCGAGGCACAGGCCGCGGCCTACCGGGCCAAGGGCGCCGCGCAGGAGGCCCAGGACTGGGCCAACCAAGCGCTCGACTCGGCCAAGAAGGCCCGTGATTTCGCCGACGCCGCCAAGGCCTCCGCGGACCAGGCGCAGCGGTCGGCCGACCAGGCGGCGGAGTCCGCGCGGCAGGCCAAGCAGGCCGAGGCCGACGCCCAGCAGGCGGCGGCAGCGGCGGCCCGTTCAGCCAGCCAGGCCGAGGCGAGCGCGTCGCAGGCCCGGACCTTCGCCGCGCAGGCCAGCGCGGCGGCGGCACAGGCACGTGCCGACGCCATCGCCGCGGGCAAGTCCGCCGACGAGGCCGCCGCGGCGGCGTCCGAGGCGGCGCAGATCGCGGCGGACAAGCAGGCGCTTGAGGATGCGGCGACCCAGCAGGCCGACGCGGAACGCCGGGCCAACGGCGAGCTGACCTCGTCCGACGAGGAGGCGCTGCGGGCGCAGGGCGGCCAGGCCGCGGTGGACGAGTACCGCCAGGCCCTCAAGGACGCCAACAAGTCCATCGGCGACTGGCTGGTCGAGAACGGCGCCGAGATCCTGATCTCGTTGCTGGGCATCGACAACATCATCAAGTGCGTCAGCGAGGGCGACATCGGCAGCTGCCTGTGGAGCATCGTCGACGTCGGCAGCTTCGTGCTGGCCATCGGCAAGCTGCCCGCGGTGGGCAAGGCGATCATCCGGGTGATCGACGGCATCGCCGGGTTCTTCGAGGCGGGTTCCAAGGCGCGCAAGGTCCTTGACCGCGCTGGGAAGTTCATCCAGGACTTCCGCAACAGCCGCAAGCCGGACATCGAGGTCTGCGAACTGGACCTCGGCGGCCGGGCCTCCTTCGCGCCGCACGCCGAGAGCCGCGCGGCCGTCGCCGCGATGGCGAAGAAGAAGTGCAAGTTCGGTAAGGTCGACCTGCCCGCACCGGACTACGGCACGAAGGGTGCGCACATCCACATGGATGACGGCGTGACCGAGGTGGGCATCTCGGTCAACAAGAAGGGCGAGCTCGTCGGCACCCCGATCAACGCCAACGGCAAGTGGGCCAGCGACAAGGACATCAAGGCCGCGCTGGACCACCTCAACGATCCGAAGAACGCCGCGGACCGCAAGAAGCTGCTGGACAACACCAAGACGGCACTGGAACGGATCAAGAACAAGGACTTCAAGGTGAACGATCCCGGCCGGATCCGTCAGATGGAGGAACTGGTCGAGGTACTGGAGAACTGGCCGTAACCATGTCTTATCCGGACTTCTTCGCCGATCTGGCCACCAGTGGCCGGATCCTGGGCCTCGGGCTGGGCAGCCGGCCCGAGGACTGGGCGGCCGCCCTCGGCGGCACGTTTTTCGAGGGCAGCCACTACGAGGGGCACCTGTCCCGTGAGTTCGGCATGCTCGAGGTGAACTTCGAGGGCGGCCCCGGCGAATGGTCCTGCACGTTTCTCAATGTCCGGGTGGAACAGCTGAGCTGGCCGCCCGAGCGGGTGCCCGGGGTCGCGATGGCCCCGGGCGCTTTGCGCGATGTTTACGGCCCGTTTCCGCAACGGATCGGGTTCGACGAGATCGCCGACCGGCTGGCGGCCGACGGTGTACCGGTCTGGAAACTCAACCAGATCAGCGCCGCCGAACCGGACCTGTTCTGGGTCGCCGACGGCGGGGCGATGTTCCACGTTCTGACGCCCGCCACCGCGGGCGACGGGCTGCGGCCGGGTGACATTCACTCCGTGTCGGTGATGTCCGGGCGAGCGATTCGTGTGATAGAACACATCCGCTATCGGTGAAAGGGTCTGCCCGGGATCTGGCGAGTTCGAGCCAAGATCACGGTAGGCACACGTCAGAATGGTCTACAGTGGACTGGACCCGGAGGCGCGGTCCGCGACGGCGCTACTCCGGTGACATATAAGGGTAACGTTAACATCGACTGTTGAAAAGCCCATCATCCCACACTTTTCACATTCCCCCTCGGCTGTGATAAAACTCCCGGGCTTCGCTTTGTCCGTGCCGGTCGCCTGGAGGAGTGCGTGGGAGCGTCGTGAAGAACAAGGATGAATCCGGCAGGGGCCATGACAAGTCGATCCGCAAGCGCCTCACCAGAACCGTACTGATCCCCAGCATCACCCTGCTCGTCCTGTGGCTGGCGGTGTCCGGGTACTTCGTGTTCAGCGGCCTGTACTCCAAGCTGGTGGCCGACTCGGTGCGGCAGGTGTCCATTCCCGCCGTGACCGCGCTGGCGTCCATCCAGGCCGAGCGCCAGGTGGCCGTGGAGTTCGTGGACAACAACGGCGCGGGCCAGGCCGACCTGCTGGCCCGCGAACAGCAGACCGACCAGAAACTCAATGACCTGCAAGCGGTCTTCGGCCCGGCCATCGAAAGTGCGCCGGACGAGATTGCTACGCGCATGAAGGAATTGAAGGGGAAGTTCGACCAGCTGCCGGTGTTCCGTTCCCAGGTCGGCTTCCGCGCGGTGGCGAAGGCTCAGGTCAACGAGTTCTACAACGGGATTCAGGACACCGCCGCGACCCTGTTCGACGTCCAGGCGCGCATCGTGCCGGACGAGGTGGCGGTGCAGGGCGCGATCGGCGCGACCACGGTGTTCCGTGCCGCCGACACGATGGCCAGGGAAGCTTCACTGGTCAACAGCGCGTTCGCGGCCGGGGCTTTCACGCCCGACGACTACCTGTTGTTCACCAATTATGTCGGCAAATACCGCTCGGAACTGAGTACCACCGCGCCGTTCCTCGAGCCGAGCACGCAGGCGCAGTACCAGCAGCTGACCGGCAGCGAGTCCTGGAAACGCTTGGCAGCGGCGGAAGACGCGCTGATCAAGCGGGGTCCGTGGACCTCGAAGGACAAGAACGCGGTCCCGGTCGCGCAGGCCGACTGGCGCACCGCGAGCTCCGATGTGGCCGCCGCGCTCACCGCGCTGACCATCGACCAGGCCGACAAGGTCTCCGCCAAGGCCATCGTGTCCGGTCAGGACAAACTGTGGAACGCGATCATCGGCAGTGTGGTCGCGCTGCTGATCTCGGTGATCTCGGTGATCATCGCGGTCCGGGTGTCGCGCACCCTGGTCGACCGGACGCTCGTCACCCGGCTGGAGCAACTGCGCGACGACTCGCTCGACCTGGCCGGCAAACGCCTGCCGGACATCGTGTCCCGGCTCAAGGGCGGCGAGGCGGTCGACGTCGGCGCCGAGCTGCCGCGGCTGGACCACGGCCGCGACGAGATCGGGCAGGTGGCCGAGGCGCTGAACATCGCGCAGCTGACCGCGGTCAACGCGGCGGTGAGCGAGGCCAAGGCGCGCAGCGGTGTGCACAACGTGTTCCTCGGTATCGCGCACCGCAACCAGGTTCTGGTGCACCGGCAGCTGCAGATCCTCGACGAGATGGAGAAGCGCGAGGAGGACTCCACCCAGCTGGCGTCGCTGTTCCAGCTCGACCACCTGGCCACCCGGGCCCGGCGGACCACCGAGAACCTGATCATCCTCGGCGGCAAGCAGCCCGGCCGCCGGTGGCGCAAACCCGTGCCGCTGATGGAGATCCTGCGCGCCTCGGTGTCCGAGACCGAGCAGTACTCCCGGGTCACCGTGGACGGCATCCCGGACGTGCAGATCACCGGGTCCGCGGTGGCCGACACCATCCACCTGGTGGCCGAGCTGGTGGACAACGCGACCTCGTTCTCCCCGCCGGGGTCCCAGGTCGAGGTGACCGGCACCGCGGTCGCCCGCGGCGTCGTGGTGGACGTGTCCGACCAGGGCCTCGGCATGACCGACGCCGCCCGCGAGTGGGCCAACGAGATGATGGCCGACGCGCCCGAGTTCGACGCGATGGCGCTGCGCGCCGACTCCAGCCTTGGCCTGTTCGTGGTGGCCCGGCTGGCGTCCCGGCTGGGGATCAAGGTCACCTTCGACCCGTCGCGCTACGGCGGGCTGCGGGCCACCGTGCTGATCCCCGCCGCCCTGCTCGTCACCGAAGGCCAGACCGACGACGAGGACGTGCCCGTGAGCGAACCGGCCCAACCCGCCCAGCAGCCCGTGCCCCCGGTGTTAGCCAGCCGGATCGCGCCCGCGAGCGAGCGGCCCGCCGCGCAGGCGGTCGCCACCCGCACCGAACCGGCACCATCCACTGTGGACACTCCTGTTGAGACCCCGGCGCCGAAGCCGAGTCCCCGGCCGCAGCTGCCACAGCGCACCCCGCAGCACAACCTGGTCGCGCAGCTGCGCGACGACCCGGAGCTCGACCAGGCCGACGACTACGACTTCGATGGCGCGGCCGGCACCCTGTCGGCGTTCCACCGGGGCACCAGGCGCGGCCGCGCACCCGAAGAGTGAACCCGTGTCTACCCTCAAGGGAACCGTTGGTATGAACCAGAAAACCGATCTGAACTGGTTGCTCGACGACGTGGTCGGGCGGGTTGTGGGGACCCAGCACGCGATCGTGCTGTCGGCCGACGGGCTGCTGCTGGGCCGCTCGACCGGGATGGACAAGAACGACTCCGACCAGCTGTCCGCGATCGCGTCCAGCCTGCAGAGCCTGGCCAAGGGCGTCAGCAGGCACTTCAACCGCGGCCGGGTGCTGCAGAACCTGATCGAGATGGAGGAGGGCTACCTGTTCGTCTCCGCGGCGGGCCGGGGCGCGTGCCTGGCGGTGCTGGCCGAGTCGAGCGTGGACGTCGAGATGATCGCCTACGAGATGAACCGCCTGGTCAAACGAGTCGGTGACTACATGGCAGCCGCGCCAAGGGGAACCGCCGCAGCGACACTGGAGAGGACTTGAGCGTGGACGACGGATGGTACGACGAGGCCGCCGGCCCGCTGGTCCGCCCGTACGCGATCACCAGCGGCCGGACCCCGTCGGCCTCCGCGCGGGCCCAGCTGGACCTGTCCACCCAGGTGATGACGCTGCGGACGGCGACCGACCAGAGCGGCCCGACCCCGGAGCACATGGCCATCCGGCAGCTGTGCCAGCGGCCGTTGTCGGTGGCCGAGCTGGCCGCGCACCTGGACCTGCCGCTGGGCGTGGTGCGGGTGCTGTGCGGGGACCTGATCGAACGCGGCGTTGTCATCACCCGCTCGCCCACGGCCATGGCGGCCAAGGCACCGGACCGGGAACTACTACAGGCGGTACTCGATGGACTCACGAAACTCTGACGACGAACAGGAAGCGGAGTTCATCCCGACCCCGGTAAAGATCATCATCGCCGGGGGCTTCGGGGTGGGCAAGACGACGATGGTCGGCGCGGTCAGCGAGATCCCGCCGCTGACCACCGAGGAGGTGCTCACCGAGGCCAGCGACGGCATCGACGATCTGCTTGGCGTGGAACGCAAGGCGACGACGACGGTGGCGCTGGACTTCGGCCGGATCACCATCTCGCCGAAGTACGTGCTGTACCTGTTCGGCACCCCGGGCCAGGAACGGTTCTGGTTCATGTGGGACGAGCTGGCCCGCGGCGCGATCGGCACGGTGGTCCTGGTGGACACCCGCAGGCTGGACACCAGCTTCGCGGCGATCGACTTCTTCGAGCGCCGCAAGATCCCGTTCATCGTGGCGGTGAACTGCTTCGACAACGCCGAGCGCTACAACGAGGAGGAGATCCGCGGCGCGCTGGCGGTGCCGAGCCACGTCCCGATCGTCATGTGCGACGCCCGGGAACGCGACTCGGCCAAGCTCACCTTGATCCGGCTGGTGAAACACGCGATGAGCGCGCTTCCCGTCGGGTGAACGCGGGTGTGCGCAGTGGTTCCATCCGCAAGTTGAAGTGGCGCAACAGTTTCGGTGCGTCCACCACTCGGTAGCCGGGCACCTGGCCGGGGTCCTTCGCGATGTCCGCGAGGATCCCGGCCACGTAGTCGTAGTGCGCCTGGCTGTAGACCCGGCGCGGCAACGCGATCCGGACGAGCTCGAACGGCGCCGGGGTCACCAGCTCGTTGTGCTCGTCGAACGTGCCCAGGTAAAGGGAGCCCAGCTCCGCACAGCGGATCCCGCCGCGCAGGTACAGCTCGCAGGCCAGCGAGTGGCCGGGGAACGCGGACGGCGGCAGGTGGGTGAGCAGCCGTCCGGCGTTGAGGTACAGCGCGTGCAGGCCCGGCGGGCGCACGATGTCCACGCCCGCATCACCGAGCAGCTGGGCCAGCCGTTCGGTGTCCGCGGCCCGCGCGGCCAGGTAGGCGGGGTCCAGCACCTCGCTCAGGCCCTGGGCCACGCGTTCCAGGTCGTGCGCGGCCAGCCCGCCGTAGGTGCGGAAGCCCTCGGTGGCGATCAGGTTGAGCTCACACCGCTGGGCCAGTTCCGGGTCGCGCAACCCGATGAACGCGCCCATCGGGGCGATGCCGTCCTTCTTCAGGCTCGCCACGGCACCGTCGACGAGCCCGAAGGCCTCCTCGGCGACCTGCCGTGGGGTGTGCCCCGCGTAACCGTCCTCCCGCCGGGTGACCAGAAAGGCGTTTTCCGCGAAGCGGGCGGCATCGAGCAACAATGGCACGTCGTGCCGGCGGCAAATGTCGCGGACCGCCTTGAGGTTGGCCATCGACACGGGCTGGCCACCCCCGCCATTGTTGGTAATGGTCATCAGGATCATGCCGACCCGGTGCGAGTCCGGGCCGGACAAGATCTGCGCGACCGCGTCGAGATCGATGTTTCCCTTGAACGGCGACTCGGAGTCCAGGTCGGCCGCTTCGGCGCACGGCAGGTCGCGCGCCTCGCAGCCGAGCAGCTCGATGTTCGCCCTGGTGGTGTCGAAATGGGTGTTGCTCAGCGAAATCTGTCCCGGCCGCAGGACATTGGTGAACAGCACGCGTTCGGCCGCGCGGCCCTGGTGCACCGGAAAGATGTGCGGAAACGAGGTCAGCTCGCTCACCGCCTCGCGGAACCGGAAGAACGAGTCGGACCCGGCGTAGGAACGGTCACCACGCGCCGCGGCCGCCTCCTGGTCGGTGGACACGGCGCCGGTGCCGGAGTCGGTCAGCAAATCGATCGTGACCGTGTTCGCCCGCAGGTTGAAGCCGTTGTAACCGGCCTCCGCCAGCGCTTTCGCCCGTTGCCCCGCGGTCGTGACCGGGATGGGTGTCACGACCTGGGCGCGGTACGGGGGGAATGGGGACATCGGGGTTTCCTGCTTTCGGTTCACGACACCAGTCCGAGAACGGGCCGCTGCCGGGGCGGGGTCACGCTGAAGGCCTCCGAGGACAGGTAGACCGTGATGCCCGAGCCGACCGCGCCGAGGCGCAGGGAGACGTGCGGGATCAGGCCGACTCCGTCGCGCAACGGCCGCGCGGTCACCGCCCGCAGCGAGCGGTCCAGCTCGGCGGTGTCCATGTTGTACTGCGCCATGACGGCCACCAGGCGCGCCCTGGCCACCTCGTCGTCCGGGACGTAGTCGCGGACCGGGAGATAGAGGCTGTAATTGCTGGGCGTCGCGGTGTCGCCCTCGACGAACGAATAGCTGGAGATCAGCGGGCGGTGGACGAACGGCCCTTTTCCACCGCCCAGAACCGCGCAGAACTCCCGGATCTGCATCGGGTTGATCCCCGGTACCAGAGCGGCCGCCCGTTCGACGTCATCGGTCTCCGCCGACTCGTGTGAGACATACAGTTTCACCCGGGATTTCGGCGTCCGGTTCAGGTCGAGCGCGAAAAACGAGAACGTGTCCTTGTCGCCGCGCGTGAGCGCGTGGTCGACAACGGCCTTGTGGACATTTCTCATGCCCAGTCTGCCGAGTGCCTCGGCGACCAGGTCACTGGAATTCTCCGCCCCTCTCGCGTGTGGGTTCAAATACACCTTGAACACCGGCGGCGAGCCCGATCTGAAAATCATCGAATACCACAGCACGAAGTCACCGGACGGCCGCTCCGGCAGGAAGAGGTCCTGGACGGCGTCCAGCTTGCCGGTGTAGAGATTGAGCCGGCTCGCCATGTTGTCCAGGAACTCCCGGGCGGTCGACGCGCACACGGCCTCGCCGAGCAGGCGCACGGCCCGCTCACCGGTGACGTCGTAGGCGACCGAGAACTCGATCGGGGTCTTGTCGTCGGAAATGCTCGACGACCATTCGGCCGGTCCGAGGAGGTTCGATTCCCCGGCCGCGCCGAGCAGTTCTCCGAGCAGCACACCCGCGGTCCGCCTGATATCCGACGCGCCCGCGGCACGGCAAAGACGGTCTAACTGCCCCGACGTGTGCTCGCGTAAAGAGAGGTTGGCCATGACGTAGGTTCACCCGTTCGCAGGGACGATACGACTTCTACTGGTCTAAACCAAAGCCGGTAAAGAGTTTAGCCCCGCTAATTGGCATCGCGACACCACTGTCAGTGTAGTCCTACGACCGACATTGATCTCGGAGCGTCGCCTTGTGGCGGCAACAACTCCCTGGTCACCCTATTGACGTGCCGTATTCGTTTTGTTATAGGCAGCCGCCATTCGGCCGCTGACGTGTGATGATGTGGCCGGTCACCCGCCTGAATCCTACGCGTCCGGAAAAATAATGCGACCCGGGTCACATCGGACGGTGGGCTGTGGACGGCCCCGATGGACGCGCACAGTGGACAGGTGCTCCGGACTGGCCGCATCCGGCATGCCGGTTTCGGACAGGTCCGACCGGCCTGGAGATCGCCCTTCGCCCTGATACTGGGCCGGACCACCCCGCGCCGAGGAGGACTGGTGTGCCGGAACGGGTTCATCGCCGGTCCGGGCGAACCGCCGATCGCCCGGACGGCGGAGTCCATTGAGGACAGCAGCGGGATCGCCCGCAGGGCCGGGAACTTCGGCGAACTCGTTGCGGGAGCTATGAACCAGCCGCGCTCTCAGTTCGGAAACCTCCCACCGGCGGCCGGCTGGCCGCGCGGCTGCCCGGCGTGATCGTGGACGACTGGTTTTACCTGGGCGTTCCGGGTGGTAGAACGAGTATCGTGCACCCGCTGCAAGCGCTCGGCCTGTCGGTGGCGGCGGAACGGGCCTACCTCGATCTCGTCGAGAACGGGGAGACCGCGTCCGCCGAGCTGGCGCGACGGCTCGAGGTCTCCCCCGCCGAACTCGAGGTGGCGCTCGCCGAGCTGACCGCGATCGGCCTGGTCGAGCAGGGCGTGGACAAGGTGCTGCCGTGCCCGCCGCAGCTCGCCATGGAGGCTTTGGCCGAGCAGCACACGCGTTCCGCCGCCGTGGCAAGGCAAAGCGCGACGCTGCTGTCCCGGGTGTGGAGCGCGGGCGTCGAGGGTCAGACCTATGTGGAGCTCCTTCCGTCCTATGAGGCCGGTCGCGCGGTGCTGGACCGGGTGCAGACCGACGCTCGCACAAGGGTTCGCGCCATCAGCGTGGGCAACCTCGGCCCGGAGGGGCACAAGATCGTCGCGGGCTTGTTCGACGCTTTGGCGCGAGGCGTTGAGTACCAGGTCATCTACGGCACGCACGTGCTGCAGGACCCGGACGCGATGCGGATGGTGCAGCGCTGTGTGGACGCGGGCGAACAGGCCAGGGTGTTCCCGCACGTGTCGATGAACCTGACCATTGTGGACGATCGGTGGGCGCTGATCTCCGCACGGGCCGCGGACACCCCGATCCAGGACATCGCCGCGATCGTGGTGCACGCGTCGCCGTTCCTGTCCGGCCTTGAGGGTGTGTTCGAGGCGTTCTGGCGGATGGCCGTGCCGATCACCACCGAACGCGCGGACGACGCCCCGGACCGCGACACCCAGCGGCTGCTGACGTTCCTGAGCGCGGGACTGACCGACGAGGCGATCGCCCGCGAGTTCGGGGTCAGTGAACGGACGATCGCCCGCCGCATCAGCCGGCTGCAGGAGACCCTGGGCGCCCAGACGCGGTTCCAACTGGGCGTGCAGGCATCCCGGCACGGCTGGCTGTAGCGAGTCCTCAACGGACGGTCAGAGCATCTTGATCAGGCCCTCGTGCACCCGGCGGAGTGTCTCCATGGACGGGCGGCCGAGGGTGTCGCTGTCGTCGTCGGCCATCAGCACGAACCCCTGGGTGATCGCGTCGCACACGAGCACGCGGACCACGCCGAGCGGGGCCTTGAGGTAGGCGGAGAGTTCGGCCACCGACAGCGGGATCTCGCAGAGCGTGCAGATCCGGCCGATGTCGGAGAACTCCGGCGGCCGATAGTGGGGGTTGACGTCCTTCCAGCTGATCCGGGTGATCAGCATGGTCTCCAGGCGCAGGTCGTACGCTGCGGCTGCACGCCCACCGGTACGCACATAGGGCCGGATCACGAGCCCGTCTTCGTACTGGACGTCTGCGGGGGCTGGGTCGGTGAGGGTCGGCTCGTCGAACAGGGGCGAAGAGTGTTCGGAAATCTCGGCTGTCGGACCATCTTTGCCGGGCCGGTCACGTCCAGCCGCGAAACCCTCGCGCGGCATGAAATCGTGATCAACCCATTCCTGGTGGTCCCGCCAGCCGCCGAACTGGAGTGGCGCGAAGTGGGCTTTCACGTCGGAATTACGATGATGTCCCAACTTCCTCATGGCTCATCTCGCTCGGTCGGGCGATGTCCCAAGCTTGCAAGCGTACGACCACGTCAAGACCCCCACAGCACCCGTTCGGGGGACTATGGACTGGGAGGAGTGGCGGCGACGATGAATTCCACTGGGGCGGTTGAACTGTTGCGATACAGATGAGGCTGACGGGAATCGAAGGTGATCGATTCCCCGGTCCGCACCTCATGCATGACACCGGCTATTTCCACTGAAAGCGGGCCCTGTATCACGTATGCACATTCCACCGCGGGGTGCGCCCACGGCTCGTCGGCGGTCACCGCACCGGGCGGCAGGACCGCGCGCAGCATCTCCAGCTTGCCGTTTCCGGGCGCCAGCCGCTCGTAGCGGACCAGTCCGCGCGGACCGGCCAGCGTAGAGCGTTCCCCCGGACGGCTGATGACGACATCGGGCGTGCTCTCGTCCTCGAACAGCGACGCGACCGACTCGCCGAACACACCGGCCAGCCGCCGCAGAGTGGCCAGGCTCGGCTCGGTCACGCCGCGCTCGACCTGGCTGAGCATCGTCGCCGAGAGCCCCGACTCGGCGGCCAGCTGACGCAGGCTCAGCCCGCGCAGGGTGCGCAGGCGCTTGAGCTGAGTTCCGATCATCCGTGCACCAACACTTCACACTCCACCCGGCTCACCTGTTGACCTCGCGGGATCCCTGCGCCTATGGTCGCACAAGCTGTGCACTGTGCCTGCACACCCCTTGGGAGTGACCATGCCTGAGAAACCCCATCGCCTGCTCCTGCTGCTGCCGTTCGTCTGGCAGGTCGGCCTCGTTCCGGTGGTCAACGACGTCCCGTTCGCGCCGTTCAACATACCGTTCCCCATGCTGTGGCAGCTGCTGGGAATCGTCTTCACCAGCGTGGTCATCGGCGTGGTGTTCCACCTGGACAAGCGCACGGGAGCGGACGAATGACGCTCACCATCGCGCTGGTCATCGTGCTCGCGACCACCGCCGGGGCACTGGGTTTCGGCCGCAACGCCACCAAAACCATGGCCGCCTGGGCGGTCGGTGGACGCCGGTTCGGCACGGTGCTGTTCTGGTTCATGAACGCCGGCGAGGTCTACACCACCTTCGCCGTGCTCGGGATCTCGGGCTACGCCTGGGCGTTGGGCGCGCCCGCGTACCTGGCGTTCACGTCGGTCTCGCTGAGCTATGCCATCGGGTACTGGCTGATGCCCAAGATCTGGCGGGCCGGGCGCGACCACGGGCTGATCACGCAGGCGGACTTCTTCGCCACCAGGTACTCCGCGCCCTGGCTCGGGGTGGTGACCGCGGTCGTCGGGATCGCCGCGCTGATCGTGCACGTGCAGATCCAGCTGGTGAGCCTGAGCCTGGTCGTCCGGCTGACCCTCGGCAGCGCCATCCCGCCCAGCCTGGCCGTGGTGATCGGCGCGCTGCTGATGCTGGCGTTCGTGATGCTGGCCGGGCTGCGGTCGGCGGCGTTCTCGGCCGCGGTCAAGGACGTGCTGATGATCGTCATCGTGATCCTGCTGGCATCCCTTGCCGCGGGCCGGGTCGGCGCGGCGTCCCCTTTGGACATCTTCCGGCTGGCGACCGAGCAGCATCCCGGGATCGGCAAGTTCCCCGGCCTGGACCCGGGTTCACCGACGACATCGGTGTGGCTGATGACCTCGGCGCTGAACGTGGCGCTGGGCAACTGGGTGTTCCCGCACCTGTTCCAGGTCTCTTACTCGGCGTCGTCCGCGGTGTCGATCCGGCGCAACGCGATCTGGCAGCCACTGTACTCACTGGCGTACTTCTTCATCATCATGCTCGGGTTCGCCGCGCTGCTCGCCGGGACGCGGCCGCAGGGCGGGAACATGAACGCGGTCCTGCTGCAGTTCGTGTCTGACAAGTTCCCGCCATGGCTGGTCGGTCTCGTTGCCGGGACCGCGTTCCTGCTGGCCCTGGCGCCGGGATCGGTGCTGCTGCTGACTTCCGGCTCGCTCTTCGCGCGCAACGTCGCCCGAGCGTTGCGGCCGGGCATGTCCGATCGGGCAACCCTGATCGCGTCCCGCACGTCCATGGTTGTGTTCGCTGGTGTGGCGGTATGGCTGACCGTGGCGCAGGAGAGTTCGCTTGTGGACATCCTGCTGGCCGCGTACTCGGCGATCGGCATGCTGGCGCCCGGGGTGTTCCTGGCTTTCCTTTGGCGGCCTTCGGCTGTCGCGGTGCTGCTCGGCATTGTCGCCGGGTTCGTCGCGCTGCTTGCGCCATTTGCCAAGGACTTCTGGGCGGCACAGCTGCCGGAGTGGGAGCCCGGCCTGATCGCGATGCTGGTGAACCTCGGGGTCGTCGTCGGCGTGACCGCGCTGGCTCCGAAACGGGAACCTGTTGGGGTGGAGGGGAACTGATGCTGACTGAGCTGTACGACCTGCGCGTGACGGTGGACAGTGTCGAAGGGCGCTCGGTGTGCGGGCTGCGACCTGGGGACTATTTCGAACTTGTGAACAGTTCGCAGCTGAGAATACCTTCGGGTAAACACTTCTGCGTCTACGCGTTGCAGGCGGTGCTACCGCTCTTGCCCGCGAAGCAACGAGATCTGCCCGCCGGTGACTGGCTGGAACGAGACAACTTGGTGTGCTGCCCGGATCCCGAGGAACGACTCGTGATGCGGATCGAGCGGACCGGCCGCTGCCGGCTGGCCACGGAAGAGCTGACATGACCGAGTTCGGGCTGGGCTTCCAGGCCGACAAACGACCCGGCGACTACGCGCGGCTGGCGGTGACCGCCGAGCAGTACGAGTTCGACGTACTCTCGGTGTTCGGCGACCTCATGTACCAGCCGCCGATCGTGCCCTTGCTGGAGATGGCGCAAGTGACCTCGCGGGTGCGCCTCGGCGCGGCCTGCTGGAACCCGTACACCCTGCACCCGTACGAGATCGCCGGTCAGGTCGCCGCTTTGGACCTGGCCTCGTCCGGCCGCGCCTACCTGGGCCTGGCCCGCGGGAGCTGGCTCGGGGACATCGGCGTCGAGCAGGACCGGCCGCTGGCGCACTTACGCGACGCGGCCGGGTTCATCCAGGCCTTGCTGGCCGGAAAGCCTTATAGCGGAGCGGTGTTCTCGCTGACCGGGCATCTGCGCTACGAACCGTTCCGCCCGGAGATCCCGCTGCTCATCGGCACCTGGGGCGCCCAGACGGCGGCTCTCGCAGGCGAGATCGCGGCCGAGGTCAAGATCGGCGGCACGGCCAACCCCGCGGTGGTCCCGGTGATGCGGTCGCGCATCGGCACGGACTCGGTGGGGATCGTCGTCGGCGCGGTGACCGTCGCCGACGAGGACAGCGAACTCGCCCGGGCGGTCGCACGGACCGAGGTCGCCAAGTACATCGCCGTCGTGGCCTCCCTCGACCCGACCGCAGAGGTCCCCGCAGATCTGTTGGCACGGATCAAGTCCCTGCTGGCCGAAGGCGACGAAGAGGCCGCGGGCCGACTGATCCCCGCGGATCTGTTGCGGTTGTTCGCCTTCGCGGGCACACCCGAGGAAATCGCCGAGCAGGCCTCGGCTTTGGTCGCCGCGGGCGTGCACCGCATCGAGTTCGGCACACCCCACGGCATCAACAACGACCACGGCGTCCGATTGCTCGGCGGGCAGGTATTGCCGCTACTGCGGAACTAGCGCAGGAAATCCTTGAGGACGGCGGCGGCGCGGGCCGGGTCCTGGGCCATCCACCAGTGGTTGAGACCATCGAGGACCTCGGTCCGGGCCCCGGCGCGGTCGGCGGCCCGGCGCCGGATCTCGTCGGAGCCGACCGCCTGGTCCTCGGTGGCGAGGATGGACAGGCCTGGGCGTGCGGCCGCTTTGTGCAGATCACGGCCCAGTTCGGCCATCACGGGCTGCGCCGCCGACCGGTACAGCGCGAGGATGCACTGGGCCATCTCGTCGTTCATCGCCTCGGCGACACCGGTGACCACGCTCGCCGGGATCCCTGCGCCGGTCAGGCCCTGGATCCGTTGCTCCAGCGTGCCACCGGTGAACCCGGCGACGGACTTCTCCCCCACCTCAGGCGTTTGCCAGGCCTGCGCGAGCTGATGCCAGACGTAGTCCGGGTCGAACACGCCGACCACGTCGGACACCCAGCTGCGCAACAGATCCGGGCGGGCCATCGCGACGTTCACCACGTGCGCGCCGCCCCAGTCGTGCCCGACCAGGTCCACCGGTTCGCCGATCGCCGCCAACTCACCGACCAGCCAATCACGGTAACCGGTGACCGTGGCCTCGAAGCCGGGCGGCACCGGCACGCCGAACCCGGGCGGGGACAGGCACACGGTGTCGTCGCGGCCCAGCTCATCGAGCAGCGGCCCCCAGATGGCGGCGCTCTCCGGGTTCCCATGAACGAACACGATCGTCATGTGACCATCCTAGGCCGCTGACATCGACAAGCCCGATCGCCGCCACACCGGAGCCGAACATCAGCACCAGCAGCGGGTGTCCAAGAGCGACGACGAGGACTCCGGGGCTACGAGTAGAAGGCGCGCACGCGGGCGACGATCCTGTCCTGGTCCTCGTCGGTCAGGCCGACGTACGTGGGCAGGTAGAGGCCGTCGGCGGCGAACTTGGCGGCGTTGAGCGAGGACCAGTCCGGGCTGTAGTACATCGGCTGGCGGGACATGGGCTGGAAGAAGTACCGGGTCTCGATCCCGCCCTCCCGCAGGAACTTCATCAGCCCGTCGCGGTCCTGGGCGCGCAGGTCGTACATCCACAGCACATCCCGCGTCGGCATCAGGGTGATCCCGTCGATGCCTTCGAGGCCCTTGTCGTAGGTGGCCTCGATGTGCTTGCGGGCGGCCAGGATCTCGTCGATCTGCTCGGCCTGCGCGGTCGCCACCGCGGCCTGCAGGTTGGTCATCCGGAAGTTGTAGGCGAGCTTCTTGTGGATGAAGTTGTGCTCCTTGCTGAACGCCATGCCCCGCAGGTGGGTCATCTGGGCGGCCAGGTGCGGGTCGTTGGTGACGCAGATCCCGCCCTCACCGGAGGTGATGATCTTGTTGGCGAACAGCGAGAAGCAGGCGATGTCACCGGTCGGGCGCACGCCGTGGGCCTCGGCGGAGTCCTCGACCACACGCAGGTTGTACTCGTAGGCGATCTTGAGGATGTCCTCCATCGCGCAGCGGCGGCCGTAGATGTGCACCGGCATGATGGCCTTGGTCCGCGGCGTGATCTTGTCCTCGATCTGGTTCACGTCGATCAGCAGGTCGTCGCCGCAGTCCACGAAAACGGGAGTGGCGCCGGTGTAGGTGACCGCCCAGGCCGAGGCGATCATGGTGAACTCGGGCACGATCACCTCGTCGCCGGGCCCGATCCCCAGTGCGCGCAGGGCAAGCGTGAGCGCGGTCGTGCCCGAGGAGCACGCAACGCCGTGGGCAACACCGTTGTAGCCGGCCCACAGCTCCTCGAACCGCTGGACCATCGGCCCCTGCGAGGACAACCAGCCGGACTTCACCGCGTCGGTGACATACGCGAGTTCCTGGCCTGCGATGTACGGGCGCGAGACCTGGTAGTCGAGGTGCATGCTCTCATCTCCGCTCAGCCGCTGTCGCCCGCGAGCGTAGGCCCGTCTTTGCATGGAAACCACCAGTCGCTCCAGGGCATTCCCAGTGTCCGCTGGGTCACAGTCGGTGCTGTACGGAAAGGAGACGCCCATGGTGACGGCAACAAAGGCGGTGCTCGCCGGAGGTCCCGCGGAGGTCACTGAGGGCCCGGTGGTCACCGGGCTGGACGACAAGGTCAAAGTGCCCTTCGCCTCCGGGTACGAGCACTTCGCGCACAATGGCGAGTTCCTGATGGTCGAAGGCGAGTCCCGGCCGGTCTTCCGCTGGTGCGGCCGGACCAAGATCGCCGAATAGACCATCGCACCCAAAGAGCCGCTGCACCCCCGATGGTGCAGCGGCTCTTTTCCTTGCGCTCGTGAGTGGTTGTCCCGGTTGCAACCAGGACAACCACTCACGAGGGGTTACCGGCCGAGCTCCTGGTCGAGGAGTTCGAACATCTCGGTGTCGGTGGCCGAGTCGAAGTCGAACTCGGTCTCGCTCCCCGTCTCGGCCTGCGCACCCCAACGGGTGCGCAGGATGTCGAGGCGGGCGGCCACCTGCTTGTGCAGCTCAGTGTCCACTTCGGACTCGGTCAAGGCCTTCTCCAGCTTGTCCAGCTCGGCCAGGAGGCCGCTTGCGCTGTCGACCGTGAACAGGCCGCCCAGGTACCCGGTGAGCTCGTCGGGGGTCGGGTAGTCGAACACCAGAGTGGCCGGGAGCTGCAGGTTCGTTGCCACGGCCAGGCGATTGCGCAGGTCGACGGCGGTCAGCGAGTCGAAGCCCATGTCCTTGAACGCCGCGGTCGGGTCGATGGAGTCGCCACTGCTGTGGCCCAGGACCATCGCGACCTCACCGCAGACCAGGTTGCGCAGGGCCTCGATCCGCTTGACGCCCGTGAGCGCCAGGACCTTGTCGAACGCCGCCGTGTTCACCACGGGCGCCTTGCGAGCCGGGGCCTTGATGAGACCGCGCAGGGCGTGCGGGATCTCGCCGCGCTCACGGAACACCGGCAGGTCGAACCGGGCGGGCACAACCACAGCGTGCTCTGTGATCACCGAACTGTCGAACAGCGCCAGCCCCTCTTCGGGCTCGATCGGAACCACACCGGTCCGCGCGAGGCGGGTGTTGTCGGTGCCCATCCCGTCGGCCCACAGGCCCCAGGCGATCGACGTCGCCGGAAGGCCTTGTGCCCGGCGGTGCTCCGCCAGGGCGTCCAGGAACGTGTTGGCCGCCGCGTAGTTCGCCTGCCCGGCGCCGCCCAAAGTGCCTGCCAGCGAGGAGAAGAGCACGAACTTCTCGACGTCTCCGGCCAGTTCGTGCAGGTTCCAGGCCGCGTCGACCTTCGGCTTGAGCACGGTGGCAAGTCGTTGCGGGGTCAGCGAATCGACGATGCCGTCGTCGAGAACCCCTGCGGAGTGGACGATCCCCTTGACCGGGGTGGCCGACAGCAACGCCGCCACCGCACTCCGGTCGGTAACGTCGCAGGCCACGACCGTTGCCTGGGCACCAAGCCCGGCCAGCGCCTCGACCAGTTCGGCCGCTCCCGGTGCGTCCGGCCCACTCCGGCTGGTCAAGACCAGCTCCGTCACTCCGTGTTCGGTCACCAGGTGCTGAGCGATCAACTTGCCTAGACCACCGGTACCACCGGTGATCAGAACCGGGCCCGCCCACGGAGTGTCCTCACCGGACGGTTGCGTCCGGGCCAGGCGGGCGATCCGCACCTCACCGTCCCGGATGATCACCTGCGGCTCGTCCAGCCCGACAGCAGCCGGGATGACCGCCTTGGAGGCCTCGGTTCCGTCGGTGTTCACCAGCGCGAACCGCCCAGGGTTCTCGCTCTGCGCCGACCGGACCAAGCCCCACGTCACCGAGGTCGCCAGGTCCTGCTCGGTCACCAAAACCAGGCGCGAGGAGGCGTATCGCTCGTCGGAAAGCCACCGCTGAAGGAGGTCGAGCACGCAGGCGGCCGTCGTGTGAGCTGCCTCAACGACATCACCCTGGGCCGAGACCGGGACCAGCACGGCCTCCGGTACCTCGGTCAGCTCGTCGAGGTCGTTCACCTGCACGACCGCCGGCCGGTTGCCCATCGCGGGCGCCGGGATCCAGTCGAGCCGGAACAGGTTCTCCGGTGCCGCAGTCGTCACCTCCCGCACTGCCAAGGAGTCCACAGTGGCTACAAGTGCGCCGCTTCGGTCCGTGATGACCAGTGAGATCGCGTTGCTGCCCGCCCCGGACAGCTTGACGCGCAACGTCGCGGCGCCAGGCGCGTACAAAGACACTCCCTCCCAGGCGAACGGCACACCCCGCTGGGACATCTCCAGCAATGAAGCCGCATGCAGCGCCGAGTCGAGCAGGGCCGGGTGCAGGCCGAACCCGTCCGCCTCCGGTACCGAGATCTCCGCGAACACGTCGTTCCCGGACTTCCACGCGGCCGTCAGACCTTGGAACACCGGCCCGTAGTCGAACCCGTTGGCAGCGCGGGAGTCGTAGAAACCTTCCAGATCAACGGGTTCGGCGCCCGCTGGTGGCCAGTGAGCCGGGGACTCGCCGACGGTCGTTGTCTCGGCAAGGAAACCATTGGCGTGCTGGGTCCACGGCTCTTCGTTCGTCCGGGAGAACACCGTCACCGGCCGCCGTCCGGACTCGTCGGCATCGCCGACCCGCACCTGCAGCTGGACCGAGTCGTCCGCGGGCATGATCAGCGGCGCACCCAACATTAACTCCGCGATGCGCCCGCACCCGACCTGCTGTCCCGCCCGCAGCGCCAACTCCACGAATGCGGTGCCTGGGAACAGTGTCTGACCCATGACGACGTGGTCCGCGAGCCACGAATGTGACTGCAGCGAAAGGCGCCCAGTGAACAGCACGCCGTCCGTGTCCGCCAGTTCGACCGCGCCGCCCAGCAACGGGTGGTTGGCCGCGGCGAGACCGGCCGAGGCCACGTCCGCCTTGGCCTGCAACGGCTTCGGCCAGATGCGCTCGTGCTGGAACGCATAGGTCGGGAGGTCCACCCGGCTCGCGTCAGGCAACAGAGCCACCCAGTCAACCCGGCCGCCAACGACGTGGACCTGAGCGACCGCCGAAAGCGCAGCCTGCTCCTCATCACGGTCCTTGCGCAGCACCGGAATCAAAACGGCGCTGTCCGGCAACGACTCGCGAGCCATCGCCGTGAGCACGCCATCCGGCCCGATCTCCACGAACTTCGAGACGCCGGCCTCGTGCACGGCCTGGATGTGGTCCGCGAACCGCACCGCCTCCCGGACGTGCCGCACCCAGTACTCCGGCTCGGTGACCGGTGACAGCATCGGGATCCGCGGCTCCGCGAACCTCAGTCCCTCGACCACAGCGCGGAAGTCGTCCAGCATCGGGTCCATCAGCGGCGAGTGGAACGCGTGCGACACCTTGAGCCGCTTGGACTTCTCGAACCGCGCGGCGATCGCCAGCACCACGGTCTCATCCCCGGCGATGACCACCGAGTTCGGCCCGTTCACCGCCGCGATCCCGACCTTCTCGGTCAGCTGCGGCCGGACCTCGTCCTCGCTGGCCCGCAAGGACACCATCGCCCCACCGGTCGGCAACGCCTGCATGAGACGCGCCCTCGCGGACACGAGCGTGCAAGCGTCCGGAAGGGACAGAACCCCGGCGACATGGGCAGCAGCGATCTCACCGATCGAGTGCCCCACAAGGTAGTCCGGCTTGACACCCCAAGACTCCAGCAACCGGTACAGCGCCACTTCGAGGGCGAACAGCGCGGGCTGCGTGA
This sequence comes from Actinocrispum sp. NPDC049592, assembly GCF_040675465.1. Classification (NCBI taxonomy): domain Bacteria; kingdom Bacillati; phylum Actinomycetota; class Actinomycetes; order Pseudonocardiales; family Pseudonocardiaceae; genus Actinocrispum; species Actinocrispum sp. NPDC049592. The sequence continues at coordinate 99,780 of NZ_JBFAPA010000002.1, read as the reverse complement.
ACCCGGTCTGGTTCAACGCCTCCCCATCGCCCTCCCACATCACCTCACGCAGCGCCGGGTCCAGCTCGCTCAGCACGGCGTCCAAGGTGTCCGCGAACACCGGGAACCGTGCGTAGAGCTCGCGTCCCATGCCAAGCCGCTGCGATCCCTGCCCCGCGAACAGGAAAGCGGTCTTCCCGCTGGTCACCGATCCGGTCGGCTGTCGTCCCTCGGCCAGCCTGGTCAACGCCTCGACCGCTTCATCCCGGTTCCCAGCCACAACCGCGGCCCGGTGCTCGAACCGAGTGCGCTCGGTCAACGACAATGCCACATCGGCCAGCGGCACGTCCTCGCTGAGGTGCGCCGCCAGCCGCCGAGCCTGCCCCCGCACAGCCTCCGCACTCTTCCCCGACACCACCAACGGCACTACCCCTCGTGAGTGGTTGTACTGGTTAGAACCAGTAGAACCACGCACGACCTCAGGGGCCTCCAGGATCACGTGGGCGTTGGTCCCGCTGATGCCGAACGACGACACACCGGCCCGCCGCGCCCGCCCGACCTCAGGCCACGCGGTCTCCTCAGCCAGCAGCTCCACATCACCGGCAGTCCAGTCCACATGCGACGAAGGCTCGCCGAGGTGGATGGTCTTGGGCAGGACCCCGTTCCGCATGGCCATGATCATCTTGATCACGCCGGCCACACCAGCAGCCGCCTGGGTGTGCCCGATGTTGGACTTGATCGAACCCAGCAGCAGCGGCGTTTCACGGTCCTGCCCGTAGGTCGCCAGGAGCGCCTCAGCCTCGATCGGGTCGCCCAGCTTGGTTCCGGTGCCATGGGCCTCCACAGCATCGATGTCCGAAGTGGACAAGCCAGCCGCAGCCAGGGCCTGTCGGATCACCCGTTGCTGCGATGGTCCATTCGGCGCGGTCAGGCCGTTCGAAGCGCCATCCTGGTTCACCGCCGAACCCTTCACGACGGCCAGGATCCGGTGGCCGTTGCGGATGGCATCCGACTGACGCTCCAGCACCAGCATGCCCACGCCCTCGGCCCAGCCCACACCGTCGGCGTCCTGCGAGAACGACTTGCACCGGCCGTCCGGCGAAAGCCCGCGCTGCCGGGAGAACTCGATGAACGCCACCGGAGTGGACATCACCGTCACACCACCGGCCAGCGCCAGTGAACACTCACCAGACCGCAACGCCTGCGAAGCCCAGTGCAGCGCAACCAAAGACGACGAGCAGGCAGTGTCCACAGTGACCGCTGGACCTTCAAGACCCAGCGCGTAGGCAACCCGGCCGGAGGCCACACTGCCCGCGCTGCCGTTGCCCTGGTAGCCCTCGAACTCCCCGCCACCAAGAAGATTGCCGTAGTCGTTGTACATCACGCCCGCGAACACGCCGGTCTGGCTGCCCCGCAAGGCTCCCGGGTCGATTCCCGCCCGTTCGACGGCCTCCCACGAGACCTCCAGCAACAGGCGCTGCTGGGCATCGGTAGCGAGGGCTTCGCGCGGACTCAGCCCGAAGAAGCCGGGGTCGAAGTCGCCCGCGTTGTGAAGGAACCCACCTTCGCGCGTGTACGACGTGCCGAAGTGGTCCGGGTCCGGGTCGTACAGCGAGGCCAGGTCCCAGCCGCGGTCCGTCGGGAACCCGGACACGGCGTCGACTCCGTCCGCCACAAGGCGCCAGAGGTCTTCCGGCGAAGAAACGCCACCGGGGTAACGACATCCCATGCCCACGACCACGATCGGGTCGTTGTCGACCACAACCTTGTCCGGCACGGTCGCCTTGACCGCGACCGCGCCGAACAACTCGCCCAGCAGGTAGTCCGCGAGCGCGGTCACCGTCGGGTAGTCGAAGACCACCGCCGCGGGCAGGCGCATACCCGTCGCCGCAGTGAGCCGGTTCCTGAGTTCGACCGCGGTCAACGAGTCGAAGCCGAGGTCCTGGAAGGCACGCAGCACGTCGATCGCATCGCCGCTGGAGTGCCCGAGCACCATGGCGACCTCACGCCGGACCAGCTCGATGAGAGCGTCCGTCCGCTCCTCAGCCCCGAGACCCGCCAGGTCACGGACCAGACCCGAGTCCGAAGTGGACTTGCTTGCCTTCCGTGAGGGTCGGACCAGCCCACGCATCAGGAACGGGATCTCCCCCTGTGCCCGAACCGCCGCGAGGTCAAGCCCGACCGGCACAACAGCCGCGCAATCCACACCCAGCGCGGCATCCAGCAGGGCCAGGCCTTCGTCTGCTTGAAGCGGTGGCGTTCCGGCTCGCGTCAACCGCTGGACGTCCGCCTCGGCGAGTTCACCGGCCATACCGGTCGCCCACGGTCCCCATGCCAGCGAGGTTCCCGGCAGACCTTGTGCCCGCCGGTGTTCGGCAAGCGCGTCCAGGAAGGCGTTGGCGGCCGCGTAGTTCGCCTGACCAGGGTTGCCGAGCGTGCCTGCCAACGACGAGAACACAATGAACGCAGACAGATCGTGGGTCAGTTCGTGCAGGTTCCAAGCCGCGTCGACCTTCGGCCGCAGCACCGCGTCCAACCGCTCCGGCGTCAACGCTTCGACGACCGAATCGTCCAGCACACCCGCGGTGTGCACGACCGCGTTGACCTCGACCTCGTCCAGCAGCGCCGCCACGGCGTCCCGATCGGCGACATCGCACTCGAACACCCGCACCCTGGCACCGAGTCCGGCCAGTTCCTCGACCAGCTCAGGCGCTCCCGGCGCGGCCAGCCCGCGCCGGCTGGTGAGCACCAGATCCTCAACGCCCTGCGCCACCAAGTGCCGGGCCACCAACGCCCCCAAACCACCAGTACCACCAGTGATCAGCACCGTGCCGTCCCAGGCGTATGTCCCTTGTGGAGTGATCCTCGCAAGCCGGGCCGCGCGGACCTCACCTTCGCGGATCATCAGCTGCGGCTCGCCTGACGCGGCCGCGGCTTCGGCTGCCACCGAGCCGTCCGTGTCGAGCAGGACGAACCGGCCCGGGTGCTCGGCCTGCGCCGACCGCACCAGTCCCCATACCGCCGCCGCGGCCACATCGGTGCCGTCGACCGCGCCTTGGGTCACGAACACCAGCCGTTCCTGCTTGTCCTCGCTGAGCCAGATCTGGATCCGCTCCAGGACGTCGTGGGTCAGCGCGTGCGCCGAGTCGATCACGTCGCCGTTGGCCGCGATCGAGACGATGACGTCGTCGGACTCGGCTTCCGCCACGGTGATCGGCGTCCACTCGACCCGGAACAACGAGTCGTTCTTCGCCTGCTTGGTGATCGGCTCGCGCAGCCCCAGCGAGCCGACCGATGCGACCGGGTTGCCTGCGGTGTCGGCGATCGCCAGCGAGAACGACGAGGTTCCCGTCTTGGCGACCTTGACGCGGACGTCCGTGGCGCCGGTGGCGTGGAAGGCCACGCGGTCCCAGGTGAACGGAACGCCGTCGAGCCCCAGCAGGATGCCAGCGTGCAAAGCCGCGTCCAGCAAGGCCGGGTGGATGGCATAACTGTCCTCTTCGGACACTCGGATCTCGGCGACAACGTCCTCGCCGACCTGCCAGGCCTTCACCATACGCTGGAAGGCGGGCCCGTAGTCGAAGCCCTTGTCCGCGCGGCCCTGGTAGAACTCGGTGACATCGATCGGCTCGGCGCCGGCCGGTGGCCATTCTGCCGCCTCGAACATCACCGGCTGCTCGGTCGTCGTCAGGACACCGGTCGCGTGCCGGGTCCAGGGCTGGCCGTTCGCGGTCCGCGAGGACACCGTCACCGGCCGCCGTCCCGCGTCCTCGCTGCCCACCCACACCTGGATCTGCACGTTGTCGTGTTCGGCGAGGATCAGCGGCTGGGCCATCGTGATGTCCTCGATGGCCGCGCAGCCGACCTCGTCCCCAGCCCGGACCACCAGCTCCAGGAACGCCGTGCCGGGCACGAGAACCGACCCGTGGATCACGTGGTCGGCCAGCCACGGGTGGGTGTGCAGGGAAAGTCCACCAGTGAACAACATCCCGGTGTCCGCCAGCTCGATCGCCGCGTCCAGCAACGGATGGTCGATCCCCGCACCGGTCACCCGCCGGCGCGCGCTCGGCCAGTACCGCTCGTGCTGGAACGCATACGTCGGCACGTCAACCCATTGCGCCCCAGGCAACACCTGCGCCCAGTCAAGCTCAACCCCGGACACATACAGTTGCCCAACCGCCTCAGCAATGGACCGGTCCTTGCGCTGCAACGCGATCGTCGTCGCCTCCTCCGGCAACGACTCCCGCGCCATCGCCGTCAACACACCATCCGGCCCAACCTCAACAAACCTCGTGACGCCAGCCTCGTCGAGCGCCTTCACATGCTCGCTGAACCGAACCGCCTCCCGAACATGCCGCACCCAGTACTCCGGCTCCGACACGGGCGAGAACATCGGAATCTGCGGCTCACCGAATTCCAGCTCCGAGACCACTGCCCGGAACTCATCCAGCATCGGGTCCATCAACGGCGAATGGAACGCATGCGACACCTTCAGCCGCTTCGACTTCTCAAACCGCCCAGCAATCGCCAGCACCTCAGCCTCATCACCAGCGATGACAACCGAATCCGGCCCATTCACCGCCGCAATCCCAGCCTTCTCAGTCAGCTGCGGCCGAACCGCCTCCTCACTCGCCCGCAACGACACCATCGCCCCAGCAGCCGGAAGCGCCTGCATCAACCGCGCCCTTGCCGACACCAACCGCCCCGCATCCGCCAACGACAACACCCCAGCCACATGAGCAGCGGCAATCTCACCAATGGAATGCCCCACCACATAGTCAGCCCGCACACCCCAAGACTCAACAAGCCGATACAACGCCACCTCAAACGCGAACAACGCAGGCTGCGTGAACCCCGTCTGACTCAACACCTCGGCATCATCACCCCACATGATCTCCCGCAACCCCGGCTCCAACACCCCGAGAGCAGCATCAAACGCCTCCGCGAACACCGGATACCGCTCATAGAGATCCCGCCCCATCCCCACCCGCTGAGACCCCTGCCCAGCGAACAAGAACCCAGTCTTTCCACCACCCACAACCCCACTGACCACCGCCGACGACTGGCCATCCGCAAACGCCCGCAACGCCCCCACAACCCCACCCAACTCCCCACCAACAACAGCAGCCCGATACTCAAACCCAGCCCGCCCAGTCCCCAACGACAGGGCCACATCTCCCAACCCACCAGCCGCGCCAGGCGCACCGAGCCGACCATCCGCCGCCCCGGAGCCAACCGCACCCAAGCCACCAGCCCTCTCACCCTCGCCGACCAGGGGAGCAGCCGCCTGCCCAGCCATGCCAGCCGCACTCGCGGCGTCAGCTCGCTCACTGTCCTCCAGGTAGTCCGCGAGTCGTTCGGCCTGAGCCCGCAGGGCCGCCTCGGTCTTGCCCGAAAGCACCAGCGGCACCACCCCAGCCACCACCGGCGCCGAGATCTCCGAAGCCACCCCCTCCAGGATCACGTGCGCATTCGTCCCACTGATGCCGAACGACGACACGCCCGCCCGGCGCACCCGCCCGACCTCAGGCCAGGCCGTGTCCTCAGCCAGCAGCTCGATATCGCCCTCGGTCCATTCCACATGCGACGACGGCTCGGTGAGGTGAAGGGTCCGAGGCAGCACGCCATGCCGCATCGCCATGACCATCTTGATCACGCCAGCCACGCCAGCGGCCGCCTGGGTATGCCCGATGTTGGACTTGATCGAGCCCAGCAGGAGTGGCACCGACCGGTCCTGACCGTAAGTCGCCAAAAGAGCCTGCGCCTCGATCGGGTCACCCAGCGTGGTTCCAGTGCCATGCGCCTCAACAGCATCAACATCCGACGTAGACAACCCCGCCGACGCAAGCGCTTGCCGAATCACCCGCTGCTGCGAAGGACCATTCGGAGCAGTGAGACCGTTAGAAGCCCCATCCTGGTTCACCGCCGAACCCTTCAGAGCCGCCAGAATCCGGTGCCCGTTGCGGATGGCATCCGACTGGCGTTCCAACACCAGCATCCCCACACCCTCAGCCCAACCCACACCATCAGCCGAGTCCGAGAACGACTTACACCGACCATCAGGAGCAAGCCCACGCTGCCGCGAGAACTCCACAAAAGCCAGCGGAGTCGACATCACCGTGACGCCACCCGCCAAAGCCAGCGAACACTCCCCCGACCGCAAAGCCTGAGCCGCCAGATGCATGGCCACCAGCGAAGACGAGCACGCAGTGTCCACAGTGACCGCAGGCCCCTCAAGCCCAAAAGTATAAGAGATCCGGCCGGAAGCCACACTGCCCGCACTGCCGTTGCCTTGGTAGCCCTCGAACTCCCCACCACCCAACAAAGTTCCGTAGTCGTTGTACATCACGCCCGCGAAAACACCGGTCTGGCTGCCCCGCAACGAAAGCGGGTCGATCCCCGCCCGCTCAACAGCCTCCCACGACACCTCCAGCAACAGCCGCTGCTGAGCATCCGTCGCCAGAGCCTCGCGCGGGCTCAACCCGAACAAGTCAGCGTCGAACTCCGCGGCGGTGTGCAAGAACCCACCCTCGCGCGTGTATGAAGTTCCTATGTGCGAAGGATCCGGGTCATACAGACCATCGAGATCCCACCCGCGATCAACCGGGAACCCAGAAACCGCGTCGACACCATCAGCCACCAACCGCCACAGGTCCTCGGGCGAGGAAACTCCACCCGGGTATCGACACCCCATCCCCACAATGACGATCGGGTCATCCGAGACGAGAGCGCCGGACACCACCGGCGCCACAACATCCGTCCCGAACAGCGACTCCAACAGGAACCCAGCCAACGCAGTCACCGTCGGATAGTCGAAGACAACCGTTGCGGGCAAACGCATCCCGGTGACCGTGCCCAAGCGGTTGCGGAGTTCGACGGCGGTCAACGAGTCGAACCCGAGGTCCTGGAAAGCCCGCGTCGAGTCTACTGAGGACCCATTGGCGTGGCCCAAAACCATCGCGACCTGAGTGCGCACGAGGTCAACAAGCACCTCACGGCGCTCACCCTCGCCCAGCCCGGCCAACCGCTCGGTAAGCGGAGTGGCCGAAGCGGAGCGCCGCTTCGGCGCCCGGACCAGGCCCCGAAGCATGTGCGGCACATCGCCGAGAGCCCGGATCACCGGCAGGTCAAGCCGAACCGGCACAACAGCGCCCTTGCTGGAAGCCATCGCCGCATCGAACAAAGCCAGCCCCTGCGAGACACTCAGCGGCGGCAGGCCGGACCGGTTCATCCGCTCGATGTCGGTGTCGGTCAACGTGCTCGTCATCCCGCCGGCCTGCGACCACGGCCCCCACGCCAGGGAAACAGCCGGAAGTCCCTGCGCTCGGCGATGTTCGGCCAGTGCGTCGAGGAACGTGTTGCCCGCCGCGTAGTTCGCCTGCCCCGCGCCGCCGAACGTCCCCGCCACCGAGGAGAACAGCACGAACGCCGAAAGGTCCATGACCTGGGTCAGCTCGTGCAGGTTCCAGGCAGCGTCGACCTTGGGCCGCAGCACCGCGTCTATCCGCTCGGGTGTCAACGATCCGAGCACGCCATCGTCCAACACCCCAGCGGTGTGGATCACCGCCGACAACGACTCGCCGGCCAGCAAGGATGCCAGCGCATCCCGATCGGTGACGTCACAGGCGACCACCCGCGCCGACGCACCCAGCGAAGCCAACTCCGCCACCAGGTCAGAACCACCACCGCGACGGCTGACCAGCAACAGATCACGAACCCCTTGTTCGGCAAGGTGCTTGGCAACGAGACGCCCGAGACCACCGGTCCCACCGGTGATCAGCACCGTCCCGTCCCAGGTGTGCGAAGCGTCCGCGGTGACCCGAGCGAGACGCGCCACGCGCACCTCGCCGTCCCGGATCCGCACCTGCGGTTCATCCAAGCCGAGAGCCGCAGCGACTTCCAGAGAACCGTCGGTGTCCACGAGCATGAACCGGCCCGGCTGCTCGACCTGTGCCGACCGCACGAGACCCCAGACCACCGAGGCCGCAAGGTCGCCTCGAGTCACGAAGGCCAGGCGCTCATCGGTGCCCTGAATGCGGTCAAGCACAGCGGCCGCCACGGCGTGAGCCGAAGCCACGACGTCCTCACCAGCGCTGACCTCGACGATCGTGTAGTCGCCGGAAGCCTTGGCCAGCTTGGCAGTCACCCACTCGACACTGTAGAGGTCGTCCGCGACCGGTTGAGCCTGGGCCCGGACGGTCAGCGAGCCGATCGACGCAACCGGAGCGCCTGCGGAGTCGGCGATCTCGACCGACACCGTGTCAGAGCCAAGGAGCCGCAACCGGACCCGCACCGACGAAGCACCAGAAGCGTGTAGCGACACGTCTTCCCAGGCGAACGGCACACCACGGTCGCTCACGCCCAGCAATCGGGCCGCGTGCAGGGTCGCGTCCAGCAACGCCGGGTGAATGCCGAACCCGGTCTCCTCGGAAGCCAGGCTGACCTCGGCGAACACCTGGTCACCGGCACGCCAGGCGGCGGTCAGCCCCTGGAACAGCGGCCCGTAGTCGAAGCCGTCCGCGGCCCGGCCGTCGTAGAAGTCGGTGACATCCACACAGTCAGCCACCGGCGGCCAGTCGGCCAGCTGGAAGCTCGGTGAGACCGCCGCGGACAGGAACCCACCGGCGTGCTGCGTCCAATGCTGCTCGTCCGCCCGCGCGAACACGCCGATCGACCGGCGCCCATCCTCGTCCGGCGTACCCACCCGCACCTGCACCTGAACCCCAGAGCGCTCCGGCAACACCAGCGCCGCACCCAAGGTCAACTCGTCGATGCGCTCGCATCCGACCTGCTCACCGGCCCGGAACGCCATCTCCACGAACGCCGCGCCCGGCACCAGCACCGAGCCCTGGACGACGTGCTCGGCCAGCCACGGGTGCGTCGAGATCGACAACCGCCCGGTGAACACCACGTCGTCGGAGTCGGCCAGCTCGATCGTGCCGCCCAGCAACGGATGCCCGGCCGCGGTCAGCCCGATCGCCGCTGCGTTCCCGAGCGCCCGGGCCGCCTTGGGCCAGAACCACTCGTGCTGGAAGCCATACGTCGGCAAGTCGACAATCCGCGCCCCGGGCAACAAAGCGGACCAATCCATCGCGATTCCTGCCACAAACAGCTCGCCAACCGCCTGCGCGATCGGCCGCCCCTTGCGCTGCAACGGAATGAAGACCGCCTCATCCGGCAACGACTCCCGCGCCATCGCCGTCAACACACCATCCGGCCCAACCTCAACAAACCTCGTCACACCCACATCACTCAACACCGTGACGTGATCCGCGAACCGAACCGCCTCCCGCACATGCTGCACCCAGTACTCCGGCTCCGAAACAGGAGACAACATCGGGATCCGCGGCTCCGCGAAGGTCAACTCCGCCACCACAACCCGGAACTCATCCAGCATCGGGTCCATCAACGGCGAATGGAACGCATGCGACACCTTGAGCCGCTTCGACTTCTCAAACCGCCCAGCAATGGCCAGCACCTCAGCCTCATCACCAGCGATGACAACCGAATTCGGCCCATTCACCGCCGCGATCCCCACCCGGCCGGTGAGCAGCGGAACGACCTCTTCCTCGGTCGCCCGCACAGACACCATTGCTCCACCAGCCGGAAGCGCCTGCATCAACCGTGCCCTTGCCGACACCAACCGCCCCGCATCCGCCAACGACAACACCCCAGCCACATGGGCAGCGGCAATCTCCCCGATGGAGTGCCCCACCAGATAGTCGGCCCGCACACCCCAAGACTCGACAAGTCGATAGAGCGCCACCTCAAACGCGAACAACGCAGGCTGCGTGAACCCCGTCTGACTCAACACCTCGGCATCATCACCCCACATGATCTCCCGCAACCCCGGCTCCAACACCCCGAGAGCAGCATCAAACGCCTCGGCGAACACCGGATATTGCAGGTAGAGGTCGCGCCCCATGCCCAACCGCTGAGACCCCTGCCCCGCGAACAAGAACCCAACCTTCCCGCCGCTCACACCCCGACCGACAGCCGCCTCACCGTCAGCAACGGCTCGCAACGCCGCAACCGCTTGGTCCCCATCCGCAGCCACGATCGCAGCCCGGTGCTCGAACGGCGACCGGCTCCTAGCCAGCGAAAACGCCACATCGCCGAGCCCAGCCACGCCACCAGAGCCAACCGAGAGACCAGCGTCGAGCTTCCCGTCCTGCGCCGCGAGATGTGCCGCCAGACGCTCGGCCTGCGCCCGCACCGCGTCGTCACTCTTGCCCGACAGCACCAAAGGCACTGGCCCCTCGCTCGGAGCCGCCGTGGCCCCGGCCTCCGCATTCACCCCCTCCAAGATCACATGCGCATTCGTCCCGCTGATGCCGAAGGAGGACACACCAGCCCGGCGTGCCCGGCCCGTCTCTGGCCACTCAACTTCGTCAGTGACCAGTTCAACGGCTCCCTCGGTCCAGTCCACATGCGACGAGGCCGAGGTGACGTGCAGTGTCTTGGGCACCACGCCGTGCCGCATGGCCTGGACCATCTTGATCACACCGGCCACACCGGCAGCCGCCTGAGCGTGCCCGATGTTGGACTTCAGCGAGCCCAGCAGGAGTGGCGCCGACCGGTCCTGACCGTAAGTCGCCAAAAGAGCCTGCGCCTCGATCGGATCACCCAGCGTGGTTCCAGTGCCATGCGCCTCAACAGCATCAACATCCGACGTAGACAACCCCGCCGACGCAAGCGCTTGCCGAATCACCCGCTGCTGCGAAGGACCATTCGGAGCAGTCAAACCGTTAGAAGCCCCATCCTGGTTCACCGCCGAACCCCGGACAACAGCCAGGATTCGGTGCCCATTCCGCACAGCATCCGACTGGCGTTCCAACACCAGCATCCCCACACCCTCAGCCCAACCCACACCATCAGCCGAGTCCGAGAACGACTTACACCGACCATCAGGAGCAAGCCCACGCTGCCGCGAGAACTCCACAAAAGCCAGCGGAGTCGACATCACCGTGACGCCACCCGCCAAAGCCAGCGAACACTCCCCCGACCGCAAAGCCTGAGCCGCCAAATGCATAGCCACCAATGAAGACGAGCACGCAGTGTCCACAGTGACCGCAGGACCCTCAAGCCCGAGGGCGTAGGAGACGCGGCCGGAGGCGATGCTGGGGGCGCTGCCGTTGCTCTGGAAGCCTTCGAACTCGGTACCCGACAGAATGGTGGCGTAGTCGCTGTACATCACGCCCGCGAACACACCGGTCCGACTGCCGCGCAACGCAAGCGGATCGATCCCGGCCCGTTCAACAGCCTCCCATGAGACCTCCAGCAACAGCCGCTGCTGCGAGTCCATGGCTACGGCTTCACGAGGGCTCAACCCGAAGAACGAGGCGTCGAACGCGCCGGCCTCGTGCAGGAACCCGCCCTCGCGGCTGTAGGTGGTGCCGAAGTGCGCGGGATCGGGGTTGTACAACGAGTCGAGGTCCCAGCCGCGGTTGACCGGGAACCCGGACACCGCGTCCACACCGGACGAGACCAGCTCCCACAGGTCCTCCGGCGAGGAAACCCCACCGGGGTAACGACATCCCATGCCGACGATGACGATCGGGTCGTCCGAGACGATGGCGCCGGACACCACCGGAACGTCGACATCCGCCCCGAACAACGAGTCGAACAGGTACGCGGCCAGGGTGTTGACGGTCGGGTAGTCGAACGTGAGCGTGGCAGGCAGGCGCAAGCCGGTCTCGGCGGCCAGCCGGTTGCGCAGGTCGACTGCGGTCAACGAATCGAAGCCCTGCTCCTGGAACGCCCGTGTCGGATCGATGGTGTCGGCGGTGGCGTGCCCGAGAACCAAGGCGACCTGAACACGCACGAGATCAACAAGAGCGGTCCGCCGATCGGCCTCGGTCAGCCGCGCGAACCGGTCAGAGACGGCCGAAGCCACGCCGGCGGTCCGCCGCGTCCGGGTTTTGATCAAGCCGCGGAATGCGTATGGCACCTCGCCACTCGCCCGGAGAGCTGCCAGATCGAAGCGAACCGGAAGAACCGCCGGAGTCCCAGCAGCGAGAGCCGCGTCGAACAAAGCCAAGCCCTGCGCGGGTTCGATCGGCGGCATCCCGGCCCGGGCGAGCCGCTGCATGTCCGCTTCGGACAGTGCGCTGGTCATCCCGGATGCCTGCGCCCACGGCCCCCACGCCAACGAGGTCGCCGGAAGGCCCTGAGACTGCCGATGAACGGCCAAAGCGTCGAGGAAAGCGTTTGCGGCAGCGTAGTTCGCCTGCCCTGCACCGCCGAGCGTGCCGACTACCGATGAGAACACGACGAACGCCGACAGATCCTGAGTCAGCGAGTGCAGGTTCCAGGCAGCATCCACCTTGGACCGCAGCACGGTCGCGAACCGTTCGGGAGTCAGCGACTCGATCACGCCGTCATCGAGGACACCAGCGGAGTGGATCACCGCGGTGACCGGGTTCGCGGCGAGCAACTCGGCCACAGCATCCCGATCGGCCATATCACAAGCATGGACCCGAGCGGTCGCACCGAGATCCGCAAGCGACGCCACCAACTCGGCAGCACCCGGCGCTTCCAGACCACGACGGCTGACCAGCACCAGATCCCGAACGCCTTGCCCCGCGAGATGCTTGGCGATCAGAGCACCCAATCCACCTGTACCGCCGGTGATCAGCACAGTGCTGTCCGGCGCCCATTCGAATGTGTCGATCGCGGCCACCCGGGCAAGCCGGCCGATCTTCACCTCACCGTCACGAATCACCAGCTGCGGCTCACCAGAGGCCACCGCGGCGACAAGGTCCGAGCTGCCATCGGAATCAACGAGAGTGAACCGGTCCGGGTGCTCGATCTGTGCCGACCGCACCAGACCCCACACCGCCGCCGCGGCCAAGTCCGAGCCATCGACAGCACCTCGGGTAACGAACACCAGACGCGAGTCGTCCGCCAACGCGGCCTGAACCCGTTCCAACGCCGTTGTAGTTGCGGCGTAGACATCACCTTCGACAGCAACCGTCTCGAAGTCCACAGTGGCATCACCAACGCTGAACGGCACCCAGTCCAGCCGGAACAACGGGTCCCGAGAAGAACCGGCCGTCGACATCGGACGCAACACCAGAGACTCAACGCAGGCAACCGGTCCACCAGCAGGGTCGGTCAGCGCGATGGAAACCTCATTCGGGCCCACCGGGGACATCTTGACGCGGACCGAAGTCGCACCCTCGGCATGTAGCGAGAAACCCTGCCACGAGAACGGCAACACGCCAGGCTCAGCGAGTGCGCCGAGCGCAGTGGCCCGCAGAACGGAATCCAGCAACGCGGGATGCAGGCCGAACAGGGAAGCGTCGGCCCGGTTCTCCTCGTTCAGCGAGACCTCGGCGAACACCTCACCATCGCGCTGCCAAGCGGCCGTGAGCCCTCGGCAAGCAGGACCGTAGTCGAACCCGTTGGCAGTCAGCTGCGAGTAAAGCCCATCCAGGTCAATGATCTCGGCACCTGCGGGCGGCCATTCCACACTGTCGAAGTCAACCGAGACGGCGCCCGTGGTCAACAGCCCGGATGCGTGCTTGGTCCACTCGACTGTCCCTGCTGGACGCGAATAGAACGCCACCGACCGCGACCCGGACCCTTCCGGTCCGACGGCGACCTGGATCTGCACGCCGCCTTGCTCGGGAACCACCAGCGGCGTCGACAAAGTCAGCTCCGCCAGGGTGTCACACCCGACGTGATCGCCGGCCTGAACCGCCAACTCGACAAAAGCCGTTCCAGGCAACAGCACACTGCCCCTGATCCGGTGATCGGCCAGCCACGGATGGGTTTGCAGCGAAACGGTACCGCTCAGCAGCGACTCACCAGGCGAATCCGCCAACTCAACAGCGGACGACAACAAGGTCCGGCCAGCCGACGGCCAGTAGCGCTCATGCTGGAACGCGTAGGTAGGCAGGCCGATCCGCTGTGCTCCAGGAACCAAGGCCGCCCAGTCGATCCGACCGCCGTGCACCAGCAGCTGACCGAGCGCGGTCATCGCGGACAACCCCTCGGGGCGATCCTTGCGCAGCACCGGAACCAGCACGGCCGAGTCCGGCAACGACTCGCGAGCCATCGCGGTCAGCACGCCATCCGGCCCGATCTCGACAAACCTCGAGACTCCAGCCTCGTGCAACGCCCGCACATGATCCGCGAACCGAACCGCCTCCCGCACATGCCGAACCCAGTACTCCGGATCCGAAACAGGCGACAACATCGCGATCCGCGGCTCGGAGAACTCCAACTCCGAAACGACCGCACGGAACTCATCCAGCATCGGATCCATCAACGGCGAATGGAAAGCATGCGAGACCCGCAGCCGCTTGGACTTCTCAAACCGCGAGGCAATCGTCAGAACCTCAGCCTCGTCACCGGCAACCACCACCGACGTAGGCCCGTTCACAGCCGCGATCCCGACCTGCGAGGTCAACAAAGGCGAGACCTCGTCCTCGGTCGCCCGCACCGAAACCATCGCGCCGCCCGCAGACAACGCCTGCATCAGGCGAGCCCGAGCGGTGACCAACTTGCAGGCGTCCGAAAGCGACAGCACCCCAGCAACATGAGCGGCCGCGATCTCACCGACCGAATGCCCCACCAAGTAGTCGGGCTTGACACCCCAGTTCTCAAGCAACCGGTAGAGGGCTACTTCGAGAGCGAATATGGCGGGCTGCGTGAACTCGGTGCGGTTCAGCGCCTCCGCATCCGCACCCCACACAACAGAACGGACAGCAGGATCCAGACCGGCGAGAACGGCATCGAGAACGCCAGCGAAAACATCGAATCGGTCATAGAGGTCCTTCCCCATGCCAAGCCGCTGGGAACCCTGCCCAGCGAACAGGAATCCGGTCTTGCCGGGCACCGGTGACCCGGTCAGCACGCCCAGTGCCGGGCGGCCCTCGGCGAGTGCGGCCAGGCCTGCCAACACCCCGTCGCGGTCCTCGGCGACCACGGCCGCCCGGTGCTCGAAGCCCGACCGGCCGGCCAACGAGAACGCGGTGTCCGCAATGGACGCTCCGGCTTCGAAGTGCTCCACCAACCGGGCGGCCTGCGCGGACAGGGCTGCCGGGCTCTTCGCGGACAGCACCAACGGCGGGGGTGTCTTCACCGCGACAGCCGTCGCCTCGGCGTTCACGACCTGTTCCAGGATCACGTGCGCGTTGGTGCCGCTGATCCCGAACGAAGACACCCCCGCCCGGCGCACCCGGCTCACCTCGGGCCAGGCGACCTGTGAAGTGATGAGTTCGACAGCACCCGCAGTCCAGTCCACATGCGACGAAGGCGCGTCGACGTGGAGGGTCTGGGGCAGCTCGCCGTGCTGCATGGCCTGGACCATCTTGATCACACCGGCGACACCCGCGGCCGCCTGAGTGTGACCGATGTTCGACTTGATCGAGCCCAGGAGCAACGGGTTCTCGCGGTTCTGGCCGTAGGTCGCGAGCAGCGCCTGCGCCTCGATCGGGTCACCGAGAGTGGTCCCGGTGCCGTGCGCCTCGACAACGTCGACGTCCGAAGTAGACAGGCCAGCAGACGCAAGCGCTTGCCGGATCACTCGTTGCTGCGACGGGCCGTTTGGCGCGGTCAGGCCGTTGGAGGCGCCGTCCTGGTTGATGGCCGAACCCCGGAACACAGCTAGGATGGGGTGGCCATTGCGGATGGCGTCCGACTGGCGCTCCAACACCAGCATGCCGACGCCTTCAGACCAGCCCACACCGTTCGCGGACTCGGAGAACGACCGGCACCGGCCATCGGGAGACAAGCCACGCTGCCGTGAGAACTCCACAAAGGACCGTGGAGTCGACATCACCGTGACACCGCCGGCCAGCGCCAGCGAGCATTCACCGGACCGGAGCGCCTGCGCCGCCATGTGCATGGCCACCAACGAAGACGAGCATGCGGTGTCCACAGTGACCGCTGGCCCCTCAAGACCCAGGGTGTAGGACACGCGGCCGGTCACGACGCTGGCGAAGCTACCGTTGATGACGTGGCCCTCGAACTCGTCGCGCTCAAGGACCTTGCCGTAGTCGTTGTACATCACACCGGCGAAAACACCGGTCTGGCTGCCGCGCAACCCCACCGGGTCGATCCCGGCACGTTCGACCGCCTCCCACGACACCTCCAGCAACAGCCGCTGCTGAACGTCGGTGGCAAGCGCCTCGCGCGGGCTCATTCCGAAGAAGGCCGCGTCGAACTCGGCCGCGGTGTGCAGGAACCCGCCCTCACGCGAGTAGGACGTGCCCGGGTGATCCGGATCGGTGTTGTACAGGGCATCCAGGTCCCAGCCACGGTCAGTCGGGAAGCCAGAGATCGCGTCGGCGCCGTCGGTGACCAGCCGCCACAGATCCTCGGGCGACTCGACCCCACCCGGATACCGGCAGCCCATGCCGACGATCACGATGGGGTCGTTGCCGACCAGCACACCGGGGATCACCGGCGAAAGCACGTCCGTGCCGAAGAGTTCGTCGACGAGGTGGCCGGCCAGGCCGGCCACGGTCGGGTAGTCGAAGATCACCGTGGGCGAGAGCCGCAGCCCGGACTTGGTGCTCAGCCGGTCGCGCAGCTCGATCGCGGTCAGTGAGTCGAACCCGATCTCCTTGAACGTCATCCCGCCGTCGATACCCGCCGCCTCGGCCGCCAGCACCGCAGCCGCCTGCGCCCGAACCAACTCGGCCGCCGCAGTCAAGCGCTGCTCAGCGTCCAGCCCGGCCAGGCTCTGCGCGAATGAACCATTCGCCGCCCCAGCCTGAGCGGCCCGCCGGGTCCGGCGGACCAGACCACGCAGCGCCGACGGGACCTCATCACGTTCCCGCAGGCCAGGCAGGTCAAGCCGGACCGGAACGACCACGGGTTCACCCGAGGCGAGCGCAGCATCGAACAGCCGAAGACCGTCCGCGCCTTCAAGGGGAAGCATGCCCGCCCGGGCAAATCGTTGCATGTCCACATCGGACAGGGACCCGGTCATGCCGCCGAGTTCTTGCGCCCACGGTCCCCACGCGAGCGACAGCGCGGGAAGGCCCTGAGCGTGCCGTAGGCGCGCAAGACCGTCGAGATATGCGTTGGCGGCGGCGTAGTTGGCCTGTCCGGCGCCGCCGAGGGTGCCGATGACCGACGAGAACATGATGAACGCGGCCAGATCCATGTCCTGGGTCAGTTCGTGCAGCGCCCAGGCGGCGTCCGCCTTGGTCGCCAGCACGGTATCCAGCCGCTCCGGGGTGAGCGAGGCCAGCAAGCCGTCGTCGAGAGTTCCCGCAGCGTGGACAACCGCGGTCAACGGTCCGTCCAGACTGGACAGAAGCTGAGCGAGGGCGTCCCGGTCGGTGACGTCACAGGCAGCGACGGTGATCGAGGCGTCCAGGTCCTCCAGCCCCTCAACGACGCCACGGCGACTGACCAGAAGCAGATGGCGGACCCCATACTCGGTCACCAGGTGCCGGGCCAGCAGGCGGCCCAGACCACCGGTACCGCCGGTGATCAGCACCGTACCCTCGGGATCCCAGGCGGGAAGCTCTTGGACAGGCGCGACTTTGACCAGACGTCCGGCGTAAAGCTTGCCATCGCGGACGATCTGCTGTGGTTCGTCGGTATTCAGCGGTGGAAGGTCGCCGTCGCTGTCCACGATCACGAACCGGCCCGGGTACTCCACCTGAGCCGCCCGAACCAGACCCCACACCGCTGCAGCCGCGAGGTTGTCCTCGAACGCGCCCCGAGTCCGAACCACCAGTTGCGAGTCCACGTTGGACTGGAGCGCGGCCAGAACGGTGTGGACGTCCGTGCCCTGAACGACCGGAGCATCCAGGGAACCACCGGCCACCGGCACCCAGTCCATGCGATACAGCGAATCCACGCTCGTGAGCTGCGCGGCCGACGGAACCCGCATGACCAGCGAGTCCACCGTCGCCACCGGCTGCCCAACGCCGTCAGCGACCGAGATCCCAACAACCTCCGGACCAGCGGGAATGACCTTCACCCGCAGCGCCGACGCGCCGACAGCGTGCAGCGAGACGCCCTGCCACGAGAACGGCAGCGCCCCGGCCAGGCCAGCGAAGTTGGTGGCGTGCAAGACCATGTCGAGCAGGGCTGGGTGCAGGCCGAACGCGTTGGCCTCCCTCTCCTCGTCGACGTTCAGGCCGACCTCGGCGAACACCTCCTCACCGCGCCGCCACACCGCCCGCAACCCCTGGAAAGGCGGGCCATAGGCGAAGCCACGGTCGGCGAGCTGGTCGTAGAACCCATCCAGATCAACGGACTCGGCGCCCACCGGCGGCCATTCCGTATCGAAGGAACCAGCCGAAGCGCCCCCAGCCAGCACACCGGTCGCATGCTGGACCCACGCCTGCTCGTCGGCCGAGTCCGGCCGCGCGTAGATCCCCAGTGACCGGCGGCCCGATTGGTCCACACCCACCGAGACCTGGACGTGCACACCGCCCCGCTCAGGCAGGACCAGAGGCGCCGACAAAGTCAGTTCCTCGACGGTGTCGCAGCCGACCTCGTCCGCGGCCCGCAGTGCGAGTTCCAGGAACGCGGTCCCAGGCAACAGGACCGATCCGTCGATAACATGCCCGGCCAGCCACGGATGAGACTGCAGCGACAACCTGCCGGTGAACAACACCTCGCCCGGCGACCCGGCCAGTTCGACCGCCGCACCCAGCAGTGGGTGCTGAGCTGAGGTCAGACCAATCGCCGACGCACTCCAGCCGCGCACTGGTTTGGGCCAGTACCGTTGGTGCTGGAACGCGTAAGTCGGCAGGTCAACGCGCTGAGCATCGGGGAAGAACGCCTTCCAGCCGACCGGGACACCGGCCTCGAACAGCTGGCCAACGGCCTGAGCGATCGCGGTGTCCTCGCCACGGTCCTTGCGCAGCAGCGGAATCAGAACGTCGTTTTCGGACAGTGACTCGCGAGCCATCGCGGTCAGCACGCCATCCGGCCCGATCTCGACGAACTTCGAGACCCCAGCCTCGCGCAGCGCCTCCACGTGGTCCGCGAACCGAACCGCCTCCCGCACATGCCGGACCCAGTACTCCGGTTTCGAAACAGGCGACAACATGGGAATTCGCGGCTCCGAGAAGTCCAGTTCGGCGACCACAGCCCGGAACTCGTCCAGCATCGGGTCCATCAACGGCGAGTGGAACGCGTGCGAGACGCGCAACCGTTTGGCCTTCTCGAACTGCGCGGCGATAGCCATCACTTCGGCTTCATCGCCCGCGATCACGACCGAGCCCGGCCCGTTCACCGCCGCGATGCCGACCTGCGAGGTCAGCAACGGCGCGACCTCCTCCTCGGTCGCCCGCAGCGAAACCATCGCCCCACCAGCCGGAAGCGCTTGCATCAGCCGGGCCCGCGCGGACACGAGCTTGCAGGCATCCTGAAGCGACAGCACCCCCGCCACATGAGCGGCCGCGATCTCACCGATCGAATGCCCCACCAGATAGTCCGGCCGCACACCCCAGGACTCGACAAGTCGATAGAGCGCCACTTCCAGCGCGAACAACGCGGGCTGCGTGAACCCGGTCTGGTTCAGCCGCTCGGCGTCCTCACCCCAGATGACATCCGGCAACTCGGAGTCCAGCTCGGCCAGCACCAGGTCGAAGGCGTGCGCGAACACCGGGAACCGCGCGTACAGCTCACGCCCCATCCCCAGCCGCTGCGATCCCTGTCCCGCGAACAGGAATCCAGTCTTGCCCGCCACCGGCCCGGCCGCCGTCCCATCCTCGGCGAAGGCCCGCAGCGCGGCAACCGCCTCATCGCGATCAGCCGCCACGACCGTCGCCCGCTTGTCAAAGGCGGTCCGGGTCGTTGCCAGCGAGAAGGCCACATCAGCCAGCTCGACATCCGCGCCGAGCCAGTCAGCCAGCAGCTCCGCCTGTCCCCGCACCGCCCCCTCACTCTTCGCGGACAGCACCAGCGGAACAGGCCGTGAGTGGTTTTGCGTGGCAGAACGAGCAAAATCACTCACGACCCCCTCGACGATGAGGTGGGCGTTGGTGCCGCTGATGCCGAAGGAGGAGACGGCGGCGCGGCGCACGCGGTCGAGCGCCGGCCACTCGGCTGGCGACGTGAGCAGTTCGATCGAGCCGGCCGTCCAGTCCACATGGGACGATGGCGCGTGGACGTGCAGGGTCCGTGGCAGAACGCCGTGACGCATGGCCTGGACCATCTTGATCACACCGGCGACACCGGCGGCCGCCTGGGAGTGACCGATGTTCGACTTGATCGAACCCAGCAGCAGCGGGTTTTCGCGGTTCTGGCCGTAGGTGGCCAGCAGGGCTTCGGCCTCTATGGGGTCGCCGAGCTTGGTGCCGGTGCCGTGGGCCTCGATCGCGTCGACGTCCGCAGTGGACAGTCCAGCCGACGCAAGCGCTTGCCGGATCACGCGTTGCTGAGAGGCGCCGTTCGGAGCGGTCAGACCGTTGGAGGCGCCGTCGGAGTTGACGGCGGAGCCGCGGATGACGCCAAGCACCTGGTGGCCGTTGCGTTCGGCGTCCGACAGGCGCTCCAGCACGATCATGCCGACGCCCTCGGACCAGCCTGTCCCGTCGGCTGTGTCGCTGAACGACTTGCACCGGCCGTCCCCGGCCAGCCCGCCAAGCTTGGCGAACTCGACGAAAATCCCCGGCTCGGACATCACCGTGACACCACCGGCCAGCGCCAGCGAGCATTCCCCCGCCCGCAGCGCCTGCGCGGCCATGTGCAGCGCCACCAGCGAAGAGGAGCACGCGGTGTCCACAGTGACCGCTGGCCCTTCGAGGCCCAACGTGTAGGCGAGCCGGCCGGACAGCACGCTCGGTGTGGTGCCGACGAGCACGTACCCCTCGGCCTCACCGGACGGTTCATGCAGGCGTGGACCGTAGTCCTGGGCCATCGCACCCACGAAAACGCCGGTACGGCTGCCTTTCAGCGCGGCCGGGACGATCCCGGCGCTTTCCAGGGCCTCCCAGGACACCTCGAGGACCAGACGCTGCTGCGGGTCCATGGCGACGGCCTCCCGCGGCGAGATGCCGAAGAACGCCGGGTCGAAGTCGCCCGCGTCGTACAGGAAGGCGCCCTTGTGCCCGGTCAACTCCCAGCCACGGTCCAGCGGCAGGTCACCGATGGCGTCGATCTCGTCGACCAGCAATCGCCAGAGGTCGTCGGGCGACTGCACACCGCCCGGGTACCGGCAGCCCATGCCGACGATCGCGATCGGCTCGGTGGAGCTAGCAATGACAGCATCGCTGTCACTGACAACCCCAACCAGTGCGGACACCAGGTGGTCGGTCAAGGTCTCAGGCGTGGGATAGCTGAACAGTGTCGTGCTGGACAGCTTGAGACCAGTGGCTGAGTTGAGCCGCACAACCAGCTCCACGGTCATCGTGGAGTCGTAACCCAGCTCCTTGAACGGCATCGAGACGTCGAGCTGCTCTGGATCGGAGATCCCCAGCACCGCCGCGGTCTCGATTCGCACGAGCCAAGCGACATCCAGGCGCTGATCGGCATCGGTCGAGACCGGCTGCGGCCGCTCCTGCGCCGCCGGGATCCCGGTGGGCGCGGAGACACCGTCGAGCCAGTAGCGCTCCCGCTGGAAGGCGTAGGTCGGCAGAGAGGTTCGACGAGTCCCGGGGACCAGCCGGGACCAGTCGACCTCACCACCCTGGACATACAGCTCGGCCAACGACTTGATGAACCTCCGCAGCCCACCTTCGTTGCGGCGCAAAGTCGGCACGGTCACCGGAGTGTGCCCGGCGTGCTGGATGCAGTCCTGCAGCGCACCGATGAGCACGGGATGCGGGCTGCACTCGACGAAGGTGGCCAGTCCCTCGGCGGCGACGGTACCGAGGGCCTTCTGCAGTTCGACGGCCTGACGCAGGTTCCGGTACCAGTAGTCGGCGTCGAGTGACGCGTCCTCGACCAGCTCACCGGTCACCGTGGAGTACAAGGGGATCTCGGGCACGCGCGGCTGGATGTCCGCGAGGACCTCGCGCATCTGCTTCTCGATCCGGACGACCTGCGACGAGTGCGAGGCGTAGTCGATGTTGATCCGGCGTGCCTCTGGCCACTTCTCGATCAGCTCGTTCAGCTGCTCCAATGGCCCGGACACGACCGTCGACGCGGGCCCGTTCACACCGCCGATCGACAGCTGCGGGTGCAGCCTCGCCTTGACCTCGTCCACCGGCAGCAGCACCGAAGCCAGGCCGCCCTTGCCGGACAGGTGGTCCTGGAGCAACTTAGTACGCTCACATACCACCTTGGCACCGTCCGCGAGGGACAGTGCACCCGCGACACATGCAGCGGCCACTTCACCCTGGGACTGGCCAAGAACTGCCGCGGGCTCGATCCCAGCGGCTCGCCACACAGCGGCCAGGGAGACCATCACAGCCCATAGCGCGGGCTGAACGACGTCGACGCGGTCGAGCGAAGGCGCGTCAGGTTCGTCGCGCAGAACGGAGGTCAGCGACCAGTCGATGTAAGGCGCCAGTGCCTCGGCACATTCGGCGATCCGGGCCGCGAACACCTCGGACTGGTCGAGCAGATCGCCGGCCATGCCCACCCATTGCGAGCCCTGGCCGGGGAAGACGAACACCACCGGCCCGGCTGCCGCTGCCGAGCCGGTGATGACGTCCGCGGATGAGCTGCCGACTGCGAGTGAGCGCAGGGATGTCAGCAGCTCCTCACGATCCCCGCCGACCACCACACCCCGCCGCGGGAACCGGGTCCGGGTCGTGGCCAGCGAGAAACCCAGGTCCTGGACCGGGATCTCCGGGGAGTCCTCCATGAACGAGTACAGCCGGGCGGCCTGCGCCCGCAGCGCCTCATCGTCCCGGCCGGACAACGGGAACGCCACCGGGGCGCCGGTCCGGTCCGCAGTCACCGGCCGGGTTTCCGGCGAACCGGAGACGACGATGTGGCAGTTGGTACCGCCGACCCCGAACGACGACACGCCAGCGAGGCCGCCAGGCCAAAGAGTTGTGTCCCGGACGATGTCCAGGTTCCGTTCCTCGAACGGGATCTCGGGGTTGGGCCGCTCGAAGTTCAGGCTGGGCGGCACCATCCCGTTGCGCACCGACAGCGCGACCTTGACCAGCCCGGCGATCCCGGCGGCGGCCTCGAGGTGCCCGATATTGGTCTTGACCGAACCGGTCAGCAGCGGCGTGCCGGGGTCGCGGCCGGCGCCATACACAGCTCCCAGAGCGGAGGCCTCGATCGGGTCGCCGACCTTGGTCCCGGTGCCGTGCAGTTCCACATAGGACACCTGCGAGGGGTCGAGACCGGACCGCCGGCAGGCAGCCCGGATCACGGCTTCCTGAGCATCCGGATTTGGAACGGTCAGTCCCTCGCTGGTGCCATCGTTGTTGACCGCGCTGCCCTCGATGACACAGTAGACTTCGTCACCATCCACAATGGCTTGAGCAAGCTGCTTCAACAGAACCAGCGCGCCACCTTCACCGCGCACGGTCCCGTTCGCGCGATCGTCGAACGTGTACGCGCGCCCATCCGGCGACAGCGCACCAAACCGTTCCATGCCGACAGCGCTCTCCGGCACGAGGTTGAGCTGAACACCACCGGCCAGCGCGATATCGGACTCACCCCGCCGCAGGCTCTCGCACGCAAGGTGCACCGCGACAAGGGAAGAAGACTGTCCAGTGTCGACGACCAGGCTGGGTCCCCGCAGTCCCAGGAAGTACGAGAGCCGGTTGGCGATGATCGCCCGGTTCGTCCCGGTCAGCGTGTGGTGCCCGATGTCCGCGAGACCACCGAGTTTGGCATAGTCATCCGCAGTGACGCCAACGAACACACCGGCGTTGGAGTCGCGCAGCGCCGACGGCAGGAACCCGGCGTCCTCCAAGGCCTCCCAGCCCAGTTCGAGGGTGAGCCGTTGCTGCGGGTCCATCGCGCGCGCCTCACGCGGCGAGATCCCGAAGAAGCCCGCGTCGAACCGGTCCACGCCGTCCAGGAACGCGCCCCAGCGGTTGGCGCCCTCGCCCGTCCACCGTTCGGCCGGGACCTCGCCCACCGCGCTGACACCGTCACACAGCATCCGCCAGAACGCCGCCGGGCTGGGCGCCGACGGAAAGCGGCACGCAATTCCCACAACGGCGATCGCGTCTCGGTTCAACGCACACGCTCCCTAGAAGATCGGGTACCTCACACGGCACAATCCCCGTCCCCAGCCCGTGTTTTCCCCAGTGGTGGCACCCCGGTCTCTAGGAGAACCGCTAGCCGCGCGCGCCGGAGGATGAGCCGCGCGAGAAGTGACCCCTAGGAAGAGGTACCGATGACCGCGACTGAGGATTTGCCGACCCTGGGCACGATGGCTCCGCGGATCGGCCGGATGAACCCGTTGATGCGGAGCCTGCAGGAGCAGGCCGCGGTGTGTCCGGTGCGGACCCAGATGGGCGACCCCGCGTGGCTCGTGACCCGGCACGCCGAGGTCAAGTCGCTGCTGATGGACCACCGGATCGGCCCGACCCACCCGGACCCGCCGAACCGGTCCAAGTACCTCGACAACCCGTTGCTGGACCTGCTGATCACCGACGGCGACCCGGTCGCCGCGCGTGAGCAGCACCAGTGGATGCGCAACATGCTCACCCCGCACTTCTCCGCGCGGCGGATGGCCAAGCTGCAGCCGCGGGTCGAGGCCAGGGTGCACGGCCTGATCGACGCGATCGTCGACCACGGCCCGCCCGCCGACCTGCACGACATGATGTCGCTGCCGATCTCCTTCCAGGTGCTGTGCGACCTGCTGGAGATCCCGGACCGCGACCGGTACCTGTCGCACCTGTCCGACGCGGGCGCGGTCGAGGACGACCGCAATGCCGGTGGCGTGCGGCACCCACTGTTCGGCTACCTCGAGGAAGTCTCCAAGCACAAGCGAGAAAACCCGGACGACGGCCTGATCACCGCGCTGACCGAGAACATCTCCGACGACATGATCGTGGCCGGCCTGACCGCCATGGTGTCGATCTCCTTCCAGGTCACGCCGACCAACATCAGCGCGGGCATCGCCCTGTTCGCGATCAACACCGACCAGCGCGACCTGCTGATCGCCAACCCGGACCTGCAGGCCAAGGCGATCGAGGAGGGCCTGCGGATGAGCAAGGTCTCCGAGTCGTTCGTGCCCCGCTACGCCAGCGAGGACATCGACATCGCGGGCGTCACCATCAAGTCCGGCGACCTGGTGCTGGTCGACCACTACTCGTGCGGCTTCGACGACCGGGTCTTCCCCGAGCCGGAGCGCTTCGACATCACCCGTTCACCCAACCCGCACCTGGCTTTCAGCCGCGGCATCACGCACTGCATCGGCGCACCGCTGGCCCGCCTGGAGATCGCCGAGGTCTACAAGGGACTGTTCAGCCGGTTGCCGAACATGCGGCTCGCGGTGGCACCTGAGGACGTGCCGATGCTCGGTCAGCAGCTCGGTGGCGGCATCGCCGAACTCCCGGTTGTGTGGTGACCCGCGATGACCACCTCGGAAGAGCTTCCGGTCCTGGGCACCGAGTCGCCGGTGATCGCGTGCCTGAGCGCGCAGATGCGGGCGATCCAGGCGGGCGGTGCGATCCGTCGCGTCAGGACACCCGTTGGCGACGAGGGCTGGCTGGTCACCCGGCACGCCGAGCTGAAGCAGCTGCTGCTGGACGAGCGGGTCGGCAAGTCCCACCCGGACCCGGCGAACATGCCGAAGTACCTGGACAGCCCGCTGATCTCGATGACGGTGTCGTCGGATCACGAGACTGCGCGCAAGAACCACGCCCGGATGCGGAAACTGCTGACGCCACACTTCTCCGCCAAGCGGATGGCCGCGCTGCGCCCGAAGATCGCCGAGCGCGCCAACGCGGCGATGGACCAGATCCTCGAGCAGGGCCCGCCCGCGGACCTGCACGCGCAGCTGTCGGTTCCGGTGTCGTTCCAGGTTCTCTGCGACCTGCTGGGCATCACCGAGCATGACACGTTCATGTCCCTGTTGACCGCGCCCACAACCGTTGGCGCGTCGGACACCGACCCGGCCAAGTTCCCACTGTTCACGTTCCTCGCCGAGCTGAGCGCTCACAAGCGCGCACATCCCGGCCCGGACCTGACGACAACCCTGACCCAGGCTGGAATCACCGACCCCGAGGTCGCTTCACTGGTTGCCGTAACAGCGTTCTCATACCTGGTGACCCCGCACAACATCAGCGTCGGCATCGCCCTGTTCGCCAGCAACCCCGGCCAGCGGGAGATGGTGATCAAGGACCCGTCGCTGCTGGCGTCCGCGGTGGAGGAGGTGGTCCGGATGGGCAAGACCACCGAGTCCTTCCTGCCCCGCTACGCGAGCGAGGACATCGAGATCGCTGACGTGTCCATCAAGTCGGGCGAGCTGGTCATGTGCGACCACTACTCCAGCGGCTTCGACGACCGGGTGTTCGAGAACCCGGACAAGTTCGACGTCACCCGCTCCCCCAACCCTCATCCGGCGTTCAGCCACGGAAACTGGTACTGCGTGGGGGCTCCGCTGGCCCGCGTGGAGATGATCGAGATCTACAGCGCGTTGCTGACCCAGCTGCCCGATTTCCAGTTGCAGATCCCGATTTCCGAGCTGCGGATCAACAACGACCAACTGGGTGGCGGCGTCGCCGAGCTACCCGCCACCTGGTAACCCAGAAAGAAGAGAGGCCGCCCGCGGGACTCACCCCCCAGGTCCCGCGGGCGGCCCTTCGTCATACCCGCACCACGTACTTCGCTTCGCCCGTCCCGGTTGCCAGGGCTTGCTGCGCGGTGGCCGCTTCGCTGAGACCGCCGACTTCGGTGACCGGCAGCGTCAAGTCCTTCCTCAGCATCAGGTTCATGGCCTCGGTCATGGCCCGGACGACGACCCCGGGGCTGTTGATGGACAGGGCTTCCAGGCTGAACCCGCCGACCGAGGCGTTGCCCCCGAACAGCCTTCCGGTGGGCACGTCGTTCAACGGGTTGCCGCCGGCGTTGCCGAACAGCACGATCCGGCCGCCCGGCGCGAGCACGGCGAGATCGTCCTCCAGACAGTCGGTGCCTTGGGGGTCGAGCACCACGTCGACTTTTGTCCGGACCTCCGCGGCCAGGTCTGGACCACGTACGATCACGGTGTCGTACCCGGCTTCCTGGGCGCCCGCGACCCGGCTCGCCGCGCCAACGGTGCCGATGAGGGTCTTCACGCCACGCTGACGCGCGACTTCGGCCACGGATCGGCCGACCGCCCCGGCCGCGCTGTGCACCAGAAGGGCGTCACCGCCACGGACCCGCGCGATCTCATCGACCAGCAGCACCGCGGTCGTCGGCGCCCCAGGAACCGCCGCGGCTTGGCTCAACGGCAGGTCTTTCGGCACGGGGGCGACCAGTTCCGCCCGTGCCACAGCGACTTCGGCCAGTCCCCCGGCGTTGGTCAGCGCCACGACCGGGTCCCCCAGCGCCCAGCCGGTCACATCGGGCCCGACCGCGCTGACGTGACCGGACACCTCCACCCCAGGAACGAAAGGCCAGGACGGCACATACCGGGCGTCACCGCGCCGGGCCATGATGTCCTTGAAGTTGATCCCGGCATACCTGACCTGGATCGCCACTTCGCCAGGCCCGGGAACGGGTACGGGCACCCTGGCCACTGAAGTGCCGCTGGTGTCCGGGGCCGGCCGTTCGAATACGAGTGCGTTCATCACCTGCGCATCGCTCACTGCGACGAACGTACTCGCATGTCACCGGCTAGCCGTCGAGAATGGCCGAACGGATCGGGATTTGGGGCTCGATCCAGTAGCGTTTCGTCTGGAATGCGTAGGTCGGCAGGTCGGTGAAAGTGGCCCCGGTGCCGGTGAAGTAACCCCGCCAGTCGATGTCCACGCCTGCCAGGAACAGGTTCTTGACCAGGCCGAAGACGTCTCCGTCCAGGGCAAGGAAGTGCGAGACGCCAGTGGCCTCTTCACGTGACGCCACGACGGGAGCGCCGTCGGAGACCGGTCCGTCGATCAGGAAGCTCGGCCGGACTCCCCAGGAACGCAGGAGCTTGTACAGCCCGGTCTGGAACCCGGTCAGTCCCTCACCTTCGGCACTGAACCCGGGGAACAGGGAGGCGAGCTTCACGCCGCTCTGCCAGTCGGCGTCCGTCGGGAACTCGAGGGCCACCTTGCCACCGCGAGCCGCCACAACCCCAGAAGCCTCGCCCGAAGCCAAAGCAGCCAGCTCATCCAGATCCGTCACGATGGCCCGGTGCGAGAATTTGGCTCGTCCCACGGCCAACGAGTACGCGATGTCCATAACTGAGGCCGAAGCGGCAACCTCCAGCAACCGCTGAGCCTGCTCCCGCAGGGCTTCCGGGCTGCGAGCGGACAGCACCCAAGGCACTACGGGATGTTCGACCACCTCGCAAGCCACACTCGCCGGTCCGGCCTCGAAGATCAGGTGAGCATTCGTACCGCTGGCCCCGAACCCGGACACCCCGAACCGCCGAGGCCGTCCGGACTCCGGCCAGGCCGTGGCGGAGGCCGCCAGTTCGACGGCGCCTGCCGACCAGTCAACCATTGACGTTGGCTTGGCAGCGTAGAGCGTCTGCGGGACAACACCATGCTTCATCGCCATGACCATCTTGATCACACCGGCGAGGCCACTGGCGGTCTGCGTGTTCCCGAAATTGGACTTCACCGAGCCGAGGAGCAAAGGCGTGGCACGGTTCTGCCCGTAAGTGGCCATGAGGGCCTGGATCTCGATGGGATCGCCCATCCGCGTCCCGGTCCCCTGCCCCTCAACCACATCGACATCCGCGGGCGCCAGGCCGGCCGAAGTCAGAGCCGCCCGGATGAGCCGTTGCTGAGACTGCCCGTTGGGTGAACGCAACCCGGCCCGAACGCCGTCCTGATTGACCGCGGACCCCTTCAGCACAGCCAAAACCGGGTGCCCGAGCCGCTGAGCGTCCGAAAGCCGTTCCAGCACCAGCACTCCGGCCCCCTCGGCGAAGGTCGTTCCGTCGGCGCCATCCGAGAACGACTTGCACCGCCCGTCCGGAGCCAGCATTCCGTCCAAAGAGGACGACCGGAACAACTCCGGGAAGGCCATCACCGAGACCCCACCGGCGACAGCCAGCGAGCAGTCTCCGCTCCGCAAAGCCTGGGCGGCCATGTGCACCGCGACCAAACCCGAGGAACAAGCCGAGTCCAGCGCCACACTCGGACCCTCAAGCCCCAGAACGTAGGAAACGCTGTTGGCCACAACGCTTCCCGCGTACGTCACGGGAATCTTCTGCGCCAGCGAGTAGTCGTGGAACATGATCCCGGCATACACACCGGTCGCCGATCCTCGCAGTGAAGAGGGATCAATCCCGGCCCGTTCCAGGGCCTCCCAGACGATCTGCAGCAACACCCGCTGCTGCGGATCGGTCCACCGGGCTTCCTCGTCGGACATCCGGAAGAACTCGGCGTCGAAGTCCCCGGCGTCCTCGATGAACCCGCCCTGGTCGACATACGTCTTGCCAACCTTGCCCTGCTCGGGATCGTAGATCTTGTCGATGTCCCAGAACCGGTTGGCGGGAAACCGCGTCACGGCGTCCACACCGG
Source organism: Actinocrispum sp. NPDC049592 (assembly GCF_040675465.1). NCBI lineage: Bacteria > Bacillati > Actinomycetota > Actinomycetes > Pseudonocardiales > Pseudonocardiaceae > Actinocrispum > Actinocrispum sp. NPDC049592. The sequence continues at coordinate 70,294 of NZ_JBFAPA010000002.1, read as the reverse complement.
ACGACACCAGCTCCCAGAGGTCTTCGGGCGACCGGACCCCGCCGGGGAACCGGCACGCCATCCCGACCACCGCCACCGGGTCGGTGGCCGTGGCCAGGCGGGCGTTCTCCGCCTTGAGGCGCTCGTTCTCCTTCAGGGTCAACCGGAGCGCCTCGACCAGCTTCGCGTCCGAAGCCACGTCACTCGCCCTTCTCTGCCCCGGCCGCGGCGAACGCCATGGCGAGCAGGTCGTCCTCGGCCATCGCGTCGATCGAGTCCGCCTCTGGCTCGGCCGGGGTCAGCTGCGAAGCGACGAACACGGCGACGGCCTCAGGGGTCGGGTAGTCGTAGACAAGCGTTGTCGGCAGCCGGAGTCCGGTCACGTCCGCGAGCAGGTTCCGCAACTCGGCCGCAGTCAGCGAGTCGATGCCCAGCTCGCCGAAGTTCCGGTCCGGTTCGATCTCCGCGCCGGACGAGTACTCCAGCACCGCGGCGAGCATGTCCCGCACCAGGTCCGTGAGGAACTCGGCGCGTTCCTCTGCGCCCAGCGCGTCCAGCTTCTCCTTCACCGCCGACGCGTCGAGACCGCCGTTGCGGGCGACCTTCTTGGTCGACTTCGCCAGCTCCCGCAGCAAAGCCGGGGTCTCGTCGGTCCGCGACCGCAGGGCCGCAATGTCCACGCGCAACGACACCAGCACGGGCGAACAACTCACGACAGCCGCATCGAACGATTTCAGACCGTCCTCGGCGGACAGAGCCGGAAGACCCTGCCGACGCATGCGCTGCATCTGCACCTCGTTGAGGAACTGCCCGGCACCCGCGCCATCCCACACTCCATATGCGACAGAGGTGGCCGCAAGTCCCTTGGCCTGCCGGTGCGCGGCCAGGGCGTCCAGGAAGACATTGGCAGCAGCGTAGTTCGCGTGCCCAGCGGCCAGAACCATCCCGCCCGCCGAGGAGAACAGCACGAACGCGCCCAGGTCGAGATCCATGGTGAGCGAGTGCAGGTGCCACGCCGAGTCGGCCTTGGCCTGCAACACCGGTTCCCACTTGTCCCGAGACAAAGTGCCTAGCAGACCGGGAGAAGCCACCCCGGCGGCGTGCACAACGCCAGTCAGCGGATGCTCAGCGGGAACCGAAGCCAGTAGCTCGGCCACGGCGTCCCGGGAGCTGACATCGCAAGCGGTGACGGTCACCGCAGCGCCCAGCGCCTCCAGCGATGCCTTCAGTTCGGCCGTCCCAGGAGCGTCTGAACCTCGACGGCTGGTCAGCAGCAGGTGCTGCACGCCGTGCCGAGTCACGAGCCGCTCGGCGACCAGACCACCCAGACCACCGGTGCCACCAGTGATCAGGACGGTTCCGTCAGGGTTGAGCACCCCCGGCTCCACCGCAGGCATCTCGGCGCGGACCAGTCGAGGAACGTGCATTTCCAGGTTACGGACAGCGACCTCGGGTTCACCGGAAGCGACCGCTGGCGCCAGGAACCAGGCCAGCTCGTCGAGCCGGTCCAGGTCCAGCAACACGAACCGGCCGGGGTTCTCGGCCTGAGCCGAACGCACCAGCCCCCACACGGGAGCCTGTGTGACGTCGACATCCTGCCCCTCAGTCAGCGCAACAGCGTTACGAGTCACCACAACGAGCTTGGACTTGGCGAAACGTTCCTCAGCAAGCCAGGTTTGCAGGACGTCCACCGCCCGGTAGAGCGTTGGGCGATCCGGACCTTCGCCGTCCGAAGTGAACTCCAGCACGACGACGTCGGGAACCGTGTCACCCAGTTCGTCCCAAGTGGACGATTCGATGTCGTTGGTGATCGGCGAAGGCGTGGCTTTCCACTCGATCCGGAACAGCACGTCGTCGTCGGAGGCGACCACCTCGGCAGCCGACACCATCTGCCCCAGCAGCGATCCGCACGAGAACACCGGCCGCCCGTCCTGAACCGCCGCGGTCACCTCGAGGGTCTCCGGGGTCAGGTGCGCCATCTTGACCCGCAACGAGGAGGCGCCGGTCGAGTGCAGGGTCACGTCGTTGAACACCGCGGGCCGGAACGCCTTGGCAGCGGCGGGGTTCTTGCGGATGCTGACCAGCATGGCGAGGTGGGTCGTCGCGTCCATCAGCGCCGGGTGCAACCCGAACCCCTCAACCGGCGTGTCCGCTGGCAGCGCGACCTCGGCGTAGGCCTCCTCGCCACAGGTCCAGACCGCTTTCAGGCCCTGGAACACCGGCCCGAACCGGAACCCTGCCTCGGCCATCTCGGCGTAGGCGCCCTGGATGTCCAGCTTGACCGCACCCGCCGGGGGCCACTCGGTCAGGTCGGCCAGCGGCTCGGAAGTCCCGGCCCGCACAGCGCCTTCCGCGTGCAGCGTCCACGAATCGCCGGCGCGGGAGTGGATCCGGACCGAGCGCCGTCCGTTGTCCTCCTCCCCCACGGCAACCTGGATCCGCACGGCGCCACGCTCAGGCACCACCAAGGGCGCTGCCAGCGTCAGTTCCTCGACGACCGAGCAGCCGACCTCGGCCCCGGCCCGCAGCGCGATCTCCATCAGGCCCGAGCCAGGCAGCAAAGTCTTGCCCAGCACCTCGTTGTCCGCGATCCATGGCTGGCCGGCGGCGGACACCCGCCCAGTCAGGACCATGCCGCCGGAATCAGGCGAAGGCACGACCGCGGCGAGCAACGGATGCTCGGCCGAGTCGAGACCCAGTGAAGACGCGTCCCCGCCAGCCCCGGCGTCCGCCAGAGCGGCGATGTCCACCCAGTAGTTCTCGTTCTGGAAAGCGTAGGTGGGCAGGTCCACGCGGCGACCGGGCTGAATCGCCTGCCAGTCCACCGAAACACCGTTGACGTGCAGCTCGGACACGGCGGAGACAACCGTTCGCGCCTCCGGACGGTCCGGCCGAAGCACTGGCACGCACACAGCGTTTTCGCCCAGACCTTCCCGAGCCATCGCCGTCAGCGTGCCGTCCGGGCCCAGCTCGACAAACCGGGTGACGCCACGGTCGGCGAGCCACTGAACGCCATCGTCGAACCGGACCGCGCTGCGAACCTGCGAGGCCCAGTACGCCGGGTCGCGCAAACGCTCGCCCGCCGACTCGCCGGTGACGTTGGAGATGACCGGAATCGACGGCGCCGCATAGGTCAGCCGCCCGGCGAGCTGCTCGAACTCGGCCAGCATCGGCTCCGTCAACGCGGAGTGGAACGCGTGCGACACGTGCAGCCGCTTGGTCTTGCGATCGGCCAGCGCGGCCCGCAGAGCGTCGATCTCCGAGTCCACACCGGACACGACGACCGAGGCCGGCCCGTTGACCGCGGCGATCGACAGGCCGGAAGTCAGCAGCGGCCGGATTTCCGCCTCGGTACCTTGAACCGCGAGCATCGCCCCGCCGGCGGGCAGAGCCTGCATCAAGCGGCCACGGGCGAACACCAGCGCACAAGCGTCCTCAAGGGACAGAATGCCGGCGATGTGAGCGGCGGCCAGTTCGCCGATCGAGTGACCCAGCAGGTAGTCCGGCTTGACGCCCCAGGAGTCCAGCAGCCGGAACAACGAGACTTCCAGGGCGAACAGCCCGGCCTGCGCGTACATCGTCTGGTTCAGCAGGTCCTGGTCGTCACCCCAGATGATGTCCTGCACCGAGCGGTCGAAGTGCTTGTCGTACTCGGCCATGATGCCGTCCCACGCGGCCGCGAAGGCAGGGTGCGCAGCGTGCAGCTCCCGGCCCATCCCGATCCGCTGCGAACCCTGGCCAGTGAACAGGAACGCGACTTGACCGTCCTTCGCCACGCCCTTCACCACGCCACGGGCGGGCTTCCCCGACTCGATCGCAGCCAGCCCAGCCAGGAACTCTTCCCACTGCGTGCCAACGACAGCGGCCCGATACGGGTGGGCGGCGCGGGTCGTGGCCAGCGAGTAGCCGACGTCCAACGCGGACAGGTCGGCGCTCTCCTCTACAAAGGACAGCAGCTTCGCAGCCTGCGACTTCAGCGCTTCAGCGCTCTTGGCCGACAGCGTCCAGGACAACACTCCAGGCGCGGCACCGGGCTCGGGCGTCTCGGCCGCCGGTGCCTGCTCGATGATCACGTGTGAGTTGGTCCCGCTCACGCCGAACGAGGAAACACCGGCACGACGAGGGCGGCCGGTCTCCGGCCATGGCCGAGCCTCGGCAAGCAGCGACACCGAACCAGTGCTCCAGTCCACGGCGGACGTGGGCGCGTCGACGTGCAAAGTCTTGGGCAAAACGCCGTTCTGGATGGCCAGCACCATCTTCATCACACCGGCGACACCGGCGGCGGCCTGGGTGTGCGCCATGTTCGACTTGATCGACCCGAGCCACAACGGTTCACCAGTCCGGTTCTGACCGTAGGTGGCGAGCAACGCGTCCGCCTCGATCGGGTCACCCAGGGAAGTCGCCGTGCCGTGCGCCTCGACAGCGTCCACATCGGCCGGAGCCAGCCCCGCCGAAGCCAGCGCGGAACGGATGACTCGCTGCTGCGAAGGGCCGTTCGGGGCGGTGAACCCGTTCGAGGCGCCGTCCTGGTTGATCGCCGAACCCCGGATCACCGCGAGCACCTCGTGCCCGTTGCGCTGAGCGTCGGAAAGCCGCTCCAGCACCAGGATCCCGGCGCCCTCACCCCAGTTCGTGCCATCCGCCGACTCGGCGAACGCCCGGCAGCGGCCGTCCGAGGACAGCCCACCCTGCTTGCCCATCCCAAGGAACACGTGCGGGGTGGCCATCACCGAAGCGCCACCGGCCAAAGCGATCGAGCACTCCCCCGCCCGCAGGGCCTGTGCGGCCAGGTGCAGGGCTACCAGCGATGACGAGCACGCCGTGTCCACGGTGAACGCAGGACCCTCGAACCCGAGGATGTACGAGATCCGGCCGGACAGCGCACTCGCCGAGTTCGCCGTGTACATGTAGTCAACGGCACCGGGAGTGCGAGCCGCCAACTGCGTGTAGTCCAGGCCATTGCTGCCGGTGAAAACGCCGGTCTTGCTGCCGCGCAAGGCGGTCGGGTCAATGCCCGCCCTCTCCAGCGCCTCCCACACGATCTGCAGCAACAGCCGCTGCTGCGGGTCGGTGACAACCGCCTCACGCGGGGAGATCCCGAAGAACGACGGGTCGAACTGACCCGCGTCGTCCAGGAACCCGCCCAGCCGCGGCCCGGCCGGCCCGCCGACGTCGAAAACCTTGGCGTCCCAGCAACGGTAGCCCGGAGCCTCGCCGATCACGTCCCGGCCCTCGGAAAGCAGCTCCCACAAGGCTTGCGGGGTGTCTGCACCGCCGGGGAACCGGCAGGCCATCCCCACGATGGCGACCGGTTCGTGTTCCCCGGACTCGGCCGCGCGCAATCGTTGCCGGGTCTCGTGGAGATCGGCCGTCACCTTCTTGAGGAAGTAACGGAGCTTCTCTTCGTTGTCCATTGAAGCCTCTCTCAATCAGGAAATGCCGAACTCCTTGCCGATGAACTCGAAGATCTCGTCATCGGACTTCTCCAGCAGTTCTTCTCCGCCCGCCGCCGTCGGGGCGGTGATCCGGGCGAGCAGGGACCGGAGCCTCGCGGCGACGCGGTCATTGAAAGCAGCCTCATCCGGCCTGCTGTTGTTCAATGCCATGCCGGCGAGCATGCCTTCCAGCCGGTCCAGTTCGGCCTGCACCGGGTCCTTGCCGGCCAGGTCGAACACGTCCTCCAGCAGATGCCTGGCCAGGGCGACCGGGGTCGGGTAGTCGAACACGAGTGCCTGGCGGATCTTCACGCCGGTCGCCGCGGCCATCCGGTTGGCGAACTCGACCGCGTTGAGCGAGTCGAACCCGAGGTCCTTGAACGCCTTGTCCGGTTCCACGGTGTCGGTCGTCTTGTGCCCGAGCACAACGGCGGCGGTGTTGCGGACGAGTTTGACCACAGTAGACGCACGTTCGGGCGCGGTCATCGTCGCCAGCTTCTCCAGCAGCGAGTCGTCCTGCTGCGGGGCGGCCTGCATCGCCTGGCGGACACCGGGAATCTCGTTGAGGATCGGGGTCGGGCGCAGGGACATGAAGCTGGGCGCGAACATCTCCCAGTCCACTCCGTACACCATCGGCGCCGCGACCCCGCTGGCCGCGACACGAGCCATGGCCCGCACGGCGAGCTCCGGGTCCATCGCGATCACACCACCACGTGCGGACCGTTCCTCGACACCAGTTCCCGCCGCCAGACCGGATCCGGCCCACAGCCCCCAAGCGACCGAGGTGGCCGCGAGGCCGAGCGCGCGGCGCTGTTCGGCGATCGCGTCCAGGACGGCGTTGGCCGCCGCATAGTTGGCCTGGCCAGGGTTGCCGAGCGAGCCGGCCGCGGAACCGAACAGCACGAACAGCTTCAGGTCACGGTCGCGGGTCAGCTCGTCGAGATGCCGAGCCGACAACACCTTCGACTTGAATACCTGGTCGAACCGCTCCGGCGACAGGCCGTCGATCATGCCGTCGTCGATCACACCGGCCGTGTGCACAACGCCTGTGAGCTGCGGAATGTCCGCCAGAACGGAGGCCAGCGCGTCCCGGTCCGATGCGTCGCAGGCGATCACGTCGACCCGCGCGCCCAACTCGGCCAGCGAGTCGCGCAGATCGGTGGCACCGGGAGCATCGAGGCCGCGGCGACTGGTCAGCACAAGGTGCTCAGCACCCGCTCCGACAAGGTATTTCGCCACATGCCCGCCCAGCGCGCCGGTGCCGCCGGTGATCAGGATCGAGCCGGAGACCGCCAGCTCGCCTTCGGTAACCAGCCGCACGACTCTGCGGCCGAACACGCCGTTGGCCCGGATCGCCACCTGATCCTCGCCGTCTTCGCTGGTCAGGACGGCAGCGACGGGCCGTGCGACCGTGTCGTCGAGGACGGGCGGCAGGTCGATCAGACCACCCCAGCGATCCGGGTGCTCCAGTCCGGCGACCCGCCCGAAGCCCCAGACGCCGCCTTGGTCAGGGCTGGTCACGGCCTCGTCGCGGACGCTCACGGCGCCGCGGGTCACGCACCACAGCGGCGCGTCGGCCTCAGCGTCACCCAACGCCTGGAGCAGCACCATGGTCCGGGACAGTCCCACGGGCACACCCGTGGATTCACTAGTCGCGTCGTCCAGGGCCAGCAGTGACAGAACTCCGTCGAACTCGCCCAGCTCCCGGATCCGCTGGGCCAGCTCCGCCCGGTCGGTTCCGACATCGGTCAATCTAACAGTGTTAGAGAGACCGAAGTCCTCTTCGGACTCCCCGACGATCAGCCAAGTGCCGGCGGGTGAGCCGGTTGGGGTGATCGGCTGCCAGTCGAACTGGTACTGCCATGCGTCCACCGGGTCGGCGCCGATCGGTTCGACGGGCTCCGGCCAGAACCGCTCGTGCTGGAATGCGTAAGTCGGCAGGTCGACGCGACGAGCGCCGGGGAACTGCCAATCGACTGTGCCGCCACGGACGTAGATCTCTGCCGCCGACAACAGGAACCGGGTCAGGTCGCCTTCGTCTCGCCGCAGAGTGCCAGTCACCACTGCGGTCACGTCGGCGTCATCGATGGTCTCGCGAATACCCATGGCCAGCACGGGATGCGGGCTGCACTCGACGAAGAACCGGTGCCGCTCGGCCAGCAGACCGCGGATCGCGGGCTCGAAGCCGACCGTGCCACGGAGGTTGCGGTACCAGTATGTCGCGTCGAACCCGGTGCCGTCCTCCCACTGCCCGGTCACCGTGGAGTAGAACGGGATCTGAGCGCGACGCGGGGCGATGTCCTGCAGGGCTTCGAGAAGCTCGTCATGCAGCAGCTCGACGTGCGCGGAGTGCGAGGCGTAGTCCACTGCGATCTTGCGAACCCGAGTGCTCTCTACCGTCAGCTGCTCGAACAGCGCGTCCAGCGCCTCGGGATCCCCGGCTACCACAACGGAGCTCGGGCCGTTCACGGCGGCGACCGACACCCGGTCGTCCAGCCGCGGCTCGATGTCCGCCAGCGGCAGTGCGATGGACATCATCCCACCGCGTCCGGCCAGCGTCCGGGCGATCGCCTGGCTGCGCAGGGCCACGACCCTGGCAGCGTCCTGAAGGGACAGTGCGCCCGAGACCGCGGCGGCCGCGATCTCCCCCTGCGAGTGGCCGACCACTGCGTCCGGCTTGACACCGTAGGACTTCCAGACCTCGGCGAGCGAGACCATCACCGCCCACGACACCGGCTGGACCACGTCCACCCGGTCGAGATCCTGACCGTCCCGCAGGACATCCAGAACCGACCAGCCGGTGAACGGTTCCAGTGCCGCGGCACACTCGGCCAAGCGCTCGGCGAACGCGGGCGACTCCGCCATCAGCTTCACGCCCATCCCGGCCCACTGCGCACCCTGGCCGGGGAAGACGAACACGGTCCGGCCGTCGATGTCGGCGACACCTTCGACCACAGTGGACGATTGCTCGTTCGCGTACACGGACGTCAGGCCGCCGTCGACGACTACCGCGCGGTGGTCGAACTGGGCCCGGGTCTTGGCCAGTGAGTAGCCGACGTCGGCCGGGTTCAGACCATCCACAACGGACATCAGGCGAGCCGCCTGGTCACGCAGCGCACGGTCGGACTTGGCCGAGATCACCCACGGTACCGGCGTATCCGGCACCTCCCGCTCGACCGGCTTCTCGGCCGGGGCCTGTTCGAGGATGGTGTGCACGTTGGTGCCGCTGATACCGAAGGACGAGACGCCGGCCCGGCGCGGGTGCCCGGTCTCCGGCCACTCGGTCGCGTCGGTCAGCAGCTGGATGTCGCCAACGGTCCAGTCCACCTGAGTGGTCGGTTCGGTGACGTGCAACGTCTGCGGCAGAACGCCGTGACGCATGGCCATGACCATTTTGATCACGCTCGCGACACCCGCGGCGTGCTGGGTGTGGCCGATGTTGGACTTGACCGAACCCAGCAGCAGCGGTCGTTCGCGGTCGCGGCCGTAGGTCGCCAGCAGCGCCTGGGCCTCGATCGGGTCACCAAGGGTGGTTCCGGTGCCGTGCGCGTCCACCGCGTCGATGTCACTTGTGGACAGACCGGCCGAGGCCAGCGCGTCGCGGATGACTCGTTGCTGGGATGGGCCGTTTGGCGCGGTCAGGCCGTTGGAGGCGCCGTCCTGGTTGATCGCCGAGCCGCGGACCACCGCGAGGATCGGGTGGCCGTTGCGGCGGGCGTCCGAGAGCCGCTCGACCAGCACCAGGCCGACACCTTCGGCGAGGTTCATGCCGTCCGCGCTGTCCGAGAAGGCCTTGGCCCGGCCGCTGGCCGCGAGGGCGTTCTGAGCCGTGAAGCCCTGGATCACGCCCGGGTTCGGCATGATCGTGACACCACCGGCCAGCGCAAGCGAGCTGTCCCCGGCCCGCAACGACTGGCACGCCAAGTGCAGTGACACCAACGCGGACGAGCACGCAGTGTCCACAGTGACCGCTGGGCCTTCCAGCCCGAACACGTACGAGATGCGGCCCGAGGCAACGCTCATCGAGCTACCGGTGACCACGTGCCCGCCAGCGTCCGAGGGAGCCGCGTAGCCGAGGCCCGCCGCACCAACAAAGATGCCGGTCTTGGTTCCCCGCAACGTGTTCGGGTCGATGCCAGCGGCTTCGAAGGCCTCCCAGGCGGTTTCCAGCAGCAGGCGCTGCTGCGGGTCCATGGCCAGGGCCTCCCGCGGCGAGATGCCGAAGAAGCCGGGGTCGAACTCGCCTGCCTCGTGCAGGAACCCGCCCTGGGCACCGCCGACCCGCCAGCCACGGTCCGCCGGAGGCGCACCTATCGCGTCCGTGCCTTCGGAAACCAGCTTCCACAGGTCGTCCGGCGAGGAAACGCCGCCCGGGAACCGGCAGCTCATCCCGACGATCACGATCTGGTCGTTGGGGTCGTGCGTCTTGACCGTGCTCACAGTGGACACTGCCGTGTCCTGATCCATCAGCTCAGCCAACAAGTACTCGGCGAGGATGGTCGGCGTCGGGTAGTCGAAGACCATCGTCGCCGACAGCCGCAGTCCAGTCACTGTGCTCAGCCGGTTGCGCAGCTCGACCGCGGTCAGCGAGTCCAGACCGAACTCACGGAACTCGCGCTTAGCGTCCACCTCGTCCTGGGCATGGCCGAGAACCGCGGAAACCTGGGCCCGGATGACGTCGATGACCATCCGCGGCCGGTCATCGGCCGCCGCGTCCTGCAGCTGACGGGCGAACGCGGACGAGGCACCGGTCGCCTGGGCGGCGGCCCGGCGGGTGGTCGCGCCGCGGACCAGGCCACGCAGGATCGGCGGGATGATCCCGAACGAACGCAACGCGGGCTTGTCGAGCAGGACCGGGACGACCACCGGGTGATCGGTGGCGACGGCCGTGTCGAACATGGCCATGCCACGCTCGTTGGAGATCTCCACCAGGCCGGAGGAATCCATCCGGTGGGTCTGCTGGCCGGACACGACCGCGGTCATGCCGCTGTCGTCGGCCCACCGGCCCCACACCAGCGACAGACCCGGAAGTCCCTGCCTGGTCCGGTACTGCGCGAGAGCGTCCTGGAAGTGGTTGGCAGCGGCATAGTTCGACAGCCCCGGAGCGCCGATCGTGCTGGACAGCGACGAGTACAGGACGAACGCGGCGAGGTCCATACCTTCGGTCAGCTCGTGCAGGAACCAGGCGCCGCCCGCCTTGGGGCCCAGCACATTCGCGAGCCGTTCGGGCGTGAGTTGTTCAATGACACCGTCATCGAGCGCGGCCGCGGTGTGCACGACCGCGGTGAGCGGGTGCTCGGCCGGGATACCCGCGATCAGCTCCGCGACCGCCTGGCGATCCGAGACGTCACAGGCCTTGATGGCCACGTTGGCGCCGTGGGCGATCAGTTCGGCCTGCAGCTCCAGGGCTCCCGGCGCGTACGGGCCACGCCGGCTGACCAGGACCAGGTGCTTCATCCCACGCTCGGCCGCGAGATAGAGGGCGAGCTGGCTGGCCAGACCACCGGTACCGCCAGTGATCAGGACCGTGCCCTCGGGGTTCCATTGGCGTGGCTCGGCATCGCTCACCGGCATCTGGACCAACCGAGCGACGTGGGCTTTGCCGTCCCGGACCAGGTACTGCGGCTCACCCGAGGACACAACCGATCCGACAGTGTCCTCTTCGGAATCAACCAGCAGGAACCGGCCGGGGTGCTCGATCTGAGCGGACCGCACCAGACCCCACACCGCGGCTGCGGCAAGATCCGTACCGTCGGTCGCGCCCTGGGTCACGAAAACCAGCTGGGACTGCTCGAACCTCGGATCCGCGAGCCACGCCTGAATCAGCACCAACGCCCGGGAAGTCAAGGCCTGTGCCTGGTCCGGCACGGAGAGTTCGTCGTTGGCCTTGGCCCGGACCACAACCAGGTCCGCGATGTCCTCCAGTTCGGCGAGATCCGTGTCGAGGTCGATCCGGATCTCCGATGCCGCACCGGTCGCGGCCGGGGCGGGCAGCCAGTCGAGTACGTACATGCCTTCGTTCTGGGTGGCCACCGGGGTTGCCTGGTTGCGGCGGGAGACCACGGTCTCGATCGTCAGCACCGGGTTGCCCTCGGTGTCGGCCGTCTCCAGGGTCAGCGCGTCGGCATCGTCCCTGGTCAGGCGCATCCTGATCTGCGACGCACCGGCCGCGTACAGGGCCGCGCCGCCCATCGAGAACAGCAGGCCGCCGCTCTCCGCGTCGCGGTCGAGGAACGTCCCGGCGTGAAAGGCCGCGTCCAGCAGGGCCGGATGCATGCCGTACGCCGTGGCGTCCTCGATCTCGGTCGGCAGCGCGACTTCGGCGAACACCTCACCGTCGCGCTTCCAGACCTTGCGCAGGCCTTGGAAGAGCGGGCCATACGCGAGCCCGGCCTCGGCAAGTCCTTCGTAGAGGCCGTCGATCTCAACGGCTTCAGCATCCACGGGCGGCCAAACGGACGCATCGAACCGGCTGGATGGCGCACCGGTGGCCAGGATGCCGCTGGCGTGCTGCGTCCACGGCTCTTCGGGCGAGTCCGCCGGTCGCGAGTGGACAGTCACCGTGCGGCGGCCCGACTCGTCCGGCGTGCCGACGTAGACCTGGACCACCAATGCCTCGGTGAGCACCAGCGGGACCCCGAGGGTCAGCTCCTCCACCAGGTCACAGCCGACCTGGTCACCGGCCCGGATCACCAGCTCCAGGAACCCGCTGCCGGGCAACAGAGCCACGCCACCGGCGACGTGGTCGGCGAGCCACGGGTGGGTCGCCGGGGAAAGCCTGCCGCTGAACAGAACGTCCTCGGAGGTGGCCATTTCCACGGCCGCGCCCAGCATCGGGTGCTCGGCGGCGAGCAAGCCCAGCCCGGTGGCGTCGCCGGCCGGCATGGTCATGCTCGACCAGTAGCGCTCGTGCTGGAAGGCGTAGTTCGGCAGCGGCACTCGCTTGGCGCCAGTACCAGCGAAAAGACCGGCCCAGTCAACGGCGACGCCCCGCACGAACAGTTCGGCGAGCGAAGTCAGGAAGCGTTGCGTGCCACCATCATCGCGGCGCAGCGACCCGGTGGTCACGGCACGGACATCGGAGTCGTCGATGATGGCCTGCACGCCGAAAGTGAGCACCGGGTGCGGGCTGACCTCGACAAAGGCGCGATGCCGCTCGGCGAGCAGGGCCCGGATGGCCGGCTCGAACTCCACGGTCCGGCGCAGGTTGCGGTACCAGTAACCGGCGTCGAATGACGTGCCGTCCTCCCATTTGCCGGTCACCGTCGAAAAGAACGGGATCCGGGCCGCACGCGGCCGGATGCCCGCCAGGTCACGGGCAAGGTCATCCTTCAGCAGCTCGACATGGGCCGAGTGCGAGGCGTAGTCCACCGCGATCTTGCGAACCCGGATACCTTCGGTTGTCAGCTCGTCGAACAACCCGTCGAGCGCCTCCGGATCACCGGCGACCACCACGGAGTTCGGGCCGTTCACCGCGGCGACCGAGACCCGGTCGTCCAGCCGGGCCGAGATGTTGACCAGCGGCAACGCCACCGACATCATTCCCCCGCGCCCGGCCAGCCTCCGCGCGATCGCTTGGCTGCGCAGGGTCACGACCTGAGCGGCGTCCTCAAGCGACAGTGCACCCGAGACGACCGCCGCCGCGATCTCGCCCTGCGAGTGGCCGACCACTGCATCAGGAGTGACGCCGTAGGATTTCCACACCTCGGCCAGCGAGACCATCACGGCCCAGGAGGCGGGCTGAACCACATCGACCCGGTCCAGGTCGCGGCCTTCGCGCAGAACGTCGAGCAACGACCAGTCCACAAAGGATGACAGGGCCGCCGCGCACTCGGCCATCCGCTCCGCGAACACCGGCGACTCGTCCAGCAGCTGGGCGCCCATGCCCACCCACTGAGCACCTTGACCAGGGAAAACGAACACCTTCTTGCCGGACACATCGGCGACACCCTGAACCAGCCGGGCATCCGGCTCCTCATTCGAAAGTGCCGCCACACCGGCCAGCAGGTCCTCACGCGAGCCCCCGGCAACGACGGCCCGGTGGTCGAACAACGCCCGCGTCGTCACCAAGGACGAGCCGACGTCGACCGGATCAAGCGAGTCCACACTGGACACAAGGTTGGCCGCCTGGTCCTTGAGAGCGTTGGCGGTCTTGGCGGAGATCACCCACGGCACGGTGCCGAGGGTCTTGGTCGGCGCCTCGGACTCGACGGCCTCTTCTTCGGGTGCCTGCTCGAAGATGGCGTGCACGTTGGTGCCGCTGACGCCGAACGACGAGACACCCACCCGGCGGGCGCGGCCAGTCTCCGGCCACGACCGTGCCTCAGTGAGCAGCTCGACGTCACCCGTGGTCCAGTCCACGGCAGTGGTCGGCTTGTCCACGTGCAGGGTCTTGGGCAGGACTCCGTTGCGCATGGCCATGACCATCTTGATCACGGCCGCGACACCGGCAGCGCCCTGAGTGTGACCGATGTTGGACTTCAGCGAACCGAGCCAGAGCGGCAGGCCCTCCTTGCGGTCCTGGCCGTAGGTGGCCAGCAGGGCCGTCGCCTCGATCGGGTCGCCGAGCGTCGTTCCGGTGCCGTGCGCCTCGACCGCGTCAACGTCCGCAGTGGACAGTTGAGCGCTGGCCAACGCGGACCGGATGACCCGCTGCTGGGCCAGACCATTGGGCGCGGTGAGACCGTTCGAGGCGCCGTCCTGGTTCGCCGCCGAGCCGCGGAGGACGGCGAGGACCTCGTGACCGTTGCGGCGAGCATCGGAGAGCCGTTCCAGCAGAACGAAACCGACGCCCTCACCCCAGCCCATGCCGGTCGCCGAGTCGGCGAAAGCATGACAGCGACCGGAGTTCGACCAGCCGCCCAGCGCGTCGAACTGCTGGAACGCGTACGGCGTGGTCATCACCATCACGCCACCGGCCAGGACCAGGTCCGACTCGCCGGTGCGCAGCGACTGGGCTCCCATGTGGATGGTCATCAACGAGGCCGAACAACCGGTGTCCACCGTGACCGCGGGACCTTCCAGGCCCAGGGTGTAGGAGACGCGACCGGACATGATGCTGGCGAGCACACCGGTCATCACGTTCGCCGCCTGGTCGGGCGACGGCATGTACAAAGTGCCTGTGGTGCCGATGAAAACGCCAGTCTTGGAGCCGCGCAGGCCGGTCGGGTCGATGCCGGCGTTCTCCAGCAGCTCCCACGAGGTCTCCATCACCAGCCGCTGCTGCGGATCCATGCCCGTGGCTTCCTTGGGTGACAGGCCGAAGAAGGCCGGATCGAAATGGATCGCGTCGGGGATGAACCCGCCCTGGTAAACCCGCTCGGGGTCGATCTCCCAGCCGCGGTCGGTCGGCATCGGCCCGACCGCATCGACACCGTTGGACACCAGCTCCCACAGGTCCTTGGGCGACTTCACCCCACCGGGGAACCGGCAGCTCATGCCAACGATCGCGATCGGGTCGCCGGTCAGGTCCACTGTGGCCGCTTGAGCGACCTCGACCGACTGTGTGCCAAGAACCTTGTCGAGCAGGTGCTCGGCGAGGGTGAACGGCGAGGTGTAGTCGAATACGAGGGTGACCGGCAGGCTCAGGCCGGTCTTGGCGGTGAGCCGGTTGACCAGTTCGACGCCGGTCATCGAGTCGAAGCCCAGCTCCTTGAACGCCTTGGCCGGCTCGACCGCGTCCGTCCCCGGGAACCGGAGCACGGCAGCGACCTGAGCCCGGACGATGTCGAGCATGAACTCCAGCCGGTCCACCTTGGACAGTGGCCGCAGCTTCTCCTGCAGCTCGGACGGACGCTTCTGCTGCTCCCGCTCGGCCTGCTGAGCCGCCTCGATCGCGCGCTTGACCTCGGGCAGGTCGGTCAGGGTCGCGCTGCGCCGCTGGGACAGGAATGCCGGAGCGAACCGCAGCCAGTCCACGCCGTAGACCACCGGCATCGGCTCACCGCTGGCGACGACCTTGGTGAGCGCCTGGACCGCGAGCACCGGATCCATGGCCACAACGCCGTTTTGCGCGGATTGCTCCTCAACTCCACTGCCCACGGCCAAACCGGACCCGGCCCACAGACCCCACGACACCGCCGTCGCGGGAAGCCCGAGGGCACGGCGCTGGGCGGCGATACCGTCCAGGATCGCGTTGGCGGCCGCGTAGTTCGCCTGACCCCGGCTGCCCAGAGCGCCGGCCGCGGAGCCGTAGAGCACGAACATGGTCAGGTCGCGCTCGCGCGTCAGCTCATCCAGATGCTGCGCGGCGACCACCTTCGACCGGAAGACCTGCTCGAACCGCTCCGGCGTAAGGCCTTCGATCAGACCATCGTCCAGCACACCGGCCGTGTGAATGACGCCAGTCAGGTCGGGAACTCCGTCAAGCAGTGCGGTCAGAGCATCTCGATCGCTCGCATCGCAGGCGACAATGCTGACCTCGATGCCCTTCGCGGTCAGCTCGTCGCGAAGTTCTTCAGCGCCAGGGGCTTCGAGACCGCGACGACTGGTCAGGACGAGGTGGGAGGCACCGGCCTCGGCCAGGTACCGGGCAACGTGCCCACCGAGGGCACCCGTACCACCCGTGACCACCACAGTTCCGGAAATCTCAAAGCCATCGGAAGCACCGGTCAGCCGGACAAGCCGACGGCCGAAAGCACCTGAAGTCCGCAGTGCGACCTGGTCCTCGTTCTCGGTGCCGGTCAGCACGGCGACAAGGCGTTGCGCTACACGGTGGTCGACGGTCTCGGGCAGGTCGATGGCGCCGCCCCAACGGTTCGGGTACTCGAGGCCGGCCACTCGGCCGTAGCCCCAGACACCGCTCTGCGCCGGGCTGAGCACCTGTTCGCGGCTGCTCACCGAGACCGCACCGCGGGTCAGTGCCCACAGCGGGGCGTTGATCTCGGCGTCGCCCATGGCCTGGACCACCGCGTTGGTCTGCACCAACCCGGCCGGGACGCCGTTGAAGTCCGATTCGTCGAGGGCGAGGAACGACAGCACACCGGCGAACCCGACGCCGCCGCTGGCCGCGGCCCGCAGCCGGGTGGCGATGGCCTCGCGGTCGGTGGAGTCGACGTCGATCTGGACCGTCTGGGCGCCGAGCGCGGACACCACCGAGGCGATCCACTCGGAGCCCTCGGTCCCCGCGATGACCAGCCACGTTCCGGCCAGGGCGCCGGACTCGGGCAGCGACAGCGGCTTCCAGTCGACGCGGTACTGCCAGTCCTCCACTGTGGACTGGTCGCGCAGCTGGCCGCGGTAGGCGGACAGCGCGGGCAGCACCGTCTCCAGGGCGGCCGGGTCGACGTCCAAAGTGGAGGCAAGCGATTGCGGGTCGGTCTCCTGCAGAGCGCGCCAGAACTCGCTGTCCATCGAGTCCGCGACGAACACGGTCTCGGGCATCTCGGGCCAGTACCGCTCCCGCTGGAAGGCGTAGGTCGGCAGTTCGACCTGGCGCCCACCGGGGAACGGCCACGTGACGGCGACACCGCGGACGAACAACTCGGCGGCCGAGGTCAGGAACCGGGCTAGGTCACCCTGGTCACGACGGAGCGTCCCGCCGACAACAACGGTCGTGTCACCAGCGGTCTCCTGGACCGCGGCGGCGAGCACGGGATGCGGGCTGACTTCGACAAACGTCCGATGGTGTTCGGCCAGCAGGGCGCGGATCGCGGGCTCGAACCCGACCGTGCCACGCAGGTTCCGGTACCAGTAGCCGGCATCGAACCCGGTGCCGTCCTCCCACTGCCCGGTCACCGTGGAGTAGAACGGGATCTGCGCCTTGCGCGGGCTGATCCCGCCCAGCTCGCTGAGCAGTTCGTCGTGCAGCAGCTCCACGTGGGCGGAGTGCGAGGCATAGTCCACCGCGATCTTGCGAACCCGAGTGCCTTCCGCTGTCAACTGCTCGAACAGGGCGTCCAGAGCTTCGGGGTCACCGGCGACCACGACGGAGTTCGGGCCGTTGACGGCGGCGACCGAAACGCGATCATCCAAACGCGACTCCACGTCGGCCAACGGCAACGCGATCGACATCATTCCGCCGCGACCGGCGAGCGTGCGCGCAATCGCTTGGCTGCGCAGGGCGACCACCCTCGCGCCATCCTCGAGTGACAACGCACCCGAGACGACGGCCGCCGCGATCTCACCCTGCGAGTGGCCGACCACAGCGTCCGGCTTCACACCGTAGGACCGCCACAGCTCCGCGAGCGCAACCATCACCGCGAACGACGCGGGCTGGACCACGTCGACCCGGTCCAGGTCACGGCCCTCGCAAAGGACTTCCAGCAGCGACCAGTCCACAAAGGAGGAGAGAGCCGCGGCACATTCGTTCAGCCGCTCGGCGAACACCGGCGACTCGTCCAGCAGGCGAGCCCCCATTCCCACCCACTGAGCGCCCTGACCAGGGAAGACGAACACCGTCTTGCCGTCGACGTCCGCGACACCCTCGACGACGGTGCCCGCGGCCTCGTCCCGGCTGAGTGCCTCGACACCGGCCTTCAGATCCTCGGTCCCGATGACCACCGCCCGGTGCTCGAACAAGGACCGGTTCTTGACCAAGGTGTAGCCGACGTCGACCGGGTCCAGACCGTCCACAACGGACGCAAGCCGGGCGGCCTGAGCACGCAGCGCCCGCTCGGACCGGCCGGACAGTATCCACGGCACGATTGGGGCCTCCGGCCGCTCCTCCGCGGGTGCGTCCTCGGCCGGAGGCTGCTCAAGGATGGTGTGGACGTTGGTGCCGCTGATGCCGAACGAGGACACGGCCGCGCGGCGCGGGTGCCCGGTCTCCGGCCACTCCTGCGCCTCGGTCAGCAGACGGATGTCGCCGACGGTCCAGTCGATCTTGGTGGACGGCTCGGTGACGTGCAGGGTCTGCGGCAGCGTGCCGTGCCGCATGGCCTGGACCATCTTGATGACGCTGGCCACACCGGCGGCGGACTGCGTGTGGCCGATGTTCGACTTGATCGAGCCCAGCCACAGTGGACGCTCGCGGTCGCGGCCATACGTGGCAAGCAGAGCCTGCGCCTCGATCGGGTCGCCCAGCGTGGTTCCGGTGCCGTGCGCGTCGATCGCGTCGATGTCCGCGAAGGACAGGTTCGCGCTGGCCAAGGCGTCCATGATCACGCGCTGCTGCGATGGGCCGTTCGGAGCGGTCAGGCCGTTGGAAGCGCCGTCCTGGTTGACGGCGGACCCCTTGATCACGGCCAGGATCGGGTGGCCGTTGCGGCGGGCGTCCGAGAGGCGCTCGACGAGGACCAGACCAACGCCCTCGGAGAGGTTCATACCATCGGCGCTGTCGGAGAAGGCCTTGCACCGGTTGTCGCTGGAGAGGATCTGCTCCTGTCCAAAAGCGACGAACGGCATCGAGGTGGCCATCACGGTGGCGCCACCGGCGATCGCGAGCGAGCTGTCCCCGGCTCGCAGTGACTGGCACGCCATGTGCAGGGCCACCAAGGAAGACGAGCACGCGGTGTCGATGGTGACGGCGGGACCTTCGAGACCGAACAGGTACGACACGCGGCCGGAGATGACGCTCATCGAACTGCCGGTGACCAGGTGGCTGCCGACCTGCTCGACCGGGGCCGAGTAACCCGCGCCAGCCGCGCCGACGAAGACGCCCGTCCTGGTGCCGTGCAACGTCTCCGGGTCGATCCCGGCGTGCTCGAACGCCTCCCACGCGGTCTCCAGCACCAGGCGCTGCTGCGGGTCCATGGCCAGCGCCTCGCGTGGCGAAATGCCGAAGAAGGCCGGGTCGAACTCGCTCGCGGCGGTGATGAAACCGCCTTGCAGGGCGCCGATCCCGCGGGTGTCCCAGCCGCGATCGCCGGGCAGATCGCTGATCGCGTCCACACCGTCCGACACCATCTGCCACAGCTCGTCCGGAGTCGTGACACCACCAGGGAAACGGCAGCTCATGCCGACGATGACGATGGGGTCACTGGAATCGACCGCGCGAACGGTGCTGACCACCGTAGCCGGGGTGGCATCCATGATCTCGTCGAGCAGGTGTCCGGCGAGGATGGTCGGTGTCGGGTAGTCGAACACCATCGTCGCGGGAAGGCGCAGACCAGTGGCGCCGCTCAGCCGGTTGCGCAGCTCGACCGCGGTCAGCGAGTCGAAGCCCAGCTCACGGAACTCCTTGCGGACGTCGACCGCGTCCTGAGCGTAGCCGAGCACGGCAGCGACCTGGCCGCGGATCGTGTCCACGATGAGCCGCAACCGGTCCGCTTCGGGCGTTTCGCGAACCTTCCGCGCCAGGCCGGAAGCCGCGGCGGCCGCCGCCCGACGCGTTGTGCCGCCACGGACAAGGCCGCGCAGGACCGGCGGGATCAGGCCGGCGTTCCTCAGGCCCTGGGTGTTGACCAGCGCCGGAACGACGATCCCGCGGGTGGACTCGATGGCCGCGTCGAACATCGCCATGCCACGCCCGGTGTCGATCGGCAGCAGACCGCCGGAGTCCATCCGGTGGGTGATCGTGTCGGACACGACCGCGGTCATGCCGCTGTCATCGGCCCAGCGGCCCCAAATGAGCGAGTGCGCGGGCAGGCCGTTGGCCCGGCGGTGCAGGGCGACCGAGTCCTGGAAGACGTTGGCAGCGGCGTAGTTCGCCACACCCGGGCCGCCGATCAGGCCGGTGACCGACGAATACGTGACGAACGCGGCCAGATCCATGTCCTGGGTGAGTTCGTGCAGGTACCAGGCGGCGCCTGCCTTGGGCCCCAGGACGTTGGCGAGCCGCTGCGAGTCGAGCAGTTCCACAACACCGTCATCCAACGCGGCGGCCGCGTGAACGACCGCGGTCAGCGGGTGCTCGGCGGGGATCTCGGCGAGCAGGTCCGCGATCGCTTGGCGGTCCGCGACATCACAGACCACGATCTTGGCTTCGGCGCCGGACTCGGTCAGGTCGGCCAGGAGTTCGACGGCGCCCGGAGCTTCCATACCGCGGCGGCTGGCGATGATGATGTGCTTCATCCCGCGGGCCGAGGCGAGGTGCCGGGCGAGCTTGCTGGCCAGACCGCCGGTACCGCCGGTGATCAGGACCGTTCCGTCCGGGTTCCACGGTCGCTCTTCGCTTTCCGGGCCGAGCGGGGCGATCCGTGCAACGCGGACCACGCCGTCCCTTATGACGTAACGGGACTCGCCGTTGGCCGGGATCTTTGCGGTCAGGTCATCGGTGTCGACGAGGACGAACCGGTCCGGGTGCTCGGTCTGGGCACTGCGGATCAGGCCCCAGACCGCCGACGCGGGCAGGTCCTCGAAGTCGGTGCCCTCGTCCGCGATCACGGCGCCCTGGGTGACCAGAACAAGCTTCGAGTCAGTGCACCGCTCGTCCTTCAGCCAGTCCTGGATCAGCCGCAGCACCCGAGAGGTCACGTCCTGCACCGCCCGCATGACCGGGAGGTCCTCGGACGCCACCAGCACGGCGACGGTCCCGGGAATAGCGTCCAGAGTAGACAGATCGACGTCGAGCGAGACGAACTCGATGTCCGCCAGGGAAACGCCCTCGTCCAGGGTCGGGTCAGGCACCCAGCCGAGCTGGTACATGCCTTCGTTCCCGTTGGGCCGGCCGAGATTCGCCGGTGCCGGCCTGGCCACCACCGACCCGGCGCTGAGCACGAGAGAGCCGGACGGGTCGGTGGCGGCCAGGGTCGTGGTGCCGTCCCCCGTCCGCGTCAGGCGGACGCGGATGGCCGAGGCACCGGCGGCGTGCAGGGAAACGTGGGCGAGGGAGAACAGCAGGCCGCGCTCACCCTCCATGAAGGACAGACCGTGCAGGGCCGCGTCGAGCAGAGCGGGGTGCATGCCGAACGCGTGCGCGTTCTCGACCTGTTCGGGCAGCGAGACCTCGGAGTAAACTTCACCGTCACGGGTCCAGACCTTGCGCAGGCCTTGGAAGATCGGCCCATACCCGGCGCCGCCTTCGGCGAACCGGTCGTAGAGGGTGTCGATGTCCTGGGCTTGAGCACCTGCGGGCGGCCATTCGGTGGTGTCGAACTCGATGCTCGGCGCGGACTCGGCGAGCACACCGGAAGCGTGCTGGACCCAAGGTTCCTCAGGCGTGTCCGCCGGTCGTGAGTGGACGGTCAGCGCCCGGCGGCCGGAGTCGTCCGGCGCGCCCGCCCAGACCTGGACGTCGGCGGGGCGGTCGCTGAGGATCAGCGGGACGCCGAGGGTCAGCTCCTCGATGACCGCGCAACCGACCTGGTCACCGGCACGGATGGCCAGCTCCAGAAACCCGGTGCCGGGAAACAGAACCACGTCACCCATAGCGTGATCGGCCAGCCACGGGTGTGTGGAAAGCGAAAGACGGGTGGTGAACACGACGGCATCGGAGTCCGCCAGCTCGACCGCAGCGCCCAGCAGCGGGTGGTGAGCCGACGTCAACCCCAGGCCGGCCGGGTCGCCAGCGGCCTCAGGAACACCTGTCTGCCAAAAGCGCTTGTGCTGGAAAGCGTAGGTCGGCAGGTTCACCCGACGAGCACCCGGGAAGTCCCACCGAACGGGAACGCCCCGGACGAACAGCTCCGCAGCCGACGTCAGAAACCGGGCGAGGTCACCGTTGTCACGGCGCAGAGAGCCGGTGACGACAGCGATCGCGTTGGTCTCGTCGGCGATCTCCTGCACGCCCATGGCCAGCACGGGATGCGGGCTGACCTCGACGAACACCCGGTGCTCGGCGGCCAGCAGCGCGCGGATGGCGGGCTCGAACCCGACCGTGCCACGCAGGTTCCGGTACCAGTAGCTCGCGTCGAACCCGGTGCCGTCCTCCCACTGCCCCGTCACCGTCGAGTAGAACGGCACGGAAGCCTTCTGCGGCCGGATCTCGGCGAGCGTGGACAGCAGTTCGTCCTGCAACAGCTCAACATGCGCCGAGTGCGAGGCGTAGTCCACCGGGATCTTGCGTGCCCGGACGCCGTCAGCAGTCAGCGAGTCATACAAAGCATCGATGGCCTCGGGCTCCCCGGCAACCACCGTGGACCGAGGCCCGTTTACCGCCGCGATCGAAAGCCGCGAGTCCAAACGCGACTCGACATCGACGGCCGGAAGCGCGACAGACATCATCCCGCCGCGACCCGCAAGCGTTCGCGCGATGGCCTGGCTGCGCAACGCAACCACCCGAGCGGCATCCTCAAGCGACAGAGCGCCAGACACCGCAGCGGCGGCGATCTCACCCTGGGAGTGCCCGACCACAGCGTCCGGCTTGATCCCATAGGACTTCCAGACCTCCGCGAGCGCGACCATCACCGCCCACGAGGCAGGCTGAACCACGTCGACACGGCCCAGGTCCTCACCGTCGCGCAGAACTTCGAGCAACGACCAGTCCATGAAGGACTCAAGTGCGGCGGCACACTCGGCGAGCCGCTCGGCGAACACCGGCGACTCATCGAGGAGCTTGGCGCCCATGCCCACCCACTGGGCGCCCTGCCCCGGGAACACGAACACGGTCTTGCCGCTGACATCCGCCACACCATCGACCACCACTGCCGACGGCTCACCACTACCCAGTGCCTCAACACCGGCGAGCAATTCAGCGCGGTCATGTCCCACAACGACAGCGCGTTGTTCGAACATCGCCCGCGAAGTGGCCAGTGAGAAACCGACGTCTACGGGCTCGAGCGTGGCCACGTGTGACCACAGGCGCTTAGCCTGATCTTGCCGGGCCTCAACGGTCTTGCCGGAGATCACCCAAGGCAGGGCGGCCACCGGCTCGCGGGGCTCGTCGACGACCTCCGGCGCCGCAGGCGGTTCCTCGATGATGGTGTGCACGTTGGTGCCGCTGATCCCGAAGGACGAAACGGACGCGCGACGCGGGTGCCCGGTCTCCGGCCACGGCTTGGCCTCGGTGAGCAAGTCGACCGAGCCGGAAGCCCAGTCGACGTAAGGAGAAGGCGCGTCCACGTGCAAGGTCTTGGGCATGACACCGTGCTTCATCGCCATGACCATCTTGATGATCCCGGCGACACCGGCGGCGGCCTGCGCGTGCCCGATGTTCGACTTGATGGAACCCAGGTCGAGGGGCCGCTCCCGGTCCTGGCCATAGGTAGCGAGGAGGGCGTGCGCCTCGATCGGGTCGCCCAGCGTCGTGCCCGTGCCGTGCGCCTCGACGATGTCAACGTCCGAAGTGGTCAGTCTGGCGCTGGCGAGAGCCTTGCGGATCACCTGCTCCTGCGCGGCCCCGTTCGGGGCGCTGAAGCCGTTCGAGGCGCCGTCCTGGTTGGCAGCTGAGCCGCGGATGACGGCGAGAACTTCGTGACCGTTGCGCTGCGCGTCGGAAAGCCGCTCCAGCAACAGCAAGCCGACACCCTCAGAGAAGCCGGAACCATCGGTCGAGGCGGAGAAAGCCTTGCAGCGGCCGTCCTTGGCCAGACCGCGCTGCCGGCTCATCTCGACGAACAACCATGGGCTCGACATGACCGCGACACCGCCGGCCAGCGCCAGCGAGCACTCACCCGACCTCAGTGCCTGAGAAGCCAGGTGCACAGCGACCAAAGAGGACGAACAGGCAGTGTCCACAGTGACCGCTGAGCCCTGAAGTCCCAGGGCGTAGGCGATCCGGCCGGACACGACGCTGCCGGTGCTGCCGTTGGTGATGTAGTAGCCGCCACCCTTGGGAACCGGGCTGAGCTGGATGCCGTAGTCATGGAACATCGAACCGGCGAAAACGCCGGTCTGCGTACCACGCAACGAATCCGGGTCGATCCCCGCGTACTCGAAGGCCTCCCACGCGGACTCCAGCAGCAGCCGCTCCTGCGGGTCCATCAGCAGTGCTTCGCGCGGGCTGATCCCGAAGAACTCCGGGTCGAAGTCGGCAACCCCGTCCAGGAAGCCACCTTCCCGCGCGTAGGTGCTGCCGGGGACTTCGCCGCTCGGGTCGTAGATGCCCTCGACGTCCCAGCCGCGGTCCTCCGGGAACGGGGTGACCGCGTCGCGGCCGTCGGCCACCAGGTCCCAGAGGTCCTCCGGCGAACGCACCCCGCCCGGCAGCCGGCAGCTCATCCCCACGATGGCGATGGGCTCGTGCCGCTGGTTGACCGACTCGTGCAAGAGCTGACGGGTGTCGTTCAGCTCGGCTGACACGCGCCGCAGATAGTCGCGGAGCTTGTCCTCGTTCGACATTCCGAATCCTTCCCCGGGTTGTCAGCTGCCGAGCTGGGTGTCGATGAACGCGAACAGCTCGTCGTCGGTGGCTGTGGGCATCAGGTGCTCGGTCGCGGCCGGCACGGCCACCTTCGCCATCAGCGCCTGCAGGTGACCGGCGACGCGTTCCCGGTCCGTGTCAGCCATCGCGTCGAGCATGTCCGCCATCCGTTCCAACTCAGCGACAAGCGCATCCGCGCTAGTCCGGCTCTCACCGGTTGATTCTTCGGCAGACCGGCTGGCAGATTGCCCAGTGAACTGGCCGACCAGGTGATCGGCGAGGGCCTGTGGCGTCGGGTGGTCGAACACCAGCGTGGCCCGCAGACGCAGGGCCGTGGCGGCCGACAGGCGGTTACGGAACTCAACGGCGACAAGGGAATCGAAGCCCAGGTCCTTGAACGCCCTCGTGGGTTGCACGAGATCCGCGGACTCGTAGCCGAGCACGCTGGCCGCGTGCCCACGAACGAGCGATAGCAGGCGCTGCCTGCGCTCGTCTTCAGGCATGGCCGCCAGGGCCGCGGATTCGTTGGCCGTGGCCGGACGACGGGCCGCCGCGCGGACCAGACCACGCATCAGCGGTGGCAGGCCACCGGATTCGGCGGCCTCATGCAGGAGTTCGCCGTTCATCTTGGCCGTCACCATGACCGGGCCGGACCGCAGCGCCGCATCGAACAACGCCAATGCTTCCCCGCTCCGCATCGCCGTCGTACCACCGCGAGCCATGCGAGCCAGGTCGCTGTCGGTCAGGTTTCCAGTCAGGCCACTGCGTTCCGCCCACAGACCCCAAGCCATCGAGGTCGCTGCGAGCCCTCGCTGCCGGCGCTGGTGCGCCAGAGCGTCGAGCCAGGCGTTGGCGGCGGCGTAGTTGCCCTGCCCCGGTGCGCCGAATGTCGTCGCCGCGGAGGAGAACAGCACGAACGCGCTGAGGTCCATACCTTCGGCCAGGTCGTGCAGGTTCTGCGCGCCGATGACCTTCGGCCGCAGAACCTTCTCGATCTGCCCGGGCGTCAGGGTTTCGATCAGGCCGTCGTCCAGTTCACCGGCCGTGTGGACGACTCCGGTCAGCTGCACGCCGTCCAGCAAGGCGGCCAAGGCATCCCGGTCGGCCACATCGCAGGCGACCGCGGTGACCTGGTCCAGTCCTTCCGCGAACGGGCTGATCCGTCCGCTGCGGCTGGCCAGCAAGACCTTGCCCACGCCGTGTTCCGTGATCAGGTGCCGGGCGACCAGACCGCCGAGCGTTCCGGACCCACCGGTGACCAGGACCGTCCCTTCCGGGGCGAACACCGGCTCGGTGTCCTCCGGCGCCTTGGCCCGGGCGAGCCTCGGCGCGTAGGCCTTGCCTTCCCTGATGGCCAGCTGCGGTTCGTCCGCAGCCACGATCTCCGCGTCCGGGTCGTCCACATCGATCAGGACGAACCGGTCGGGGTGCTCGGACTGGGCGCTTCGGACCAGGCCCCAGACCGCTGCCTGGTTCAGGTTTTTGACGCCCTCGTCGCCGATCGCCACCGCGCCTTGGGTCACGATCGCCAGGCGCGAGTTCTCGGTGCCCTGCAGCCACTCCTGGATCGTGCCCAGGACCTGCGCGAGGACCTCGGTCAGCGTGCCGCTGTCGGGAGCCCGCGAGATCACCAAGTCCGTTGCCGGAGTGGTGGTCACCGTCGTCCAGTCCACAGTGAACAGGGCGTTGTGAGTCGGGTCGCCGAGTTGCTGGGACGAAACCGGTCGGGACACGAGCGACTCGACGGTGATCACCGGCGAGCCCACTTCGTCCGTCGCCGTCATCGAAACAGCGTTTTGACCGGCTGCGCCGAGACGCACTCGCAGGACCGAGGCGCCGGTGGTGCGCAGGCTGACGCCGTTCCAGGTGAACGGCAGCACCCCGCCCGAGCCTTCGCCCTCGAACACCGCGCCGGCCGGGTGCAGGGCCGCGTCCATCAGCGCCGGGTGGATGCCGAACCCGCTCGCATCCGCGCCCTCAGGCAACCTGATCTCCGCGAAGACCTCGTTCTCCAGCTTCCAGACCGCGGTCAGGCCACGGAACACCGGCCCGTAGTACAACCCGCCTGCGCCCATACCCGCGTAGAACTGTTCCACGGCCATCTCGGCCGCGCCCGCCGGTGGCCACTCGCTCGGAGCGGACACAGTGGACGGTTCCGAGGCGACGAGGGTGCCGCTGGCATGCCGTGTCCACGGCTCGCCGGGTCGTTGCGAGTGGATGCTCACCGGCCGTCCGCCGGTCGGGTCCGGCGCACCGACCAGGACCTGGAGCTGGACCGCGACATCCTCGGTGAGGATCAGCGGCGTCTCCAGGGTCAGCTCCTCGACCCGGTCCAGACCAGCCTCGTCGCCGGCGCGCAGGGCCAGCTCCAGATAGCCGGTGCCAGGCAGGATCACAGTGCCCTGCACGGCGTGGTCGGCCAGCCAGGGGTGGGTGCGCAGCGAGATCCGGCCGGTCATCAGGAACTCGTCCGATGCGGGCAGGGCAACCGCCGCACCCACGAGCGGGTGCCTGGTCGACTCCAGGCCAACCGACGCGATGTCCCCGGCGACTGCGGTGCGCTCCGGCCAGTAACGCTTGTGCTGGAAGGCGTACGTGGGCAGCTCGACCCGGCGTCCACCCGGGAATGCCCACTTCACCGGCACTCCGCGCACGAACAGCTCCGCCGCGGAGGTCAGGAACCGGCCCAGGTCACCGTTGTCGCGACGGAGGGTTCCGGTCGTGACGGCGATGGCGTCGGCCTCGTCGATGATCTCCTGAACCGCCATGGTCAGCACCGGATGCGAGCTGACCTCGACGAACACGCGGTGCCGTTCGGCGATCAGGGCCCGGATCGAGGGTTCGAACTCCACGCGCTGGCGCAGGTTGCGGTACCAGTACTCGGCATCGAAGCCGGTACCGTCCTCCCACTGCCCGGTCACGGTGGAGAAGAACGGAACCGTCGCCTGCTGCGGCTGGATCGGACCCAGCTCAGCCAACAAATCCCCGCGCAGCCACTCTACGTGTACAGAGTGTGACGCATAGTCCACGGCGACCTTGCGAGCACGGACGTCCTCAGCGGTCAGTTCGGCGTGCAAGGCGTCCAAGGCTTCCAGATCACCGGCGACCACGACCGATCGTGGCCCGTTCACCGCGGCAACCGAAAGGCGGTTGTCCACACGGGACTCGACGTCAGCCAGCGGGAGCGCGACCGACATCATCCCGCCCTGTCCGGCGAGAGTCCGCGCGATCGCCTGGCTGCGCAGCGCGACCACCCGGGCACCGTCCTGAAGCGACAATGCCCCGGAGACCACGGCCGCCGCGATCTCACCCTGCGAGTGGCCGACGACCGCGTCAGGCTTGACGCCGTACGACTGCCACATCGAGGCCAGCGCGATCATCACGGCCCAGGAAGCGGGCTGGACCACGTCGACTCGGTCGAGGTCCTGGCTTTTCCGCAGGACATCCAGCAAAGACCAGTCCACGAACGGGTTCAGCGCCGCAGCACACTCGGCCAGCCGCTCGGCGAACACCGGCGAGTCCAGCAACTGGGCACCCATGCCCACCCACTGGGCACCCTGACCAGGGAACACGAACACAGTCTTGCCGTCGACATCGGCGACACCCTGAACCGCCGACGATGGTTCGCCCGCGGCCAAGGCACTCAGCCCGTCGCCGAGAACGACCGCCCGGTGCTCGAATGCCGTCCTACCGGCCAGCGAGAACCCGACATCGACCGGGTTCAAACCGTTCACGTGCTCCAGCAGGCGCTGAGCCTGAGCCCGCAAGGCATCCTCGGTCTTGCCGGACACGATCCACGGCACGAGCGCGGATTCACGCGGAGTGTCGTCGACCGGCACAGCGGGTGCCTGCTCGATGATCACGTGTGCGTTGGTGCCGCTGACACCGAACGAGGACACGGCCGCCCGGCGCGGACGTCCGGTCTCCGGCCAGGCGGTCTCCTCGGTGAGCAGCGAGATCGAGCCGCTCTCCCAGTCCACATGCGACGAAGGAGCGTCGATGTGCAGGGTCTTCGGGACGACCCCGTTGCGGAGGGCCAGCACCATCTTGATCACACCGGCGATACCGGCAGCGGCCTGGGCGTGGCCGATGTTGGACTTGACCGACCCCAGCAGCAGCGGCGTCTCCCGATCCTGACCGTAGGTCGCGAGCAGCGCCTGCGCCTCGATCGGGTCACCCAGCGTGGTGCCAGTTCCATGCGCCTCAACTACGTCAACATCCTTTGTGGACAGACCGGCCGTCGCAAGCGCCGCGCGGATCACACGCTGCTGCGATGGACCATTCGGCGCGGTGAGGCCATTGGAGGCGCCGTCCTGATTGATCGCCGAACCCCGGACCACCGCAAGGACTTCGTGCCCATTGCGGCGGGCATCCGAAAGTCGTTCGACCATCACCAGACCGACACCCTCGGACCAGCCAGCACCAGCGGCGGAGTCCGAGAAGGAACGGCAGCGACCATCCTGAGAAGACCCGTCGGCCAGTCCAAGATCACCGAACGCGACCGGAGTGGCCATCATGCAGACACCACCGGCGAGCGCCAGCGTGGCCTCGCCCGACCGGACGGCCTGAGCGGCCCATTGCAGCGCAACCAAGGACGACGAGCACGCAGTGTCCACCGTGATCGCCGGGCCTTCCAGACCCAGCACATAAGCAATGCGACCCGACACCACGCTCATCGAGTTGCCGGTCACCAGATGACTGCCCAACTCGGCCGGTGCGGTGTAACCGAGGCCAGAAGCGCCGACGAACACACCGGTCTTGCTGCCGCGCAATGTGGTCGGGTCGATGCCCGCCTGCTCAAAGGTTTCCCACGCGGTCTCCAGCAACAGCCGTTGCTGCGGGTCCATCGCCAGGGCCTCACGCGGTGAGATACCGAAGAAGCCCGGGTCGAAGTCGGCCGCGTTGTCCAGGAACCCGCCCAGGGACAGCGATCCCGGCGGGATGTCCCAGCCGCGGTCGGCCGGCAGCGGCGTGATCGCGTCCACGCCATCGGACACCAGCCGCCACAGGTCCTGCGGCGAGGTGACACCGCCGGGGAACCGGCACGCCATGCCGACGATGACGATCGGGTCGTTGGGGTCGTGCGCCGCGCCCGGCCCGGCGACCGCCGGCGCCTCGTCCGGCAGGTCCATCAGCTCGCCGACCAGGTAGCCGGCCAGCACCACCGGCGTTGGGTAGTCGAAGATCATCGTCGCCGGGAGCCGGAGACCAGTGGCCGTGCTGAGCCGGTTGCGCAGTTCGACCGCGGTCAGCGAGTCGAAGCCCAGCTCCTTGAACTCCTTCTGGACATCCACCTCGTCCGAGTCGTGACCGAGAACCGCACAGACCTGCGCCCGGATCACGTCCACGACAAGCCTCGCGCGCCCGTCCTCGGCGGTCGCCTTCAGCTTGGTGAGCAGGCCGGACGCCACCGGAGCCTTGGCCCGGCGGGACCGCCCAGTGGTCGGGACCACTGCGCTGAGCAGCGGCGGAACGCCTACGTTCCGCAATGTGGCCAGGTCGAGCAGGGCCGCGATGACCACGGGCTGGTCAGTCGTCCCGGCCAGGTCGAACATCGCCAGACCGCGCTCGGCTGGGATCAGCTTCAGGCCCGACGCGCCAGATCGTTGCACCACCTGGTCGTTCGCCGCGGTCATGCCGCTGTCCGCGACCCACGGACCCCATACGATCGCCTGACCAGGCAGCCCGCGAGCCATCCGAAGCTGCGCCAGCGCGTCCTGGAACGCGTTCGCCGCGGCGTAGTTGCCGAGGCCCGGGCCGCCGATCACGCCGGACACCGAGGAGTACATGACGAACGCGGCCAGGTCGAGATCCTGCGTGAGTTCGTGCAGGTACCAGGCACCGATGGCCTTCGGGCCAAGGACCGTCGCCATGCGTTCGGGCGTCAGCAGATCGATGATGCCGTCGTCGAGTGCGGCCGCCGCGTGGATCACAGCAGTGAGGTTCTCGGTGCCCTGCACGAGTTCTGTAACAGCGTCTCGGTTGGACAGATCGCAGGCCACCACGTCGACATCGGCGCCGTGCGCGATGAGCTCTGCCTGCAGCTCCAGAGCGCCGGGAGCCTCCAGGCCACGACGGCTGACCAGCACGAGCTTGCGAATGTCCCGTGTGGACACGATGTGCCGGGCCAGCTGTGCGGCCAGGCCACCGGTGCCGCCGGTGATCAGCACCGTGCCGTCGGGATTCCACTCGGCCGGCGTGGTCTCGGTCCGGACCATCGGAACCAGGCGAGCCACGCGGACCTCGCCACCGCGGACAATGGACTGCGGCTCCGCGGTGGAGATCGGCGGCAGGTTCTCGTCGTCGACGTCGACCAGGGCGAACCGGCCCGGCTGCTCGGCCTGGGCCGACCGGACCAGACCCCACACGGCCGACGCGGCGACATCGTTTCCGTCGACCGCGCCCTGTGTGACGAACACCAGGCGGGAGTCGGCAAGCCGCTCGTCACTGATCCACATCTGCAGCAGCCGCAGCACCTTCGAGGTCAGCTCCTGCACCGCCTCAGGCACATCAACGCCTTCCGGCGCGACCACTCGTACCGTCGCGATCGCGGGCGCATCGACGACCTCATCGACATCGAGACCGATGGTGTCCACTTGCGACAGATCGAGGTCGCCCTGAGGGCCAGGTACCCAGTCAAGGCGGTACATCGAGTCGAACTCGTTGGTGGCGAGCATGTCTGCGGACACTGCCCGCGTGACAACCGACTGTGCCGAGTAGACCGGTGTCATGGCTGTGTCGACGGCGTCCACGGTCACCGAGTCCGGGCCGCTCTTGGCCATGCGGACGCGGATCTCGTTGGCGCCGCTGGCGAACAGCGAGACGCCACCCATCGAGAACAGCAGCCGTCCGCCATCGCCGCCCATATCCACAAAGGACAACGCATGCATGACCGCGTCGAGCAGAGCGGGGTGGATGCCATAGGCCGCAGCATCCTCGACGTGGTCGGGCAGAGCGATCTCGGAGAAGACCTCGCCATCCCGCGTCCACACCCGGCGCAGGCCTTGGAACGTCGGGCCGTAAGCGGCGCCACCGTCGGCCATCTTGTCGTAGATGTCCTCGATGTCCTGCTCCTGAGCGCCCGTTGGCGGCCAGGTGTCCGGCCGGAAGCCGGGTTCGGTGGCACCGGTCGCCAGCGAGCCGCTGGCGTGCCGGACCCACTCGCCGGCATCCGGGGTGCGCGAGAAGATACCCAGCTCGCGGCGGCCGTTGTCGTCCGGACCAACCCAGACCTGCACCGCGACCGGGTCGTTGCCGGGCATGATCAGCGGGACGCCCATGGTCAGTTCCTCGACCACATCGCATTCGACCTGGTCGGCCGCGCGAACGGCCAGCTCCAGGAACCCACTGCCCGGGAACAGGATCGCGCCGCCGACGTTGTGGTCGGCGAGCCACGGGTGCGTGGTCAACGAGATCCGGCTGGTGAACAGCACTCCGCCGGACTCGGCCAGCTCGGCCGCCGCACCCAGCAACGGGTGGTCGGCCGCGGTCAGGCCCAGGGCGGCCGGATCCGAGCCATGCGACTCGTTGTGTGACCAGTAACGCTTGCGCTGGAAGGCATACGAGGGCAGCGGCACCTGACGGGCACCTGACCCGGCGAACACCGCGGCCCAGTCCACTTTGCCACCGCGGACGAACAGCTCGGCCAGCGAGGTGACGAACCGCTCCAGATCGCCGTTGTCACGGCGGAGCGAACCGACCGCGACCGCCTTGACCTCGGCGTCGTCGATGATCGACTGGATCCCCATGGTGACTACGGGATGCGGGCTGACCTCCACGAACATCCGGTGCCGCTGGTCGAGCAGCGCCCGGATCGCGGGCTCGAACGCCACGCGCTGACGCAGGTTCCGGTACCAGTAGCCGGCGTCGAACTCCTGGCCATCGGCCCACTCGCCCGTGACGGTCGAGAAGAACGGCACAGACGCCGTGCGAGGCTGGATCTCTGCCAGGGTGGTCAGCAGTTCGTCCTGCAGCAGTTCGACATGGGCCGAGTGCGAGGCGTAGTCCACCGCGATCTTGCGGACCCGCACCTCCTCGGAGGTCAGCTCGTTGAACAAAGTGTCCAGGGCATCCGGGTCACCGGCGACCACAATGGACGTCGGCCCGTTCACCGCCGCCACCGACACGCCTTCCGGCAGCCGGGGCTCGATCTCGGCGAGCGGCAGGGCCACGGACATCATCCCGCCTCGACCGGCCAGCGTCTGGGCGATCGCCTGGCTTCGCAATGCAACCACTTTGGCACCGTCCTCAAGCGACAGTGCTCCGGCCACGACAGCGGCAGCGATCTCACCCTGCGAATGACCCACGACTGCATCCGGGCGAACGCCATAGGATCGCCAAACTTCGGCCAGGGCGACCATCACGGCCCACGAAGCGGGTTGAACGACATCCACCCGGTCCAGATCCCGGCCCTCACGCAGAACATCCAGCAGCGACCAGTCGGTGTACGAAGCCAGGGCCGCCGCACACTCGGCGATCCGCTCTGCGAACACCGGTGACTCGTCCAGCAACTGCGCGCCCATGCCGACCCACTGCGCCCCCTGGCCTGGGAACACGAACACCCGCTTACCCGTGACGTCCGCGAGGCCTTCGATCACGCCACCGGACGGTTCGCCGTCGGCCAGCGCCCGGATCCCGGTGGGCAGGTCGCCGACCACCACAGCGCGGTGGTCGAACGACGTCCGTGAAGTGGCCAGCGAGAACCCGATGTCGGCCGGGTCTCCGTCCACAGCGGACAACCGCTCGGCCTGAGCCCGCAGTGCCGCCTCGGTCTTGGCGGACACGACCCACGGCACGGTCGGCAGAGTCACGTCTTCGCGTGGCTCGTCGGCTTCTTCGTACTGCTCGAAGATGGTGTGCACGTTGGTGCCGCTCACACCGAAGGACGACACACCCGCGCGGCGCGGACGGCCGTTCTCCGGCCACGGCTGGTTCTCCAGCAACAGTTCGACTGCGCCTGCGGTCCAGTCCACTGCGGTGGTCGGCTTGTCCACGTGCAACGTCTTGGGCAAAACACCGTTCCGCAACGCCAGCACCATCTTGATCACGCTCGCCGCACCCGCTGCGGACTGGAGGTGACCGATGTTCGACTTGACCGACCCCAGCCACAGCGGCTTCTCCCGGTCCTGGCCGTAGGTGGCCAGCAGAGCTTGAGCCTCGATCGGATCACCCAGGGTGGTGCCGGTGCCGTGCGCCTCGACAGCGTCAACGTCCGCGGGCGCCAGTCCGGCATTGGCCAGGGCGTGGCGGATCACGCGTTGCTGCGATGGGCCATTCGGAGCAGTCAGGCCGTTCGACGCGCCGTCCTGGTTCGTGGCCGAACCGACCATCAGCGCCAGTACAGGGTGACCGTTGCGGCGAGCGTCGGACAGGCGCTCCAACATGACCAGGCCGACGCCCTCACCGGTGCCCATACCCGCTGCGGTGTCAGCGAAAGCGTGGCACCGGCCATCGCCGGACCAACCGCCGACCGCGTCGAACTGGGACATCGAGGCCGGCGTGACCATCACCGTCACACCACCGGCCAGTGCCAGGTCGCAGTCTCCACTTTGGAGGGACCGCGCGGCCATGTGGATCGCGGTCAGCGCGGACGAGCAGGCCGTGTCGAGGGTGACCGCCGGGCCTTCCAGACCGAGGGTGTAGGCGATCCGGCCGGAGATGACGCTGGTCAGGTGACCGGTCATGGCATTGCTGGACGCGTCCGCCGAAGGTGTGTAACCGCTGGACGATGAGCCGACGAAGACACCGGTCTGGGTGCCGCGCAGGCTTCCCGGCGTGATCCCGGAGTTTTCGATGGCCTCCCAGGACGCCTCCAGTACCATCCGCTGCTGCGGGTCCATGCCGACCGCCTCTTTCGGCGGGATGCCGAAGAATGCGGCGTCGAACTCGGCGGCGTCGTAGACGAACCCGGCCTGATATCCCTTCGTGGGATCGAGATCCCAGCCGCGGTCCGTCGGGATGGGACCGACCGCGTCGACGCCGTTGACGACCAGCTGCCAGAAGTCCTCCGGCGACTCGACGCCCCCGGGGAACCGGCAGCTCATGCCGACGACCGCGATCGGGTCGGTGGACACGCCCCGCCGCTTGATCACGACATCCCGTTGGTCGCCGAGCAACTCGGCGAGCAGGAACTCGGCGAGCACCACCGGCGTCGGGTAGTCGAACACGAGCGTGACCGGGAGGTTCAGACCGGTCTTGGCCTTGAGCCGGTTGGCCAGCTGCACCGCGGTCAGCGAGTCGAAACCGATCTCCTTGAACGCCTTCGCGGCCTCCACGTCCTCGGCCGACTCGAACTGGAGCACCGTGGCGACCTGCGCCTGCACGAGTTCGACGAGGTGGTCCAGACGTTCGTCCGTCGGCATGGCCAGCAAGCCGTCCCGCAGCTCGCCGCCCTCCTCGCCGAGGTCCTGCGGCTCAATGGTCTGCTGCCAGCGGACCTCGTTCGGAACAGCGTCCGGCCAGTACCGGTTGCGCTGGAAGGCATATGTGGGCAGGGCGACTCGGCGTCCGCCAGGGAACTCCCAGCGCACCGGCAGACCGCGCACGTACAGCTCGGCCGCCGAGGTCAGGACCCTTGTCAGGTCACCGTTGTCGCGGCGAAGTGTTCCGGCGACCGCCGCCTCGGTCGCGGTCTCCTGGATGCTCGCCACGAGCACCGGGTGCGGGCTGACCTCGACGAAGAACCGGAAGCCCGCGGCGTACAGCGACCGGATCGCGGGCTCGAACTCCACCCGCTGGCGCAGGTTGCGGTACCAGTACGCGGCATCGAAGCCGCTGCCGTCGGCCCAGTCACCGGTCACCGTGGAGAAGAACGGAACGGTGGAGGCCTGCGACTGGATCATCAGGTCTGCCAGGAGTTCCGCTTCGATCAACTCGACGTGCGCCGAGTGTGAGGCATAGTCCACGGCGATCTTGCGAACCCGGACCTCCTCGGCCGTCAGCTCGGCGAACAGCGCGTCCACGGCCTCTGGCTCACCCGCGACGACCACCGAATTCGGCCCGTTGATCGCGGCGATAGACAGGCCCTCAGGCAGCCGGGGTTCGATGGCGTCCACCGACAAGGCGACGGACATCATCGCGCCGCGGCCGGCGAGCGTCCGCGCAATCGCTTGGCTCCGTCGGGCGACCACCCGAGCACCGTCCTGGAGAGACAGTGCGCCGGAGACGACCGCTGCCGCGATCTCGCCCTGCGAGTGGCCGACCACCGCATCGGGCTGCACGCCGTATGCCTGCCAGACTTCAGCCAGGGCAACCATCACGGCCCAAGAAGCCGGTTGGACCACATCGACCCGGTCCAGCTCCCGGCCCGCTCGCAGAACATCCAGCAGCGACCAGTCCACATAGGCGTCCAGAGCAGCCGCGCACTCGTTGATCCGCTCGGCGAAGACCGGCGACTCGTCCAGCAACTGGGCACCCATGCCCACCCACTGAGCACCTTGACCAGGGAAAACGAACACCGTCCGGCCGACGACATTCGCCACGCCCTCGACGAGGTTGGCGTGCGGCTCATCCTTGCTCAGTGCCTCAACGCCGGCACGCAGTTCATCCTTGGCACTGCCGATCACAACCGCTCGACGCTCGAACGCCGACCGCGTGGACGCCAGCGAGAACCCGACGTCGACCGGGTCAGCGTCCACAGTGGCCAGACCTTCGGCCTGAGCCCTCAGGGCCTTGACGGACTTGCCCGAGATCACCCATGCGACCGGACCGGCACCCTTCTCGGGCTCGGCCTCTTCGGGTGTCTCGGGGGCTTGCTCCAGGATCATGTGCGAGTTGGTGCCGCTGATCCCGAACGACGACACGGCCACTCGGCGGGCTCGGTTGATCTCGGGCCACTCGGTGGTCTCGGTCAGCAGCTCGATGTCACCCTCGGTCCAGTCCACATGGGACGTCGGCGCGTCGACGTGCAGGGTCTTGGGCAGCACACCGTGCCGGAGCGCCTCGACCATCTTGATCACACCGGCGATACCGGCCGCTGCCTGGGTGTGACCGATGTTCGACTTGATCGACCCCAGGAACAGCGGGTTCTCCCGGTCCTGGCCGTAGGTGGCCAGCAGGGCCTGCGCCTCGATCGGGTCACCCAAAGTGGTGCCAGTGCCGTGCGCCTCGACGGCGTCGATGTCCGAAGGGGACAGACCGGCGCGGCCCAGCGCGGCCCGGATGACGCGTTGTTGCGATGGGCCATTCGGAGCAGTCAGACCGTTGGAAGCGCCGTCCTGGTTAATCGCGGAGCCCTTGACCACCGCGAGGACGTCGTGCCCGTTGCGGCGAGCGTCGGAAAGCCGTTCCACCAGAACCAGACCGACACCCTCGGACCAGCCGGTGCCCGAAGCGGCGTCGGCGAAGGCCCGGCAGCGGCCGTCGTTGGCGAGCCCGCCCTGCTGGGTGAAGTCGGCGAAGATGCCTGGCGTGGCAAGGACACAGACGCCACCGGCGACGGCGAGAGAGCATTCACCGTTGCGCAGCGCCTGAACCGCCCAATGCAGAGCCACCAACGACGACGAACACGCGGTGTCCACAGTGATCGCCGGACCTTCGAGGCCCAGCGTGTAGGCAACGCGGCCGGAGATCACGCTTGTGGCCGTGCCGGTGATGCCGTGGCCGAGAACCTCGATCGGCGGCGTGTAGCGATAGCTCGCCGCACCAACGAAAACGCCGGTATCCGTGCCACGCAACGAGGTCGGGTCGATCCCGGCCCGTTCGAAGGTCTCCCACGCGGTTTCGAGAACGAGACGCTGCTGCGGGTCCATCGCCAGCGCCTCACGCGGGGAGATGCCGAAGAAGCCGGCGTCGAACTCGGCGGCTTTGTCCAGGAACCCGCCCATCGCGGTCGAGGAGGCACCGAACTTGGTGCCTTCGGGGTCGTAACCGCCGTCCAGGTCCCAGCCGCGGTCGGTCGGGAACGGCCCGATCGCGTCGGTGCCGTCCATCAGCATCCGCCACAGGTCGTCCGGCGACTCGACACCACCAGGGAACCGGCAGCCCATGCTGACGATGACGATCGGGTCGTCGTCCACGACCTGCCCGATCGCCCGGGTCGTCACGCCTGACCCGTCGCCCATCAACTCGGCCAGCAGGTACGAGGCCAGGATCGACGGCGTCGGGTAGTCGAAGACAAGCGTTGCGGGCAACCGCAGACCGGTCGCTCCATTGAGGAGGTTACGCAGCTCGACCGCGGTCAGCGAGTCGAAACCAAGTGCCCGGAACTCACGGCTGGTGTCCACAGTGGCCGGTGTGGCGTGACCGAGGACGGCAGCAGCCTGCTCGCGGACGAGGTCCTCGATCAGCCGGAACCGGTCGTTCTCGGGCAGTCCGGCGAGGCGAGCGACCAGAGTCGTTGACGTGAACGAAGCCTTGCCCGCGGCCCGGCGCTTGCCACCGACAAAGCCGCGCAGCACAGCGGGAACGTCTCGCTGAGTGCGCAGAGCCTGCAGGTTCAGACGCAGTGGTACGACCACCGGGTCGACCGACCGCACGGCCGCGTCGAACAATGCGAGGCCTTCGTCGACGTCGATCGGCGGCAGGCCGGAGTTGCGGAACCGCTGGATGTCAACCTCGGTCAGGCGGCTCGCCATGCCGATCTCGGTCGTCCACGGGCCCCACACCAGGGAAGCCGCTGGCAGACCGAGCGAGGCGCGGTGTGTCGCGAGGCCATCGAGGAAGGCGTTGGCCGCCGAGTAGTTGCCCTGACCGGGGCTTCCGGTGGCGCCGGCCACCGACGAGAACAGGATGAACGCGGCCAGGTCGTGGTCCTTGGTGGCCTGGTGCAGGTTCCACGCACCGGCCGCCTTGGGCAGGATGACCT
Organism: Actinocrispum sp. NPDC049592; assembly: GCF_040675465.1. Classification (NCBI taxonomy): domain Bacteria; kingdom Bacillati; phylum Actinomycetota; class Actinomycetes; order Pseudonocardiales; family Pseudonocardiaceae; genus Actinocrispum; species Actinocrispum sp. NPDC049592. Next base: position 31,956 of record NZ_JBFAPA010000002.1, on the reverse strand, counting down.
TCGCCATCCGCTCGGACGTCAACTGTGGGATAACACCGTCATCCACGACCGCCGCCGCGTGAATCACCGCGGTCAACGGATGTTTGGCGACCAGTTCGCCGACCGCGATGGGAGCGGCCACGTCACACGCCTCGATGCTCACCTCGGCACCGAGCGCGGTCAGCTCTTCCTGCAGCTCAAGCGCTCCGGGTGCCGCCAGGCCGCGCCGACTGGTCAAGACCAGTTTGCGCACACCCTGGGAGGCAAGGTGCCGAGCCAGGTAGGCGCCGATTCCGCCGGTACCACCGGTGATCAGCACCGCACGATCGCGGTCCCAGTCCCCTGGCAGGGTCAGCAGGACCTTGCCATTGGTGGCGTCGAACGCGTCGCGGGCCTTGCGGATGTCCCAGGCCTGGGCGTCCATCGACACCGCGTCCTGCCAGCTCGTCCCTTCCGGCATGACCGCCAGGTACTGCTCGTCGGCGATCGCGAACGGACCAACACCGCCGCTGACCAGGCCGAACACCCGATCACCGGCCCGCAGTCCAGCAACTCCAGGACCGGTCTCGACCACGACACCGGCGGCCTCGTAGTCATCGAGGACATCTCTGGTGGTCACGGCCGCCCGCACGGCGATCCTGACCTCACTCCCACTGAGGTCCGTCGCGGACGACGGCTCGACGTCAAGCGACTCGGTGAGGCGCCACGGCCCGTCGAGCGGGAGCAGCGACCGACTGGTGGTCAGACCCGCGAGACGACCGGCTTTGATAACACCGTCACACACGTAGAGCTGCGGCTCACCAGTGGAAACCGCGGGGCCGACCTGGTCGCGATCGTCGGTGTCGACCAGCACGAACCGATTGGGATTCTCGACCTGTGCGGTCCGGACCAATCCCCACACGGCGGCCGCCGCCAGGTCGCTGCCGTCGACGGCACCGTTGGTCACGAACACCAGGCGGGAGAAGGCAAAACGCTCGTCCGATGCCCAGGCCTGGATCAGTTCCAGCGCCCGGTTGGTCTCCGCGAGCACCGCAGCCGGAACATCCACCCCCTGCTGGCCGTACTCCACTGCCACCACATCGGGAATCTCCTCCAGCGCCAACGGGTCCTGCGCGAACACAACATCCAGCGGCTCGGCGTCCTCGACCGTCACCCAGTCCAGGCGGTACAGCGAGTTCCGAACGGCACGACCACCGTCCTGGGTCAGCTCGCGCTGGTGGTAGGAGACCGCTTCGATGCTCGCCACCGGAGCGCCCTCACCGTCGGCCATTTCAATCGCGACCGTGGTCTCGTCTTTGCGCACCAGGCGAACCCGGAGCACGGACGCCCCGATCGCGGACAGCCCAACGCCCTTCCACGAGTGTGGCGAGCCATCGACCTCGGCTTGCAGAGCGGCATGCAACAACGCTGGGTGAATACCGTAGGCCTCGCCGTCGGAAACCTGGTCCGGCAGAACAACCTCGGCGTAGACCTCGGTGCCGCGGCGCCACAACGCCCGCAGTCCTTGGAACGCGGGACCGTAGTCCAGGGCGTCGTAGAAGCCATCCACATCGGACACGATCGCCCCGGCCGGCGGCCACTGGACGGCGTCAAAGGTCGAGACCAACCGCCCGGAACCGAGCTTGCCGGTCGCATGGTGGGTCCACGGCTCGTCCGGCGAGTCGACCGGACGCGCGTACACGTCGACCAGGCCGTTCGCGACCTTGACCTGCAACGCGATCGCACCCTTGACCACCAGCGGCGTCAGGACCGTCAGCTCGTCCAGGCGATCGCTGCCGACCTGGTCGGCGGCCCGCAGGGCCAGCTCGACGAACGCGGTCTCCGGGAACGTGATCGTGTCGCCAACTCGGTGGTCGGCGAGCCAGGGCTGGGTTCGCACCGACACGGATCCGGTGAGCAACACGCCATCGGAGTCGGCCAGTTGCACAGCCGCGCCGAGCATCGGGTGGTCCGCGGGAAGCAGGCCCAGTCCGGTCGGGTCGCCGTTCCGCGAGGCGGTCTTGGGCCAGTAGTACTCGTGTTGGAAGGCATAAGTCGGCAGATCAACACGTCTGGGGGCGGTGCCCGCGAAGTACGCTTCCCAGTCCACAGTGGAGCCGTTGACTGACAGCGCGCCGATCGCGCCCGCGATCGCCGTCTCCTCACCGCGGTCCTTGCGCTGCACCGGGATCAGTACAGCCTCGTCGGGCAGTGACTCGCGGGCCATCGCGACCAGCACGCCGTCCGGTCCGATCTCGACGAACCGCGTGACGCCGGAGTCACGGACGGACGCGATGTGGTCGGCGAACCGGACGGCCTCCCGGACGTGCCGAACCCAGAACTCGGGGTCGGTGACCGGCGAGACCATCGCGATCGTGGGCTCGTTCAACGTGATGCCGTCGACCACCGCGCGGAACTCGGCCAGCATCGGGTCCATCAGCGGCGAGTGGAACGCGTGCGAGACGGTCAGCCGCCTGGACTTCTCGAATTGCGCGGCGATCGCCAGGACCTCATCCTCGTCACCAGCGATCACCACGGACTCGGGGCCGTTCACCGCCGCGATGCCGACGCGGGCGGTGAGCAGCGGCAGGACCTCTTCCTCGCTGGCACGCAACGAGACCATCGCGCCGCCGGCGGGCAGGGCCTGCATCAACCGGGCGCGGGCGGTGACCAGCGAGCACGCGTCCTCAAGCGAGAACACCCCGGCGACGTGCGCCGCCGCGATCTCGCCGATCGAGTGCCCGATCACATGGTCGGCCCGAACGCCCCACGACTCCAGCAACCGGAACAGCGCCACCTCGAACGCGAACAGCGCCGGCTGCGTGAACTCGGTCTGGCTCAACGCCTCCGCGTCCCCGCCCCACATCACATCGCGCAGCGCAGGGTCCAGACCAGCCAAGATCTCGTCGAAAGCGGTGGCGAACACCGGGAAGCGCGCGTACAGCTCCCGGCCCATCCCAAGCCGCTGCGATCCCTGACCGGTGAACAAAAACGCCGTTCTCATAACAGATCCGGTCGCCACACCTCGGGTAACACTCGCATTGCCCTCGGCCAACGCGGTCAGGCCGGCGACGGCGGACTCGCGGTCCGTAGCCGTGATGGCCGCTCGGTGCTCGAAGGCTGCCCTGGATGTGACCAGGGAGTAGGCGAGGTCCGTGAGGCCATCGTCCACAGCGGACAACAGGCGCTCGGCCTGAGCCCGCAACGCGTTCGGCGTCCGGCCGGACAACACCAGCGGAACAGCCGCCGGAGTGATCTCCGACTCGGCGATCGGTTCGAAGTCGGGGCCCTGCTCGAGGATGACGTGAGCGTTGGTGCCGCTGATGCCGAACGAGGAGATTCCGGCCCGGCGCGGATGCCCGGTCTCCGGCCAGGCGGTCTGCTCGGTGAGCAGCTCGATCGAGCCGGACTCCCAGTCCACATGAGACGTCGGCGAGTCGACGTGCAGCGTCTGGGGCAGCACACCTTCGCGCAGCGCGAACAGCATCTTGATCACACCGGCGATACCTGCGGCCGACTGGGTGTGGCCGATGTTGGATTTCACCGAACCCAGCAGCAACGGTGTTTCGCGGTCCTGACCGTAGGTTGCGAGCAGCGCCTGCGCTTCGATCGGGTCGCCCAAGGCGGTGCCCGTACCGTGCGCCTCGACCGCGTCAACGTCCGAAGCGGACAGTCCGGCGCCTGCCAAGGCCGCGCGAATCACGCGCTGCTGGGAAGGACCGTTGGGAGCGGTGAGGCCATTGGACTCGCCGTCCTGGTTGATCGCCGAACCGCGCAGCACAGCCAGGATCTGGTGACCGTTGCGGATCGCGTCGGACTGGCGCTCCACAACGACAATGCCCGCACCCTCGGACCAGGACGTGCCGTCCGCACCATCCGCGAACGACTTGCAACGACCGTCGGGCGCGATCCCGCCGGTCACACCGGGAGTGATGAACGCGCCCGGAGTGGCCATGACGGTGACGCCACCAGCCAGCGCCAGCGAGCATTCCCCGGCGCGGAGAGCCTGAGCAGCCAGGTGCAGAGCGACCAAAGAAGAAGAACACGCGGTGTCGACGGTCAGCGCGGGACCTTCGATGCCCAGGATGTACGAGACTCGGCCGGAGAGCACGCTGCCCGCGGCGCCGGTTCCGATGAAGCCCAGTGACTCGGGCGGGAACTCGACTCCCGAGCCATAGTCGTGGTAGCTCATCCCCGAGAAGACGCCGGTCTGGCTGCCACGCAGGGAGTTCGGGTCGATCCCGGCCGACTCCAGCGCCTCCCAGGAGATCTCCAGCATGATCCGCTGCTGCGGGTCCATGGACAGCGCCTCACGCGGCGAGATGCCGAAGAAGCCGGCGTCGAAGTCACCCGCGTCGGTCAGGAACCCGCTGTGCTGGCCGGTGAACTGGTCCAGGTCCCAGCCACGGTTGTCCGGGAACGACGTCAGGCCCTCACGGCCCTCGGACACCATCTGCCACAGGTCGGCCGGAGTCCTTACGCCGCCGGGGAACCGGCAGGCCATGCCGACGATCACGATCGGGTCGTCGGTCACCGGTCCCGCGAACGTGACCGCGGTTCCCCGAACCGACTCGCCCACAACGAGTTCGGCCAGCAGGTACTCGGCGACAGCGAGGGGTGTCGGATAGTCGAAGACCAAAGTGGATGGCAACGCCAGTCCAGTGGCCTTGTTCAGCTGGTTGCGCAGCTCGACCGAGGTGAGGGAGTCGAAGCCGAGCTGGCGGAACTCGCGTGCGGTGTCGAGCAGGTCCGGGGAGCTGTGCCCGAGCACGGCGGCGGCGCGCTCGCGTACCACTCCGATCAGGAACTCGATGCGCTCGGCCGGTGACAGATCGCGCAGCCGGTCCTGCAGGGCGATCGTGCCCGCCGAAGACTTCGCCAGCCGCCGGGACTTGGTCGCGCCGACGATGTTGCGCAGCAACGGAGTGACTTCGCCCTGAGACCGCAATGCAGGCAGGTCCAGGCGAACCGTCACACATACTGGCTCATCGGAAAGCATCGAAGTGTCGAACATGGACAGGCCCTGTTCGGCACTGATCGCGGGCACACCCGCTGCCTTCATCCGGGCGACGTCCGCATCGGACAGACCGGCGGTCATACCGCTGCCCGCATGCCAGGGACCCCACACCAGTGAGGTCGCCGGAAGACCTTCAGCAGCTCGCCTTTCGGCCAGCGCGTCCAGGAAAGCGTTCGCGGCGGCGTAGTTGGCCTGGCCGGGGCCGCCCATCGCCCCTGACACTGAGGAAAACAGCACGAACGCGGCCAAACTCCGGTCCTTGGTGGCCTCATGCAGGTACCAGGCCGCGTCGGCCTTGGCCCGCAGCACCGGCGTGAACCGCTCAGGAGTCAGCGTCGCGATCATGCCGTCGTCCAGCACGCCAGCCGTGTGAATCACGACGCTGAGATCAGGTATGCCGTCGATCAGCGTGAAGACCGAGTCTCGATCGGATACATCGCTCGCCACGATGTCGACCTCGGCGCCATGCGCGATCAACTCGGCCTGCAGTTCGAGGGCTCCGGGAGCGTCCATGCCTCGACGGCTGGTCAGCACGAGCTTGCGAACGCCGCGCTCTCCCACCAGATGGCGGGCAAGCTGAGTGGCCAGACCGCCGGTGCCACCGGTGATCAAGACCGTGCCATCCCACTCGGCAGGCATGGTCAGCACAACCTTGCCAATGTGCTTGGCCTGGCTGATGAAGCGGAAGGCGTCGCGCGCCCGGCGCACATCCCAGGTCTGCACCGGCAACGGCCGCAACGAACCGTCCTCGAACAGGGCCAGCAGTTCGGCCAGCATCTCGTGGATCCGGTCCGGTCCCGCGTTCAGGAGGTCGAAGGCGCGATAGTCCACACCGGACTCAGCGCGGATGTCGGTCTTGCCCATCTCCCGGAACCGACCGCCCGGAGCCAGCAACCTCAGCGAGGCGTCGATGAACTCGCCGGACAGCGAGTTCAGCACGACGTCCGCACCGCGACCGCCGGTCACCTCGCGGAACTTCTCCTCGAAGTCCAGCGTGCGTGAGCAAGCGATGTGGTCCTCGGCAACACCTAGCGCCCGCAGCGTGTCCCACTTGCCCTCGCTGGCGGTCGCGAACACCTCCGCGCCCAGGTGCTGGGCCAGCTGGATCGCGGCCATACCAACACCACCGGCACCGGCGTGGATCAGCACCGACTCGCCGGCCCGCAGCGAAGCCAGGTCCTGGAACGCGTAGTAGGCGGTCAGGAACACCAGCGGCACCGAGGCGGCGACGTCGTCCGTCCAGTCCGACGGGACCTTGCCCACCAAACGGTGATCGGCCACGACGACCGGGCCGAACGTCCCGGAAGCCATGGCCAGCACCCGATCGCCCGGACTCAGGCCGGCGACCCCGTCGCCCACCTCCAAGATCACACCGGACAGCTCGATACCGAGGAGACCCGCTTCGCCCGGGTACATCCCAAGAGCGTTCAGCACATCACGGAAGTTCACGCCCGCGGCACGCACACCAATGCGAACCTGGCCTGGCTGCAACGGTTCCTGCACCTCGGGGCACGGCTCAAGGGTGAGGTTGTCCAATGTGCCGCGGCCCGTCGACCCCAGCCGCCACGGCACATCGGCGGGCGGTACCAGACCTGGCCCGGTGGCCAGCGAGGCCAACCGTCCAACATGGACAATACCGTCCCGCACCAGAACCTGCGACTCACCAACGGCCACCGCAGCAGTGACATCATCCGGTATGTCGGTGTCCACGAGCACGAACCGGCCGGGGTTCTCGGCCTGGGCGGTCCGGACCAGTCCCCACACCGCCGCAGCGGCCAGGTCTGAACCGTCGACCGCGCCCTGGGTCACGAAGACGAGCTGCCCCGGCTGCTCGCCCGCGAGCCATTCCTGAACAATGCCAAGCACGCGAGCGGTCTCCGCGTGCACCGAAGCGACAACGTCCTCAGTGCCACCAACGCGAACGACCTCGAACTCAGACGCGCCCTCCGGAGCCTGCGTAGGCACCCACTCCAGGCGGAACACCGGCTCCCGGGCGGCGATCTGCTCGCTGAGTTCGACGAGCACCAGCGACCCGATCGACGCGACCGGCACACCGGTGGCGTCAGCGACCCGCAGCGCGGCGCTCTTGTTGTCCGGTGCGGTCAGGTGCACGCGTAGCGCTCCAGCGCCGGCCGCATGCAGGGTGACCCCGTTCCACCCGAACGGGAACCGTTTCAGCCCAGACGGGTCTTTGTCCACAAAGAACAGTGCGTGCAGGGCTGCGTCCAACAGCGCTGGGTGCAGACCGAACGCCTCGGTGTCGTCGACCGAGTCCGGCGCCGCGACCTCCGCGAAGATCTCCCGGCCGCGCTTCCAGGCCGCCCGCAGGCCCTGGAACGCCGGTCCATAGCTGCTCGTTTCGTAGAAACCGTCCAGGTCACAGGGTTCGGCACCGTCCGGCGGCCACACCGAGACGTCGAACTCATCCACGGCCTGTGCGGGGGCGAGAACGCCGGTGGCGTGCCGGATCCAGTCCTGGTCGACGGCGTCGGCCACGCGGGAGTAGATGCTCAACGACCGGTTCCCGGACTCCTCGGGGGCCCCGATCCACAGCTGCAGCTCGATCGGCTGCGGTCCCAGCGGCAGCGGCGCGCCCAAGGTCAGCTCCTCGACCCGGTCGCAGCCGACCTCGTCACCGGCCCGGATGGCCAGCTCCAGGAACCCGGTGCCGGGGAACAACACCGAGCCGCCGAACGCGTGATCCACCAGCCACGGATGGGTTTCCAGCGAGATCCGGCTGGTGAACAGCACCCCGTCGGAGTCGGCCAGCTCGACGGCCGCACCCAGCAGCGGATGCCGGGCCGGAGAAAGGCCCAGTCCAGTGACATCCCCAGCACGCAGCGAGGTTTTCGGCCAGTACCACTGCTTCTGGAACGCGTACGTCGGCAGGGCCACGCGATTGGCCCCGGTGAAGAAGTTCGGCCAGTCGACGGTCACACCATGTGCGTGCAGCTTGCCCAGCGCGGTGACGACAGCGATCTCCTCGGAGCGGTCCTTGCGCACCAACGGGACCAGTACCTCGTCACCGTTGAGCCGCTCCTGCGCCAACGCGGACAGCACGCCATCCGGCCCTACCTCAACGAGCACACGAACACCCGCGTCGGTCAAGGCAGCAACGGCATCGGCGAACCGCACGGTCTCACGGACGTTGCGCACCCAGTACTCGGGCGAGGACACGTCAGCCAGACCACCGGTCACGGTGGACACGAAAGGGATCTCGCCCTGGTTGAACGAAAGCCCGGACACCCCGGCCCGGAACTCGTCCAGCATCGGGTCCATCAGCGGCGAGTGGAACGCATGCGACACCCGCAGGCGTTTGGACTTCTCGAACCGGTCGCCGATGGCCAGCGCCTCAGCCTCATCCCCGGCGACCACCACCGACCGTGGACCGTTCACTGCCGCGATGCCGACATTCGCGGTCAGCAAAGGCAGAACTTCTTCCTCGGTCGCCCGGATCGCGACCATCGCGCCACCCGTGGGCAGCGCCTGCATCAATCGTGCCCGCGCCGACACCAACGTGCAGGCGTCCGCCAGGGACAGCACTCCAGCGACGTGAGCCGCGGCGACCTCACCGATCGAGTGCCCGGCAACGAAAGCCGGCTTGACACCCCACGACTCCAGCAACCGGTAGGAGGCTACCTCGAAGGCGAACAGCGCGGGCTGCGTGAACCCGGTCTGGTTCAAGGCTTCTTCGTCGGAGCCCCACACGACATCCCGCAACGCCGGGTCGAGCCCGGTCAGCACCGCATCGAAAGCCGTTGCGAACACTGGGAAGCGCGCATACAGGTCACGGCCCATGCCGAGCCGCTGCGATCCCTGACCGGAGAACATGAACGCCAGCCCCGGCCCGGTCTGCGCCAATGCGGCGTCATTCCCTTCGGCAACCGAGCTCAACCCGGCCAGCGCGGTCGGCCAGTCACCGGCGACCACCGAAGCCCGGTACTCGAACGCGGATCGCGTTGTCGCCAGCGAGAAGGCGACGTCCGCGAGGTCGGCCTCCTCGTCCAGTGAGTCCAGCAGCCGGGTCGCCTGCGCCCGCAGCGCCGCCTCGGACCGGCCGGACACAACGAGCGGCACGACCTGCGGCTTCTCGACCGGGATCTCCTCGGCGGTCTCCTCGGACGCCTGCTCGATGATCGTGTGCGCGTTGGTGCCGCTGATACCGAAAGACGAGATCGCCGCCCGACGCACCCGGCCGGCTTCCGGCCACGGCGTGTTCTCGGTGACGAGCCGCACAGAACCCGCGTCCCAGTCCACATTGGATGACGGCGAGGTCACGTGCAGAGTCTTGGGCAGCACGCCGTGCTGCATCGCGCTGACCATCTTGATGACACCCGCGACACCGGCGGCGGCCTGGGTGTGCCCGATGTTGGATTTGATCGACCCGAGCAAAAGCGGGTTCTCGCGGTCCTGGCCGTAGGTCGCGATGAGACCCTGGGCCTCGATCGGGTCGCCGAGGACCGTACCGGTGCCGTGCGCCTCGACCGCATCGACGTCCGAAGTGGACAGACCGGCGCCGGCCAGCGCGGCTTTGATGACTCGTTGCTGGGACGGGCCGTTCGGGGCGGTCAGGCCGTTGGAGGCGCCGTCCTGGTTCACCGCGGAGCCCCGGATGACCGCCAGGACTTGGTGACCGTTGGCGCGCGCGTCGGAAAGCTTCTCCAACACCAGAACGCCGACGCCCTCGGACCAGCCGGTGCCGTCCGCGCTGTCGGAGAACGACTTGCAGCGACCGTCGTGCGCGAGACCGCCCTGGCGCTCGAACTCGTCGAACAGGTCGGGCGTCGCCATCAGGGCGACACCACCGGCGAGCGCCATTGTGCACTCTCCCGCGCGCAGCGCTTGCGTGGCAAGGTGCAGGGCGACCAGGGAGGACGAGCACGCGGTGTCGACGGTCAGGGCGGGGCCGACAAGACCGAGCGTATAGGAGATGCGGCCGGACATCACGCTGGACACCGATCCGGTCAGCATGTGCCCCTGCAGGTCCTCTTCGGACTGGGCCGCGAGGTTGAAGTAGGTGCCCATGGTCGCACCGACGAACACACCGGTCGGGCTGCCGGACAACGACTTCGGATCGATCCCGGCCCGTTCCACCGCCTCCCAGACGGTTTCCAGCAGCAGCCGTTGTTGCGGGTCCATCGCCAGGGCCTCACGCGGCGAGATGCCGAAGAACGCGGCGTCGAACGCGCCCGCGTTGTCGAGGAAACCGCCGGTGCGGCCGGTGTCCTGGCGCCAGCCGCGGTCGGCGGGCAGACCGGAGATCAGGTCGCTCCCGGACGCCACCGCGTCCCACAGCTGCTCGGGCGTGGTCACCCCACCCGGGTAGCGGCAAGCCATGGCCACGATCGCCACCGGCTCCTGCTGGCCGGACTCGACCTGGAGCAGGCGCTGACGCGTCTGGTGCAGGTCGGCTGTGACCCACTTGAGGTAGTCGACCAGCTTCTGGTCTTCCGCCATGGCTATCAGCCTCCGTGTTGCATGCGGTCATCCCTGATCGAAACTGAACAGCCGAAAGCACCCCCAAATTGACTAGAACCCTGGATGAGCACCACGAACTACCCATCCAGCCACCCCACCCACCCACGCCAGATCGCCACTCAATGCGACCTCTCACTTACTCGACGTGCACAACGACACGGAGGAAAGGAGGACACACCACGGAGGAAAGGGGGACACGCGCTGGAGGAAAGGGGGACACGCGCATACGGCGAAGGGCGCCCACTGTCGTGTATGTGAGCGCCCTTCGGCGAGCGTGCCGCTATTTGCCTACTGCGTGGCCTTGCGGCCCAGCTGGTTGTCGATGAAGGCGAAGATGTCGTCCGTGCTCGCGGCACTGATCAGCTCGCTGACCCCCTCGCCGCTTTCCTCCGACGTCGGACCCGACAGCTTGGTGAGCAGCTGGCGCAACCTCGTGGCCAGGCCGTTCCGGGCCACCCCATCCAGGTCGTCCAGACCAGCCTCGAGACGGTCGAGGTCGCTCAGGTACGACGGGCCGGTGTCCGCCTCGTCCGCAACCAGTTCGCTGAGCAGCTGCTCGGCGAGGACCTGCGGGGTTGGGTAGTCGAAGATCAGCGTCGGGGGCAGGCGGTGCCCGGTGGCCGAGGTGAGGCTGTTGCGCAGCTCCACCGCGGTCAGCGAGTCGAAGCCGAGGTCGTTGAACCGCTGCTCGGCGCCCACGAGCGCCGACGAAGCATGGCCCAGCACGCCCGCAGCCTTGTCCCGGACCAAGGTGATCAGGTAGTCGAGCCGCTCACCCGGCCGCATCTCCTGCAGCTTCCCGCGCAGCTCGCCACCGGCGTCTACTGTGGACCGGATGACCTTGCGTGGGCCGGAGCCGACCAGGCCTTGCAGTAGCGGCGGAACCTCACCGGCGCGCTGCAGGTTCTGGATCTCCAGCCGCACGGCCACCACGACCGGTTCGTCCGAGGCCACCCCGGCGTCGAACATCGCCATGCCCTGGTCGGTGGAGATCGGCGGCAGGCCTTGGGCGGTCATCCTGGCCACGTCGGCATCGGACAGGCCCGCGGTCATGCCGCTGCCGGCGTGCCACGGTCCCCACACGAACGAGGTCGCCGGGAGCCCAGTGGCCACGCGGTGTTGCGCCAGGGCGTCCAGGAAGGCGTTGGCGGAGGCGTAGTTCCCCTGTCCCGGGCTACCCATCGCGCCGGACACCGATGAGAACAACACGAACGCTGACAGGCCTTCCGTGAGTTCATGCAAATGCCAGGCGGCGTCCGCTTTGGACTTGAGCACCTGCGAGAACCGTTCGGGTGTCAGCGACTCGATCATGCCGTCGTCGAGGACACCGGCGGTGTGGATCACCGCGGTCAGGTCCGGGATGCTCGAGACCAAGGCAGCCACCGAATGCCGGTCGGACACATCGCAGGCCTCGACCCGGACATCGGCACCGTGCGCCACGAGTTCGGCCTGCAGCTCCAACGCTCCCGGAGCGTCTAGGCCGCGACGACTGGTGAGCACGAGGTTCTTGATCCCGCGCTCCCCCACCAGGTGACGCGCCAGCTGGCTCGCCAGGCCACCGGTACCGCCGGTGATCAGGACCGTGCCATCCCACTCGGCAGGCATGGTCAGCACGACCTTGCCGATGTGCTTGGCCTGGCTCATGAACCGGAACGCATCCCGCGCCCGGCGCACATCCCAGGTCTTGATCGGCGACGGCTTGAGCACCCCGGAGCCGAACAGGTCCAGCAGGGCCACGAGCATCTCCTGGATCCGCGCAGGACCGGCCTCCCAGAGGTCGAAGGCCTGGTAGTCCACATCGGACTCAGCGCGGATGTCGGTCTTGCCCATCTCCCGGAACCGGCCGCCCGGAGCCAGCAACCGCAGTGAGGCGTCGGTGAACTCGCGCGCCAGCGAGTTCAGCACGACGTCCACACCGCGACCGCCGGTCACCTCGCGGAACTTCTCCTCGAAGTCCAGGGTGCGCGAGGACGCGATGTGGTCCTCGGCGACCCCGAGGTCGCGCAGCACCGGCCACTTGTCCTCGCTGGCGGTTGCGAAGACTTCAGCGCCCAGGTGCTGCGCGAGCTGAATCGCCGCCATACCAACGCCACCGGCGCCCGCGTGGATCAGCACGGACTCGCCGGCCCGCAGCGAAGCCAGGTCGTGGAAGGCGTAGTAGGCGGTCAGGAACACGAGGGGGATCGAAGCGCCCGTCTCGTGGCTCCACGTGTCGGGGATCTTGACGACCAGGTCGCGGTCGGCGACGACCATCGGGCCGAACGCGCCCGGCGTCAGACCCAGCACCCGGTCACCGGGCTGAAGATCCGTGACCTCAGCACCGATTTCCTGGATGACACCGGACCATTCGATACCGAGCAGACCGGCCTCGCCTGGGTACATGCCCAAGGCGTTGAGCACATCGCGGAAGTTCACGCCGGAAGCCCGGACGTTGACCCGGACCTGGTCTGCTACCAATGGTTCCAGTAGACCCGGGCAGGGAGCCAGCGCGAGACTGTCCAAAGTGCCCTTGGTCTGGATGCTCAACCGGTACGGCACACCAAGAGGCGCGACGAGTCCGGGACCGGAGGCCATCGTGGCCAACCGTCCGACGTGGACAACCTCATCACGGACCAGAACCTGCGACTCGCCAGTGGCGACAGCTTCCGCAATGGCGTCAGCGTCGGTATCCACCAGGACGAACCGTCCCGGGTGCTCTGCCTGGGCCGCGTGCACCAAGCCCCACACCGTCGATGCGGCGACATCCGAGCCGTCGGTCGCGCCCTGAGTGACGAACACCAGGCGGGAGTTGGCAGTTCGCTCGTCGGCCAGCCACTCCTGCAGGATGCCGAGCACCTTCGCGGTCAGTTCGTGGCTCGCCGCAAGGACATCCGTCCCATGCTCGATCCGCACAACCGACACCGAAGGAACAACCTCCACCGGCCATTGGTAGTCAACGACTTCCGGAAGATCGCCGCCGGCAGAAGGCGCAGGGATCCAGTCCATCCGGAACAGCGGGTCGCGGCTGCTCATCGCCGGTCCACCGGCCATCGGTCGCAGCGTCAGCGACTCCACCGAGGCAACGGGTGCCCCAGTGCTGTCAGACACCTGCAGTGCGACCGATTCCGTGTCGACCCGAGTCAGCCGGACCCGAAGCGCACCAGCGCCGGTGGCATGCAAGGTGACGCCACTCCACGCGAATGGCAGGCGCATCGCGGTCGAACCGAAGTCCATGAAGGACAGAGCGTGCAGGGCCGCGTCCAGCAGGGCTGGATGCAGGCCGAACGCCTGGGCGTTGGTGACCGACTCGGGCAGGACGACCTCGGCGAAAACCTCGCCGTCGCGCGTCCACGCCGACCGCAGGCCGCGGAAGTCCAGACCATAGGTGAACCGGTCGTAGAACCCGTCCATCCCGGCCTCGACCGCGTCCGGTGGCGGCCACGCCGACAGGTCGACCTCGCCCGGATCGCCCGTGGTGAGCAGGCCTTCCGCGTGCCGGACCCATTCCTGGTCCAGGGCACCGGAAGTGCGGGAGTAGATGCTCAGCGAGCGCTGGCCGGTCCCGTCCACGGCACCCACGACGACCTGGAGTTCCACCGGGCGGCCAGGTTCGAGCGGCAGCGGCACGCCCAGGGTCAGTTCCTCGACGCGACCACAGCCGACCTGGTCCCCGGCCCGGATCGCCAGTTCCAGGAATCCGGTGCCGGGGAACAGGACCATGCCGCCAACGGCGTGGTCGGCCAGCCACGGGTGGGTCGCCAGCGAAAGCCTGCTGACGAACACCACGCCGTCGCCCGCGAGCTCGACACCGGCGCCCAGCAACGGGTGGTCGGCGGCGACCAGGCCGAGGCCTTCGACGTCGCCTACCCGCAGCGACGGCCGCGGCCAGTACCACTGACGCTGGAAGGGGTACGTGGGCAGTGCGACCTTGCGGGCGCCGGTGCCGGTGAAGAACGCGGGCCAGTCGACCTCCACTCCGTTGACGTGCAAGCGGCTCAGCGCCGACAGCAGGGACTTCTCCTCGTCGCGGTCCTTGCGCACCAACGGAACCAGGATCTCGTCTCCGGCAAGGCTTTCCTGCGCGACCGCGGTGAGCACGCCGTCCGGGCCGATCTCGGCGAACCTGGTGGCCCCGGCCTCGCGCACGGCGGTCACGTGGTCGGCGAACCGCACGGCCTCGCGGACGTGCCGGACCCAGTACTCGGGTTCGTCCACAGGGGACACCATCGGGATCTTGGGTTCGTTGAAGGTCAGTTCGGCCACCACGGCCCGGAACTCGTCCAGCATAGGGTCCATCAGCGGCGAGTGGAACGCGTGCGAGACGCGCAAGCGCTTGGTCTTCTCGAACCGCGCAGCAATCGCCAGCACGGCTGTCTCATCACCAGCGATGACAACCGAATTCGGCCCGTTGACCGCGGCGATCCCGACCTTTTCGGTCAGCAGCGGCAGAACCTCGGCCTCGGTGGCTCGCAGGGACACCATGGCGCCACCAGCAGGCAGGGCCTGCATGAGCCGAGCCCGGGCCGTGACCAGCTTCGCCGCGTCCGGCAGTGACAGCACACCGGCGACGTGAGCTGCGGCGATCTCCCCGATCGAGTGGCCGGCCAGGTGGTCCGGGCGCAGGCCGAACGACTCGGCCAGCCGGTACAGGGCGACCTCAAAGGCGAACAGCGCGGGCTGGGTGAACCCGGTCTGGTTCAACGCCTCCTCGTCCGAGCCCCACATGACATCGCGCAGCTCAGGGGTCAGCAGCGCTAGCACCTCGTCGAACGCCGACGCGAACACGGGATAACGCTCGTGGAGGTCGCGGCCCATGCCCAGGCGCTGGGCACCCTGGCCGGCGAACAGGAAGGCGAGCTGGCCGGAGGTGGCCACCCCGCGCGCCACCTCCGAGACTTCGGCTGTTCCGGTTTCACCAGCTGCCAGCAGGACAGCCCGGTGCTCGAACGTCCCGCGTCCGGTGGCCAGCGAGAACCCGACGTCCACGGCCGAGTGCCCGGCGCCGCGGACCAGATCGATCTGCTCGGCCAAGGCCTCCTCGGTCTTCGCGGACACGATCCACGGCACGACCGCCGGTGTCTCCACGCGCTCGGGTACCTCGACGACCGGGGCCTCCTCGATGATCACGTGCGCGTTGGTGCCGCTGATCCCAAACGACGACACACCAGCGCGTTTCGGCCGGTCCACCTCGGGCCACGGCCGCGCCTCGGTGAGCAGTTCGATCGAACCCGCGGTCCAGTCCACGTGCGTGGTCGGGGCGTCGACGTACAAGGTCTTGGGTGCCAGGTTGTTGCGGATGGCGTAGACCATCTTGATCACACCGGCGACACCGGAGGCCGCCTGCGAGTGACCGATGTTCGACTTGATCGAGCCCAGCAGCAGCGGCTGTTCCCGGTTCCGCCCGTACGTGGCCAGCAGCGACTGGGCCTCGATCGGGTCGCCGAGAACCGTGCCGGTGCCGTGTGCCTCGACCACGTCAACGTCCGCGGTGGACAGTCCAGCCGCACCCAACGCGGCTCGGATCACCCGTTGCTGCGACGGACCATAAGGCGCGGTCAGGCCGTTCGAGGCGCCGTCCTGGTTGACCGCGGAACCCTTGACCACGGCAAGGATCTCGTGGCCATTCCGGATCGCGTCGGACTGCCGTTCCAGGACCAGAATGCCGACCCCCTCGGACCAGCCAGTGCCGTCCGCCGCGTCCGCGAACGACTTGCAGTGGCCGTCCGGCGCCAGGCCGCCTTGTGCGCTGAAGCCTGCGAAAGCTCCGGAAGTCGCCATCACGGTCACACCACCGGCGAGTGCCAACGAACACTCGCCCGCTCGCAGAGCCTGGGCAGCCAGGTGCAGAGCGACCAAAGAGGACGAACACGCGGTGTCCATGGTGACCGCTGGGCCTTCCAGACCCAGGGTGTAGGCAACGCGTCCGGACAGGACGCTGCCCGCGATGCCGGTGCCGAGGAACCCGATGGACTCCTCGGGGAAGTCGAGCGCGCCGGGCGCGTAGTCGTGGTAGCTCAGGCCGGTGAATACACCGGTTTGGGTGCCACGCAGAGAGGTTGGGTCAATTCCGGCTCGTTCGATGGCCTCCCAGGCGGTTTCCAGCAGCAGGCGCTGCTGCGGGTCCATCGAGAGGGCCTCACGCGGGGAGATGCCGAAGAAGGCGGCGTCGAACTCCCCCGCGTCGTGCAGGAAGCCACCCTTGCGGGCCGCGCTTGTGCCACCGTGCGGGCGGTTCGGGTCGAACAGGGCGTCCAGGTCCCAGCCGCGGTTGGCCGGGAACTCCGTGATGCCGTCGGCCTCGTTGAGCACCAACTCCCACAGCTGGTCGGGGGTGTTCACGCCACCCGGGTAGCGACAGCCCATGGAGACGATCACGATCGGATCGCCGTCGTGCCGGACCACCGCGACCGGCGCCGTGGTCACCCGAGCCCCGATCAGCTCGCCGACCAGGTGCTCGGCCAGGACCTTCGGGGTCGGGTAGTCGAAGACCAAAGTGGACGGAAGCGACAGCCCGGTGGCCGTGTTGAGCCGGTTGCGCAGTTCGACCGCGGTCAGTGAGTCGAAGCCGAGCTGCCGGAACTCGCGGCTGGTATCGACCATGTCCGGTGAGGCGTGGCCGAGGGCGATCGCGATCTGCGCCCGGATCACTTCCAGCACGCCACGAGTGCGTTCGCCGGCCGGCAGGCTGGCGATCCGTTGTGCCAGCGCGGCCGCGT
The DNA here is from genome assembly GCF_040675465.1 of Actinocrispum sp. NPDC049592. Lineage (NCBI taxonomy): Bacteria > Bacillati > Actinomycetota > Actinomycetes > Pseudonocardiales > Pseudonocardiaceae > Actinocrispum > Actinocrispum sp. NPDC049592. Next base: position 14,808 of record NZ_JBFAPA010000002.1, on the reverse strand, counting down.
CCCCAGCCGCCTTGCGACGGTCCTTGATCAGCCCACGCAGCAACGGGAGGATCTCGCCGCGTGCGCGGACGACCTTGACGTCCACTTGAATCGGTGCCAGGGCGGGCTCGTCCAGCGCCGTGGCCATGTCGAACAGCGCCATACCGAGTTCGACGCTCAGCGGCCGCATGCCAGACCGGGTCATCCGCCGCATGTCCGCCTCGTCCAGGGTGCCGGTCATGCCGGTCGCTTGGTCCCACGCGCCCCAGGCCAGCGACAACGCGGGCAGGCCCTGGGCGTGCCGGTGCTGGGCGAGCGCGTCGAGGAAGGCGTTGGCCGCCGCGTAGTTCGCCTGACCGGCGGCACCGAACGTGCCGGACATCGAGGAGAACAGCACGAACGCCGTCAGGTCCTTGTCCTTGGTCAGCTCGTGCAGTGTCCAGGCGGCGTCCACCTTGGGCCGGAACACCTTCGCGAACCGTTCCGGAGTCTGAGATCCGATAACACCGTCATCGAGCACGCCGGCCGTGTGCACAACCGCCGTGATCGGCGTCGACTCCAGTAACCGAACCATACCGTCACGATCAGTAACATCGCAGGCGACAACATTTGCAGTGGCGCCAAGTTCGGCCAGCTCTGCCACCAACTCGGCCGCGCCAGGCGCCTCCGGGCCGCGACGGCTGGTCAGGACCAGGTTCCGAACGCCCTGAGCGGCCAAGTGCTTGGCCAGCAGACCGCCCAGACCGCCAGTACCACCGGTGATCAGGACGTTGGCGTCAGCACTCCAAGTGACTGTCGCTTGTGGGGTGATTCGAGCCAGGCGAGCGACTTTGACGTCACCGTCGCGGATCATCAGCTCCGGCTCACCAGAGGCCAGTGCGCTCGCCAGAACGTCCGTGGAGGCGTCGGTGTCGTCCGTGTCGACAAGCCCGAACCGGCCGGGGTTCTCCAGTTGCGCCGATCGGACCAATCCCCAGATCGTCGCGGTGGCAACGTCCCTGCCGTCGACCGCGCCCTCGGTGCGGAACACCAGCCGCGACCGCTCGAACCGCTCATCCGCCAGCCAGGCTTGCACCAGGCTCAACGCCCAGGCTGCCAGGTTGTGCGCGTCTCCAATGACATCCGTCGCCAGGCCGATCACCGGGACCAGCACGACCTCGGGAACCTCGTCCACGCTGGCCAGGTTGCCGTGCAGCTCGACCACATTCGCCTGCTTGGCGGGAAGGTCGATGTCAGCCCAAGTGACCTTGTAGAGCGAGTCCCGGCCGAGCTGCGCCGTGCCCACCGTCACCGGCCGGAGCACCAGCGAGTCGATCGAAGCGACCGGCGAACCGGCCGGGTCCACGATCGCGACCGACACCGTCTCAGCGTCCTTCTTGGACACTCGCACGCGGATGACCGAAGCACCGGCCGCGTGCAGCGAAGCCTGGCCCCACCCGGCGGGCTGCCCCTCGATGTCCAGCAGGGACGCCGTTCGCAGTGCCGCGTCGAGCAGGGTCGGATGCAGGCCGAAGGCCTCCTCGAACTGGTCGGGCAGCACGGCTTCGGCGAAGATGTCGTCGCCGCGCCGCCAGATCTCGCGCAGGTTCGGGAACTCGTCGGCGTCAACGGCGACCGCGCCCTGCGGCGGCCACTCGCCGAACTCCTCGGTGACCTCGTCGACGCTGAGCACACCGCTGGCGTGCTGCACCCACCCGTTGCCGGTGCTCGAGTACACACCCAGCAAGCGCTTGCCGTCCTCGTCCGGCCCGATGCGGACCTGCAGGTCGGCCGCTTCGGCCAGCACCAGCGGTTCGGTGACGGTGAACTCGGAGACCAAGCCGCAGTCGACCTCGTCCCCGGCCCGGACCGCCAGCTCGAAGAAGCCGGGGAACACGATCTGACCGTCCACAGTGTGCTCGGCGAGCCACGGATGTGTGGACGCGGATACCCGGCCGGTGAGCAGGAACGCATCTGTGTCGGCGATCCGCACCGCGGCGCCGAGCAGCGGGTGGTCAGCCGAGGCCAGGCCCAGCCCGGCGGCATCGGCGGGACGAGCCGACACACGCGGCCAGTACCACTCGTGTTGGAAGGCATACGTGGGCAGGTCGACCCAGCGAGCGCCCGTGCCCTTGAAGAACTGGGCCCAGTTCACGTTCACACCGTTGGCGTACAAGGAAGCCACAGCGGTCAGCGCAGTGGTCTCCTCATCGCGCTCATTGCGCAACACAGCAACCAAAGTCGCGTCCGACGCGGTGTCCCCGGCCATCGCGGTCAACACGCCGTCCGGCCCCAGCTCCAGGAACTTGGTGACACCAGCGGCAACCAGCGTGGAGATCCCGTCGGCGAACCGAACGGCCTCGCGAGCGTGCCGGACCCAGTAGTCGGGCGTCCGCATCGCGTCGCCGGCCGGAGTACCGGTCACAGTGGACACAACGCCGATCTCCGGCTCGTTGAACGTCAACTCGGCGACGACCGCGCGGAAGTCGTCCAGCATCGGATCCATCAGCGGCGAGTGGAACGCATGCGACACCCGCAGCCGCTTGGACTTCTCGAACCGCTCGGCGATCGCGAGCACCTCGTTCTCGACACCGGAGATCACCACGGACTGCGGCCCGTTGATCGCGGCGATGCCCACGCCGTCGGTCAGCAGCGGCAGAATCTCGGCCTCGGTGGCCCGCAGCGAGACCATCAGGCCACCCGCGGGCAGGTGCTCCATCAACCGGCCGCGTTCGGCGACCAATGTGCTGGCGTCGCTCAACGACAACATCCCGGCCACATGCGCGGCCGCGATCTCACCGATCGAGTGCCCCGCAACGTAGTCCGGCCGCACCCCCCACGACTCCACGAGCCGGTAAAGCGCGACCTCGATCGCGAACAAGGCTGGCTGGGCGAAGATGGTCCGGTTCAACAGGGCATGGTCGGTCCCCCAGACCACCTGCCGGACCTTGGGCTCGAACTCCAGCATGACCTCGTCGAACGCCTTGGCAAAGGGCCCGAACCGCTCGTAAAGCTGCTTGCCCATGTTCAGCCGCTGGGCGCCCTGACCGGCGAACAGGAAGGCCAGCTTGCCATCCGCGGCGACACCGCGGGCGACCTCGTCCCCGCCAAGCAGAACGGCCCGGTGCTCGAACGGAGTCCTTGCGGTCGCAAGGGAGTAACCGACGTCCAGCGGCTCCTGCTCGACGCGGTGAATCTGGGCCAGCTGAGCATCCAAGGCAGCCTCGGTGCGGGCCGATACGACCCACGGCACCACAGCTGGCGGCTCCGCACGTTCGGCCGGTGGCTCAGCAGGCGGAGCCTGTTCGATGATCACGTGCGCGTTGGTGCCGCTGATCCCGAACGAAGACACACCCGCTCGACGCGGGCGGCCGGTCTCCGGCCAGTCGATGGCGTCCGTCAGCAGCTCGACAGCGCCGGACGTCCAGTCCACATGGGACGAGGGCTCGTCGACATGCAGGGTCTTGGGTGCGACACCGTGCTGGATGGCCTGGACCATCTTGATCACGCCAGCGACGCCGGATGCGGACTGGCTGTGGCCGATGTTCGACTTGATCGACCCCAGCAGCAGCGGAGTCTCACGGTTCTGGCCGTAGGTCGCCAGCAGGGCGCCCGCCTCGATCGGGTCACCGAGAGTGGTACCCGTGCCGTGCGCCTCGACCACATCAACGTCGACAGTGGACAGGCCAGCGTTCGCAAGCGCCTGACGGATCACGCGCTGCTGCGACGGGCCATTCGGGGCGGTCAGGCCATTCGACGCGCCATCCTGGTTGACTGCGGAACCCTTGACCACCGCGAGGATCTTGTGCCCGTTGCGGATGGCATCGGACTGACGCTCCAGCACCAGAATGCCAACGCCCTCGGACCAGCCGGTACCGTCCGCCGCGTCCGCGAAGGACTTGCAGCGGCCGTCGTTGGCGAGGCCACCCTGCTTGTCGAACTCCCCGAAGCCATCCGGGGACGCCATCACACAGACACCACCGGCCAGCGCCAGCGAGCACTCCCCCGACCGCAACGACTGTGTAGCCCAGTGCATGGCCACCAGCGACGACGAACACGCCGTGTCGACCGTGACCGCAGGTCCCTCAAGCCCCAGCGTGTACGACAACCGTCCGGAGAGCACACTCGCGGCGATGCCCGTGAGCAGGTGCCCACGGAGGTCACTACCGGACCGCACCACGATGTCCAGGTACGCACCCTCCGTGGCGCCGATGAACACGCCGGATTGCGTACCCCGCAACGAGGTCGGCTCGATCCCAGCCCGCTCAACGGCTTCCCACGCGGTCTCCAGCAGCAGGCGTTGCTGTGGGTCCATCGCGACGGCCTCGCGCGGGGAGATCCCGAAGAAGTCCGCGTCGAACTCCCCGGCCTCGTGCAGGAACCCGCCGGTCAGCGTCTCGCTTTCGCCGCGCCCGAACGTGTCCCAGTTCCGGTTCGTCGGGAATGCCGTGATCCCATCGCGTCCCTCGGCGACGAGCTGCCACAGGTCCTCCGGCGAACCGACCCCGCCCGGGTATCGGCAGGCCATGCCGACGATCACGATCGGGTCGTCGGTGGTACCGACGGCGTTGGGCATGAACAGTTCGCCGTCGCTGCCCAGCAGTTCGTCGAGGAGATGCCCGGCGAGCACCGTCGGCGTCGGGTAGTCGAAGACAACGGTGGCGGGCAGGGAGAGCCCGGTGGCGTCGTTGATGCGGTTGCGGAGTTCGACTGCGGTCAGCGAGTCGAAGCCTAGGTCCCGGAAAGCCCGGCCGACCTCGACGCTCTCCGCGGACGTGTGCCCCAGAACCACGGCCACCTCGGCGCGGACGAGGTCGACGAGCATGGCCAGCCGCTCGTTCTCGCGGACCCCGGCGAGCCTGCGGGTCAGCGCGGTCGCGCCTGGCGGCTCGATGGCTTTGGTCTGGCCCACCAGGCCGCGCAGCATCGGCGGCACGTGGTCCTGACCGAGCAGCACGGACTGGTCGACGCGGATCGGGATGACCACGCTGTGGTGGCCCGCGGTGGCCACGTTGAACAGCGCGATGCCCTGCTCGGCGGACAGCGGCGACATGCCCGAGCGGGCCATGCGCTGGATGTCGCCGCTGGTCAGGCGGGCGGTCATGCCGGACTCGCGGGCCCAGGCGCCCCACGCCAGCGAGGTCGCGGCCAGGCCCTGCGAGGCCCGGTACTGGGCCAGGGCGTCCATGAAAGCGTTGGCGGCGGCGTAGTTGGCCTGGCCCGGGCTGCCCATCACGCCGGCGACCGAGGAGAACATGACGAACGCCGACAGGTCCATACCTTCGGTGAGCTCGTGCAGGTACCAGGCACCGTCGGCCTTGGGCCCGAACACCGTGCCGATCCGTTCCGGTGTCAGCGAACCGACCACACCATCGTCCAGAACGCCCGCGGTGTGCAGAACCATGGTCAGCGGATGCTCGGCCGGGATGCTTTCGATCAGGCCGGCAACGGCGTCACGGTCGGCCATGTCGCACGAGGTGATCGTGACCTCGGCGCCGTGCGCGATCAGCTCGGCCTGCAGGGCGAGCGCGGCCGGACCCTCCATTCCGGACCGGCTGACCAGCAGAAGCCGTTTCATGCCATGGTCACCGACGAGGTGCCGGGCCATCAGGGCACCCAGACCGCCGGTACCGCCGGTGATCAGCACCGTGCCCTCGGGATCCCAGCTCGGCGTGCCCGGCGAACAGGACAGCTTGACGATCCGGCCGACGCGGGCCTTGCCGTCACGGATGACGAACTGCGGCTCGTCCGAGGTCAGCAGGCGCGGCAGACGCTCCAAAGAGGACTCGGCGTCGTCGAGGTCCGCGAGCACGAACGCGCCCGGGTTCTCCGCCTGCGCCGTCCGCACCAGGCCCCAGACACTGGCGGCGGCGACGTCGGTGATCGACTCGTTGTCGTCGGCCGCGACCGCGCCGCTGGTGGCGAAGACGAGGCGGGCGGGGGCGAAACGGCTGTCGGCGAGCCAGTCCTGGACCGTCTTCAGCACGTAGTTGGCGACCTCATGGGCTTTCGCCACCTTGTCGTCGCCTTTGCCGTTGACCCGGACCAGAACCACGTCCGGCACGTCGTCGAGGGCCGCCAGGTCGCCGGTCAGCTCGATCATGCTCGGCACGGCGGTGGAGCCCGTCGCGGGCGCGGGCACCCAGTTCACCCGGAACAGCGAGTCGACATCCTCGTAACTGTCGGTGTCCGCGGTCTCTGGCCAGAACCGCTCGTGCTGGAACGCATAGGTGGGCAGGTCGACCCGGCGGGCACCGGTGCCCGCGTGCACAGCGGTCCAGTCCAATCGCACGCCGTGGACGTGCAGCCCGGCCAGGGCCGTGACCAGGGAAACCTCTTCGTCGCGGTCCTTGCGGACGGCCGCGACCGCCAGCGAGTCCTCGGCCAGGCAGTCCTGGGCCATCGCGGTGAGCACGCCGTCCGGGCCGATCTCCAGGAACGTGTTGACGCCAGCGGACTCCAGCTCGGCGAGGCCGTCGGCGAACCGGACCGTCCCGGCCACGTGCGACACCCAGTATTCGGGGCTGGTGACCGGCTTGCTGGTCGCGGCGGTGCGGACCATCGGGATCTTGGGGCTGCTGAAGGACAGCTTGGCCACGGCCGCGCGGAACTCGGTGAGCATCGGGTCCATCAGCGGCGAGTGGAACGCGTGCGAGACCTTGAGCCGCCGGGTCTTGTCGAACCGCTCCGCGATCGCGAGCACCTCGGCCTCTTCGCCGGAGATGACCACAGAGGACGGTCCGTTGACGGCCGCGATCGACACCTTCCCGGTGAGCAGCGGAAGCACTTCGTCTTCGGTGGCACGCAGCGAGACCATCGCTCCACCCTGCGGCAGCGCCTGCATCAGACGGCCTCGTGCGGAGACCAGCGTGCAGGCGTCCTCCAAGGTCAGCACACCAGCGACATGCGCAGCGGCGATCTCACCGATCGAGTGGCCCGCGACGAAGTCCGGCTTGACACCCCAGGACTCCAGCAGCCGGAACAAAGCCACCTCGAACGCGAACAACGCCGGCTGGGTCGCGCCGGTCTGGTTCAGCGACCCGGCGTCCGTTCCCCACATGACGTCCTTGAGGCCTGGGTCCAGATGGGCCAGGACGGCGTCGAGCGCCTCGGCGAACACCGGGAACCGCTCGTGCAACTCCTTGCCCATACGGAGACGCTGGGCACCCTGACCAGCGAAAACGGCGGCCAGTTTGCCATGGCCCGAGGTGTGCGCCTGGATCGTGCCGGGCGCGGGGGCGCCGGAGATCCAGGAGGCGAGGGTGTCGCGCAGAACCGTCCGGCCGGAGCCGATCACCGCCAGCCGGTACTCGAAGCTCGCCCGATGCGCCGCCAGGGACAGTGCGATGTCACTCGGGTCCAATGCGGGTCGGTCGTCTACAAAGGACAATAGGGTGGTTGCCTGTGCTCGCAGGGCATCGCGCGTCCGGCCCGAGACGGTCCAGGACAGGGCTGCCGGGGTGCGGACGGGAGCTGGTTCTGCGGTTTCCTCGGCCGGTGGCTGTTCGAGGATGGCGTGCGCGTTGGTTCCGGTGACACCAAAGGCCGAGATGCCCGCAGCACGGGGGCGGCCGGTGTCCGGCCAGCGGGTGTTCTGGGTGACCACTTCGACAGACCCGGCAGTCCAGTCCACATGCGACGATAGTTCGTCCACATGCAACGTCTTGGGGACCATGCCGTGCTGCATGGCCATCACGGTCTTGATGATCCCGGCCAGGCCGGCGGCGGCCTGGGTGTGGCCGATGTTGGACTTCACCGATCCCAGGAGCAGCGGACGTTCCCGCTCCTGGCCGTAGGTCTCCAGCAGGGCCTGCGCCTCGATCGGGTCGCCCAGCCTGGTGCCCGTGCCGTGCGCCTCGACGACATCGATGTCCTGGGAGGACAGTCCGGCGGCGCCCAGTGCCTGCCGGATGACCCTTTGCTGCGCGGGACCGTTCGGGGCGGTCAGACCGTTCGACGCGCCATCGGAGTTCACTGCGGTGCCGCGGACCAGAGCCAGCACCTGGTGACCGTTCCTGCGCGCATCGGACAGCTTCTCGACCAGGATGACCGCTGCGCCCTCACCCCAGCCGGTGCCGTCCGCGGCCTCGGCGAAGGCCTTGCAACGGCCGTCCGGGGCCAGCCCGCCCTGGCGGCTGAACTCGACGAACGCGCCCGGCGTGGACATCGCGGTCACGCCACCGACCAGAGCCAGCGAGCATTCCCCGTTGCGCAGGGCCTGGGTGGCGAAATGGAGTGCCACCAGGGAGGATGAGCAGGCCGTGTCGACTGTGACGGTCGGGCCCTCCAAACCGAACGTGTAGGAGATACGGCCGGACGCCGCGCCCGCGCCCATCCCAGTGCCGACGCTGCCGTCCACGTCGTTGAGCGAGTTCAGCGTCAGGTACGCGTAGTCAGTGCCGCTCAGGCCAACGAAAACGCCGGTCTTGCTGCCCTTGAGCGTGGTCGCGTCCAGGCCGGCCCGTTCCAGCGTCTCCCAGGCGGTCTCGAGCAGCAGCCGCTGCTGCGGGTCCATGGACAGCGCCTCGCGCGGCGAGATACCGAAGAACCCGGGGTCGAACTCGGCGAGCCGGTCCAGGAAGCCACCCGCGCGGGTGATCCGCGCGCCGCCCTCGTCCAGCCCGGCCAGGTCCCAGCCACGGTCGGCCGGAAAACCGGTGATGGCGTCCCGCCCCGACACCACCAGGTCCCACAACTGCTCGGGCGAGCCGATCCCGCCGGGGAACCGGCAGCTCATCGCCACGATCGCGATCGGCTCGGTGGCCGCGGCGACCAGCCGGGCGTTCTCCCGCCGCAGCCGCTCGGTCTCCTTGACAGAGGCACGCAGCGCGGCCACAACCTTGTCACTGGGCATCGGGTCCATAGGCGTGAGTGAACTTCACCGCATGCCCGCAATCCCCTAGTTGTTGTGTAGCGGAATCACCAGCGACGCGGCCCCCACGATGCCAGCCATGAGCCCGATACTGTTCGTCAGTACGTCCGGAAGCGGCATGCTCAACCCGATGCTCGTGGTCGCCGCCGAGATCGCCCAGCGCGGCACCGAAGTCTGGTTCGCGTGCGACGAGGAACACCAGGACGACGTGGAGAAGGTGGAGGGCCTGCGGTTCACCTCGCTCGGCCCGGAGATCCCCGAGCTGACCCCGACCAAGTGGGACGAGGGCACCTACCGGGAGATCACGCAGCGGACCAAGTGGAAGGCGCTGCGTGCGACCGCGTTGCACACCTGGCCGCCGAGCCTGCGGCCGGACAAGTACGTGCGGCTCAACGCTTTGGCCGACGAGATCAAGCCGGGGCTGATCGTCACAGACACGATCGCGCGGTTCGCCGGCCGGCTGGCCATCACACGCAAGATCCCGTACGTGATCGCGGCGCCGTTCATGCCGAGCAACGTGCTGTTCCCGCGGGTTCCCAAGGGGTTCCCGATGCCGAACTCGGGGCTGCCGCTGAAGATGTCGCTGGGCCAGAAGATCTCGCACCGGATGCTGAAGCTGCGCAAGATGCGGATGATGTTCAACCCGACGATGGTCAACGCGTTGAAGGGCGCCATCAAGACGAACACAGAACTGGGCATCAGCAAGGAAAGCGGCGCGCCTGGGGCCATTGTGGAGCATGCCGAGCTGCTGCTGTCCTACACCGTGCCGGGGATGGACTACCCGATCCCGCTGCCGGAGAAAATGCACCTGCTGGGCGCGATGGTTCCACCGCTGCCCGAGGCGCCGGCCGGTGAGCTGGGGTCCTGGCTCGACTCGCACGAGTCGGTCGTCTACATGGGACTGGGCACGATCACCCGGCTGACCCGCCAGCAGGTGGAGGCGTTCGTCGACGTCGCCCGCAAGCTGGACGGACAGCACCACGTGCTGTGGAAACTTCCTCTCGCGCAACAGGAACTGCTGCCCGAGGCGCTGCCGCCGAACCTGCGCGTGGAGAGCTGGGTACCGTCGCAATTGGACGTTCTGGCGCACCCCCATGTCAAGCTGTTCCTCAACCACGGTGGCGGCGGCGGGTTCAACGAGGGCCTGTACTTCGGCAAGCCAATGGTGATCTACCCGCTCTGGGTGGACTGCCACGACCAGGCCGTGCGCGGCGAGGACGCCGGGATAAGCCTGACACTGAACAACTCGGACACGATCGACGTCGAGGACGTCGTCGGCAAGATCAACCGTGTGCTCACCGAACCGTCGTTCCGGGAGCGCGCCGAAGAGTTCCGCGCGCGGCAGCTGGCCGCCGGTGGCCGCGAAACCGCCGCCACGATGATCCTCGATGTGCACAACCGGTTGGGAGCGTAGGCAATGGCGGTCATGATCGACTTCCCGCGCCGCAAGCACGGGCAGATCTCCCCGCCGGTCGAGTACGCCGACCTGCGGCAACGGGAGGGCCTGGTCCGCTCGCAGCTCCCGAACGGCAGCACGGTTTGGCTGGTCACCCGGCATCAGGACGTGCGGACCGTGCTGACCAGCCCGCAGATCAGCTCGAACCCCACGCACGAGGGCTTCCCGAACCTCGGTGACGTGCAGACGGTTCCGTTGCCAGAGCAGATCCCTGGCTGGTTCGTCGGGTACGACCAGCCGGATCACGGCCGGTTCCGCAAGACGCTGATCCCCGAGTTCACCGTGCGCAAGATCCGTGAGCTGCGGCCGGCGATCGAGAAGATCGTGAACAGCCGGGTGGACGCGATGCTGGCCGCCGGTCCGCCCGCGGATCTGGTGAACGATTTCGCCTTGCCGGTGCCGTCGCTGGTGATCTGCGCGATGCTCGGGGTTCCCTACTCGGACCACGAGTTCTTCGAGGAGCACACCCGGACGCTCGTGCGCTTCACGTCCACACAGGAGGAACGTGAGGAAGCGGTCGGCGCGCTGGTCACCTATCTGAACCGGCTGGTGTCGATCAAGCAGCGGTTCCGTGGCACCGACCTGATTTCCAAGCTGCTCGCCGGTGATTCCCTGACGGCCGAGGAGATCGTGGGCGTCGGGTTGCTGCTGCTGATCGCGGGACACGAGACGACCGCGAACAACATCGCCATCGGCACGGTGATGCTTTTGCTGAACCGCCAGTGGATCGGGGATCCGCGCGCGGTGGAAGAGGTGTTGCGGTTCGCTTCCGTGGCCGACCTCGTGTCGTTGCGGGTGGCCGTCGAGGATGTCGAGATCGGCGGGGAGCTGATCCGCGCCGGTGAGGGCATCGTGCCCTTGGTGGCTGCGGCGAACCACGACGTCGAGGCGTTCGACCGGGCCGCCGAGTTCGACCCGAGCCGGCCGGCCAAGCACCACGTGGCCTTCGGGTACGGCGTGCACCAGTGCCTGGGTCAGAACCTTGTCCGCGCCGAGATCGAGATCGCCTACCAGGTGCTGTTCTCCCGGATCCCCACGCTCGATCTGGCCATGCCGGTGGAGGACCTGCCGTTCAAGTACGACGGCATCCTCTTCGGCGTGCACGAGCTACCGGTCACCTGGACCGCCGACTAGGGAGCACTATGGACCGCCCGATCCTGTTCGTCAGTTCGTCGCCCTACGGCCTGCTCAACCCCGCTCTGGTGTTAGCCGGTGAGGTGGCGCGCCGGGGCGGGCGGGAGGTGTACTTCGCCACCGACGAACACCGTCGCGCGGACGTGGAGAAGGTGCCGGGGTTGCGGTTCGTCTCCCTGGGCGACCCCATCCCGGAGAACTCCCCCTCACAGTTCTCCGACGCGATGTACCGGAAAACCACCCAGCGTGGTCGATTCCGCGCGCTGCGTGCGACTGTGTTGCACACTTACGATCCGACCTTGTCGATCACCAAGTACGAGCAGCTGGCCTCGGTCGTGACTTCGCTGAAGCCCGCGTTGATGGTGTCGGACAATGACTTCGCGAGTTACGCGATCCGGTGTGCGATCACGTTGAAGGTCCCCTACGTGCTGAGCTCACCGTACATGCCGAGCTATATCCTGAATCGGTATCTGCCGCCGGGGTATCCGGGTCCGTTCTCCGGGCTTTCGGTGCGGATGACGCCGCGGGAGAAGTTCGCCAACTGGGCGTTCTTCAAACCCCGGGTGGTGCACCCCCTGTTGCTGAGCTGGGACATCGTGCGGAAGTGGCGGCGGTTCTTCAAGATCTGCAACCGCCTGGGCATCGCCCTCGACGACCGCATCAACCCCACACTGGTCAACAAGTCGGCGATGATCCTGTGTTACACGGTCGACGGCCTGGACTACCCGTTCAAGCACCTCGACAAGCTCCACATGGTCGGCCCGATGATCCCTCCCCTCCCCGAAGCCCCTCCCAGCGAACTGAACGCCTGGCTGGACGCACAGGACTCAGTCGTCTACATCGGACTAGGCACTCTCACCCGCCTGACTCGGACACAGATCGCCGCTTTCGTGGACGTTGCCCGCAAACTCCAGGGAACCCATTCCGTGCTGTGGAAACTCCCTGTCGATCAACAGAAGCTCCTCCCCGCAGCACTCCCAGGCAATCTCCGCATCGAAAGCTGGCTGCCTTCCCAACTGGACGTGCTGGCCCACGAGAACGTCCGCGTGTTCGTCAACCACGGTGGCGCCAACAGCTTCCACGAAGGCCTCTACTTCGGCAAACCCCAGCTCATCCGCCCCCTGTGGGCCGACTGCTATGACGTCGCCATCCGCGCCCAAGACGCCGGCATAGCCCTCACAACCGATCCCCACACCGCCGACATCGAGGAGATCCTCGCCAAACTCACGCGCCTCCTCACCGAGAAACGCTTCCACGAACGCGCTACCCAGTTCCGCGCCGCCCTGTTGAACGCCGGCGGCCGCGAAGTAGCCGCGGACAAAATCCTGGCCATGCCTGCCCTGCAGGACCACTAGGGGCTCGATGGGTTGGGGCGCGGTTCGGTTTGACATGGGTTCCGTCGGCGGCCTCGGCAGGGGAAGCGGGTAGGTCCATATTGGGGCGCGGGCTTGAGGGTCGCGCCCGGTCACCTGCTGGCCCTGGGGTCAGGCGGCGGTGGGTATGGATCTTCGGGCGGAGTTGGTTCTGGGGCGGCGGTGCGGGTCGATGTACGCCGGTGGAATGAACTGTGGGGTGCGGTCGATCATCTGGATGGTCCAGTCGCTGCGGTGAACCAACCGGTGGTGGTGGGGGCAGAGCAGTACGAGGTTGTCGATTTTGGTGGGGCCGTGGTTGCGCCAGTGGATGATGTGGTGGCCGTCGCAGGCACTGGCGGCTACTCCGCAGCTGGGGAAGGCGCAGCCTCCGTCGCGCAGGATCAATGCGCGGCGGATGTGGGCGGGGACGGTGTAGGAGCTGACGCCGATGTCGAGGGGTTCGGACTTGCTGCCGAGGACTGCGGGGAACACGTGGCTGTCGCAGGCGATGCGGCGGGCTTCCCTCGCGGTGAGGTAGGTGTCCGGGCCGACGAGGATGCGGTCGTCGAGGTCCTTGAGCAGATCGTCATAGGAGATCGTGATGGCGACCGGCGTGCGCAGCCCATTCTTGGTGCGCTTGGCGGGGCACTGGGCTGCCATCCGCAGGGTCTCCACGAACGCATCAGCGGTGCGTTCGGCCTGACTCCGGTCATCGGCACGGTCGGTGGGGCGCTGCTCACCCTTCTTGATCACCGGGTGCAGCAGATGGGCGTCTTCAGCGGGCAGGTGGCCGCGGAAGTCAAGGCCACCGTCGCGGCGACCGCGGATGTGCAGCATCCGGTCGGGCTGTTTCGGTTCCGGATCGGGCGGGGGTGGGCCGTCGGGATCGACGATGTTGCGCACCCGGGTGCCGAAGCGGGGCGTTGGGGTCGTCCTCGGCGGCTTGGGCGACCATGGTGGACTCAGCCAGAGCGAGCTTCTCGGGCTCCAGATCCGGCAGGTCCTTGAGAGTCTTACGGATGACATCCACGGCCTCGGACCCGATGTCTCCGGCGGCCAGAGCGGCGGAGGTTGCGGGCAGGGCGGGCTTGATGATGGAGCCGGTGGGGGTGATGCTGGGGAACAGCGCTTCGGCTTGGGCTAGCCGGAGTTTGGCTTCCTTGGGGGAAATTCGTAGCGCGTGCACGAGCAGCGCGGCGGGGTTGGAGTAGCCGAGTTCGGTGGCGAGGCCCTGGTTGTTCAGGTGGGCCACTAGCTCCAGCCCGGTGTACTCGATCCGCCGACCCTGCGCCTCGATGTCCTGCAGGGCAGCGATGATCTCTTCTTTTGTTTTACCCCAATGGTTCCCACTGCCTTGCATAGCTCCATACTACCGGGCACAACCCGCGATTTCAGTGCCACGCAAGGCCATCACCGATGTGGGTGACCCATGAACGCGAAGCGCAACAGACCCCGCCTTCGTGCCCTGTCCCTCATCCCCTCTGGGTGGCGCTGCCCGTCCGGCGAGGACAACCCACCTAGAGGCTCCGCATCCATCCGACGCCCAAGTTCAAGCAGCGGCAGCAGAACCCCCAGAAGCAAAGACCATCTGAAGGCTCCGCCGACAAGCAGCCATCAACCGCGAACTCGCAGCGCTCAACCCACCACCACACCGAGGACAGGACATAGCAATAGTGCCAGCAAACTCATCCACAGCCACAGTCAACTCGGCCTCACAAGACCGGCACCACCGATGCCGAGTAACCCGGTTGACGTGCGCCGCCGAACTCACGCACTGGTGGATCCACCTACCATGCACGTGACACGTGAGGCGGTCATCCGGCGCCAGTGTCCCCGCGTCCTCCTCACTGTCCTCAGCCAGCAGCCGTACCGCGAGCTTCCTTCCCTTGTGGGCGTTGAGGCCCATGATGGTGTTCATCGTTGTGCCTCTCCTTCCCAGGGGTGTGGGGGTGGGAACTGCGGTACGAACACCTCGGTGCCGAGGGCGCTGATGGATCTCAGCAACTCGCCGGCCAGCAGGGTCCAGCCTGTCT